>JBCBUA010000020.1:0-34884 GCA_039818365.1 Pseudomonadota bacterium
CGTTGCGCAGCATTACACGGACATTGCGCACGCCGAAGGCATCCAAAAAATTCGAGGCTCATTCAAATCAATAAGTCACGAAATCGCAAACTTGCCGCCAGAACAGCTCTTGAAGCAAAAAAATCAGTTGGCAGCGCTCGCAGGGGATCCCCTAACCATCAACACGACCTCTGCCACCTTCGCTGGTATTGCCGCTCTGGGCAAAGAAGCGTTTCCAATTCTGCGAACGGTGTTTCGCTCTTCCAAATCTGCCTTCCAGACCAGTGATGCGACTAAGTACGCGTCATTTCGTATCTCGCAAACACCGAGCTATCGAACCGCGGTGGTGGCTTTGTGCAAATTGGCCGAAGCCGGGGAAATCGATGGCGCTGCGATCCATCAGCTTTTGGATGACGGGTCGATTGCGGGAGATTTCACCTTTTTGAAAGCAGTGGCACTCACCGATTTTGACGATCTAGATCGGCTGTCTATTCTGCAAAACGAAGATTATATTTTCCCAAACTCCCCGAAAGACATCATCCTGGAAAATCGCAAAAAACATCGCGACACATCGTGCAGTTAGACTACGAGCGTTCAAATAGCTGCATTTTTCCCGGTGATCGCCATTCTTCGTCAGCTGATCTTCGGCTCCGGGGCGGGATTTGTTTTAGGCCCGTGACGACCAACTGATTGACGGGAAGAAAGTACGTTGACTCCGTTAATCCTGGTTCCTAGCCAATTGTTTCCGAAACCAGTTCGTTCACAAGGCAGCGAAAGCATCCGATCTGCGCTTGCCGGCCGGTTTGTCCCGCTGCAAGGGCAGATCAGGGAAACCGGATTTCGAGGTCTGCGAACAGGCCTGCGAAATCGGCAGGTGGTGCCCGGTCGGTGACGAGATAGTCGCCGGGTTTCAGTGTCGGCTGGCGGAGTGCGGGTTTGCGCAATTGCGGTTCGAACTTGGAGTGATCGACCGCCATGATCGCCCGGCCGGCATTGGCCAGCATCGCGCTTGCGATATCAACCTCGCACTGCTCGTGGACGAGAAAGCCTTTCCGCGCATCGACCAGCGAGGCCGACAGCAGCACATAGTCCACCTGCATGCGTTCGATGACGTCGAATGCCGACCGGTCGAAGGACGCACCATCATGATCCCGCAGCTGGGTTCCCGCCATGGAGACATTGTTGCCGGGGATCATCGCAAGCGTACTGGCAACATAGGCGGAATTGGTGACCACCGTGAGTTCGCGCCGGTTTCGCAGGGCCTGTGCGACAAAACCGGAGGTCGAACCGGTGTCGATGGCGATGCTGTCACCATCCTGGATGATCTTCACGACCTCCCCGGCAATCGCGACCTTGGCATCCCGGTTCAGGTTCATGCGCGCGAGATACGGCAGGTCCGCTGCAGACTTGGTCGACACCAGCGCGCCATGCACCTTCTGCAAGGCGCCGCGGTCCACAAGGGGGCGAGACACCCGCCGGATGGTTTGATCCGACACTCCGAGAATGCGCGAGAGTTCCTGCACACTGACGGTGCCGCGCATGTCCACTGTCTGCAGGAGCATTGTTTCGTATTTCGACATGAAGCCTGTTTACACCAAAGTTTCTGGCCGAATAAGTCTATTTTGCACTGCCAATTCAACAAAAATCAACATTCCTATTGTGGTGGTGTTGGTTTTTGTTAGCATTTGCTCCGACACACCTCATGCGGATGCGCAGAATGACCCAACACTCGGCAAAACACCTGATCATAGGCGGCGGTATCATCGGGTGCTCGATCGCCTATCACCTGACCCGGATGGGAGAGCGGAATGTGGTTCTCCTGGAGCGGGCCGCCCTGACAGAAGGTGCGACCTGGCACGCGGCGGGACTGGTCGGACAATTGCGCTCGTCGCGCAACACCACACGCATGCTGAAAAAGTCCGTCGAACTGTACGACCGCCTCCAGGATGAGGAAGGCATGCAGTTCGACTGGAAAAAGACCGGATCGCTCAGACTGGCCGCAACCCGGGAACGTCTGCTGGAGGCCAAGCGCCTGGCAACCATGGCGCGCAGTTTCGACCTTGAAATGGAGATCATTTCACCCGACCAGGCAAAGGATCTCTTCCCGCTGATCGAGGCGCGCGGCCTGGAAGGGGCGGCCTTCATCCCGTCCGACGGCTATGTCGACCCGGCCTCGCTCTGCCAAGCTGTGGCGGGTGCGGCGCGGCGCCAGGGGGCTGACCTTCGACAGGGCGTCGAAGTCCGGGATTTTGCCGTCGCCAATGGCCGGATCACGGCAGTGGAGACAAGTGACGGCACTTTCGATGCGGAAACGGTTATCCTCGCGGCCGGCATGTGGAGCCGGGAACTGGGCGCCAAAATGGGCATTCGCGTCCCCGCCTGCGCGGTCGAGCACCAGTATATCGTCACCGAACCGACCGGAACCGAAGTCGGACACTTTCCGACACTGCGCGACCCGGAACGCCTGGTCTATTACAAGCCGGATGTAGCCGGACGCCTGGTGATTGGCGGCTACGAAGAAGATACGCTTCCTTTTGGAGACCACGGCATTCCCGGCGCTTTCGTGCGCCAGCTGCTGCCGGAAAACCTGGACCGGTTCCTGCCCTTGGCGGATCTCGCCAGCCAGGTGACGCCCATTGTCAACGAAGTCGGGATCCGCCAGGTCATCAACGGGCCGATCCCCTATTCCGCCGATGGCGATTTCGTCATGGGCTGGCAGCCGGGCTTTGACAATCTGATGATGGCAACAGGGTTTCTTTACGGTATTGCAGCCGGTGGCGGTGCCGGGGAGATGATCGCGGAATGGGTCGTGGAGGGCCGTCCTTCGCTCGATCTCTGGCCGCTCGACGTGCGCCGTTTCGGGCCGCATCACGGCACGAGAACCTTCATGTATCCGCGCGCTGTCGAGCACTATGCGCATCACTACAAAAAACGATATCCCGGCCAGGAACACACGAGCGCGCGCCAGCTGCGCCTGTCACCGCTTTACCAGAGGCTCAAGGACCAGGGCGCGGTTTACGGGTCCAAGAACGGCTGGGAACGGCCGCTCTGGTTCGCACCTGACGGCGTGGAACCGGTCGATCAGCTGGATTTTCTGGAGCCGGGCTGGAAACACTATGCCGCCGAGGAACACAGGGCCGTGCGCGAGCGGGTCGCCCTGATCGACCAGTCGAGTTTTTCCAAGTTCGAGATTGTCGGCGCGGATGCCCTTGCCGTCCTGCAACGGCTGGCCGTTTCCAACATGGACAAACCGGTCGGCTCCGTCATCTATACGCAGCTGTGCAATGAACGCGGCGGTGTCGAAGCGGATGTCACGATCCTCCGTCTTGACACCGACCGGTTCTACCTCGTGACCGGGTCCGGGTTCGGCGTTCACGACAGCGACTGGATCAGACGAAACCTGCCCGACAAGGCCTCGGTGCATCTCATCGACGTTACCAGCGGCTACGCCGTCATCAACGTTGTCGGACCAAGGGCGCGCGATGTGCTGGCGGCTGCCTCCGAGAGCGATGTTTCCAATGCCGCACTCCCCTTCTCCACGATGAAGGAGATCGTCGTCGGTGCAGCCCCGGTCCGTGCCGCACGCATCGGTTATGTCGGCGAACTCGGGTATGAACTGCATGTCCCCACGGAATTCGCGGCCCACGTCTACGACACGCTCTGGGCAGCGGGCGAGACGCACGGCATCGCCAATGTCGGCTATCGTGCAATCGAGAGCCTCAGAATGGAAAAGGGCTATGTCTACTGGTCCGCCGATGTCACGCCGGACTACACCCCCATCGAAGCGGGCCTCGGCTTCCGGGTGCATCTCAAGTCTAAGGACGAATTCCTCGGGCGATCCGTTCTTGAAACGCAGAAACACAACGGCGTGGACAGAAAACTCTGCACGTTCGTGACGACCAAACACCTGCCGCTGACAGGCGGGGAAACCATTTTGCTTGGAGACCGGGTCGTCTCTTCGGCAACCTCGGTTGGTTACGGCTACACGGTGGGCCGGACAATCATACGCGGTTATCTGGACAAGGCGCACTGGGACCGTTCAGACTTCAGTCTTGAGGTCTTCGGCGAGCGGCATCCGGTCACGCGGGCACAAAGCCCGCTCTACGATCCGGACAACCGCGCACTCAAGGAATGAAAACGGGGGCAATATGACCGAACACGCAGAAAAGGTACTCGCGGCCCTGCGCTCCGCGCCGCAATTTGCCGATGTCACCTCGGCAAGGCACATAAGCCGCCTCGGTGGCCTGACCAATCTCGTGCACCGTGTCGACCTGGAAGACCAGTCGGTGATCGTGCGTATCCCGGGTGAAAACACAGAGGAATACATTGATCGCGCCGTTGAGAAACACAATGCGGAGGCGGCCGCCCGTGCCGGCGTTTCCGCAGAGATGCTTTACGCCGACGCCGCGTCCGGGATCATGATCACGCGCACGATCGACGGGATCGAGACGATGACGCCGGATCTCTTCAAATCGCGTGCCGGCTCACCGGGCCGGGCCGGCGCGGCCCTTGCGCGCCTGCACGGATCGGGGGAGACCTTCCAGTTCCGGTTCGAACTCTTTTCCATGATTGACGACTATCTCAAGGTTCTGTCGACAAAAGATGTTTCCCTGCCGGACGGATATGAAGACGTGGTCGCCGCCGCAATGCCGGTCGGCGCGGTGCTGGCTGCCGCGGATCTGCCTCTTGCCCCGTGCCACTGCGATCCTTTGTGTGAAAACTTCCTGGATGACGGTGAGAAGATGTGGATCGTAGACTGGGAGTATTCCGGAATGAACGATCCCCTTTGGGATCTCGGCGACCTCTCCGTCGAGGCGGGCATGTCCGCCGACCAGGATGCCGAAATGCTGGAAGCCTATTTCGGCCGCAGACCGACGGCGGCCGAAACTGGCCGTGTTGTGATCTACAAGGCCATGTGCGATCTGCTCTGGACCCTGTGGGGCCTTATCCAGCTGGCGGACGACAACCCGGCCGAGGACTTCTGGGCCTATGCCACCGGCAGGTTCGACCGGTGCCGGAAGCTGATGCAGGACCCTTCCTTCGATGCACATGTAGCCGCTGTCAGGGCCGGTTGAGGATATCCAGAAGGTCGGCATGCAGTTCTGGTGTTGCTGCCGTCACCGTCCGTCCATCCGACGCCATTGTCAGCGGATTGCCCTGCCAGTCGGACATGATGCCGCCGGCTGCCTCGACGACGGCCGAGACCGGCAGATAGTCATAGGGCTGCAGGCCGCAATCCACGACGGCATCGGCCAGACCACGCGCGACCAGGGCATGCGGATAACAGTCGGCCGACATCCTGCGCAGCTGTCCAGAGCGGACAAGACGATCGAATGCGCGAGGTTCCGCGACGGCCAGCTTGTCGCCTTCGTTGATGAACAGACGGGCTGCGTCCAATGACCTGCACGTGCTTACACGGATCTCGTTGCCGTTGCACGAAGCGTTCAAACCTTCGCCGCCGGCATAGACTTCACCGAGTGCCGGCATCCGGATCACGCCGAGTTTCGCTTGGCCTTCCTCCAGATATCCGAGCAACATGCCGAACAACGGCAAACCGGCAATGAAAGAGCGCGTGCCGTCGATGGGATCGATGATCCACATTGCGGTCCCCTCGCCTGTCTGTCCGTATTCCTCGCCGAAGATCGCTTCGTCCGGAAAGTGCTGCTGGAGACTGGTTCTGAGGGCCCTCTCCGTTGCCTTGTCCGCGAGGGTCACCGGGCTCTCGTCCGCTTTGGTTTCAATCTCCGGATCACATCTGAAATGGGAAAGACTGACGGGCGCGGCTTCCGCGGTGATCGCGACTGCCTTTTCCAACCTGCTTGAATAGTCCGGCATCTCTCGAGTTCCCGAGCTTTGGGTGAGTCTTGACGTTCGAATGAACAGCGAATGCTCAAAATGTATCCAAAATCCACAAAAAGCGAACCTAAATGTTGCTTTTTGTTGATTTATGCTGACAGTCTATGTGGGTGTTGTGCCGAGATGGCAGCTTCCGGAGCAGGACGCCCGGGCAGTCATGCATTGGCAATTTCAGACGGGGAGAAAAATATGAAGCGCGTTTCATTGGCACTGTCCGCGATGCTGGCTGTCGCGCCAGCGCTTGCCGCCGAGTCCAGCGATCCGATCAAGCTCACTCTTCATGACTGGTCCGGTCAGTTGATCACGACCAAGCTCATGGGAGAGATCCTGAAGGAAGCAGGCTACAACGTCGAATACGTTCAGGCCGACTACATTGCCCAGTTCGCCGGTTTGAAAACGGGTGATCTCCACGTTGCCATGGAAATCTGGGAAACCACGGGACGTGAGGCAATGGATGAGGCCTTCGCGACCGGTGATGTCGTCAATCTCGGAGAAACAGGTCTGCAGGCGATCGAGGAATGGTGGTACCCCGCCTACATGAAGGAACGCTGCCCGGGTCTTCCCAACTGGGAAGCGCTTAAGGATTGCGCAGAGGAGTTCGCGACACCGGAAACGGCTCCCTTCGGCCGCTATCTCGGCGGCCCGGTCACCTGGGGCGGGTTCGACGAAGAGCGCGTCGAAGCGCTCGGTCTTGATTTCGAAGTGGTCCATGCCGGTACGGATGCCGCTCTGTTTGCAGAGCTGGAAGCGGCTTATCAGCGCCAGGACCCGATCATGCTCTGGGTTTATGCACCGCATTGGGCACCGGCGAAATACGATGGTGAATTCGTTGAATTCCCGCCCTTTTCGCCCGAGTGCTACGCCGATCCGTCCGTCGGTGTGAACCCGGACGCGGCCTATGACTGCGGCAAACCGCGCGGCCCGATCTGGAAAGTCAGTTGGGCAGGTGTCGGCGACAAGTGGCCGGGCGCCAAGAAAGCGATCGAGAACTTCAACCTCTCCAATGCCGACTATGGTGCCATGGTCACGGAAGTGGACCTTAACGGGAAGTCCGTGGAAGACACGGTCGCGGCTTGGATGGCTGACAACAAGGACACATGGTCGGGCTGGATTGCCAAGTAAGACCGTCCCATACTTCCGGCGCGCATCGACCTGAACCGGTGCGTGCCGGACACTTGTCCGGATGACTGCCAAGAGAATTTTCCTGAAACAGGGAAAGAACCTCCACCGAGGACTGGATGACGACGCCCGTAATTCTCGATTGCCGGAACGTATGGAAGCTCTACGGCGCACAGGCCGATACGTTTTTAAACACCAACTCCACTCCCTCTTCCGCCGACCTCGAGGCGGCCAATCTTATCGGCGCGGTCCGGGCGGTGAATGTTCAGATCCGAAAGGGCGAGATCTTCGTCATCATGGGGCTTTCCGGCTCCGGCAAGTCGACACTTGTCAGATGCATGTCCCGGCTCGTGGACTCAACTGCGGGCGAGATCCATTTCGAGGGCAAGGACTTGCTCAGCGCCAGCGAAGACGAACTTATCCAGATCCGGCGAAAGAAGATGGGCATGGTGTTCCAGCAATTCGCGTTGCTGCCGCATCTGACGGTTCTGGAAAATGCCGCCTTCCCGCTCGATATTCAGGGCGTCGACAAGCAAACGCGCGAAGCGCGGGCCCGCGAAGTGGTGGAGCTTGTCGGCCTGAAGGGGCGTGAAGGCTATTTCCCGCGTGAGCTTTCGGGCGGTCAGCAACAGCGTGTCGGCATTGCCCGCAGCCTTGCGGCCGAACCGGAGATCTGGTTCCTGGACGAGCCGTTTTCCGCACTCGATCCGCTGATCCGTCGCGAGATGCAGGACGAATTCCTGCGCTTGCAGAACATTCTTCACAAGACAATCGTCTTTATTACACACGATTTCGACGAAGCGATCAGGCTTGCAGACCGTATTGCAGTCATGAAAGACGGGATCATCGAACAGGTGGCGACGCCGGAAGACCTCGTGCTGCAGCCCGCAACCGATTATGTCGCCGAATTCACCCGCCACGTCAGCCGCGCGAAAGTGATCCGCGCCGCTTCACTGATGGAACCGCTGAACGGCGACAGCTTTGCCGGCGAAGTTCCTCATGACGCCGTGATCGACGCAATTGCCGACCCGGTCGAAGCCTCGGACTTGCCGCACAAGGTCATGGAAGGCGGCAAGCCGGTCGGTCAGATTTCCCGCAAGGCGGTCATCGACGTGCTGGTGGGCCGCAGATGATGACACGGGCGGCGAAGTCGGGCTGGCTGTTCTGGGGCGCGCTGTTCGCGGTCACCTGGCTGTTGTCGACGTATTCCTTCCAGCTTTACAAGGCATTGGATGCCCGTTGGATCGTCCGTTATCCAAAGGGCTGGGAGTTGCCGCTCGAAGACCGCATCAGCGCGTTTCTCGACTGGCTCGTCGAAAGCGCCGGCTTTTTTTTCTTTTCGTTCCGCGACCTTACCCGGGCGATTTCAGCCCTGATAGAAGCTCCCTACCAGATCCTGCGTAACCTGCTGGTCGAAGGGTTCACCAGCGGTGTCGGCGATGCTGCCGTCCAGATTGCCCCGGCGCTCAGCTGGATCGCGGTGATCGTAACGATCATGGCAATCGGGCATTATGCGCGCGACTGGTTCCTGTCCCTTCTTGTCGGTGCGTGTTTCCTCTATCTCGCCGTTTTCGGACAATGGGAAAGCGCCATGGTCACGCTTGCCTCGGTGCTGATCTCGGTTCCGATCGGTGTTGTTGGCGGTCTTTTTCTCGGCATCCTGGCTTATCGGGTCACCTGGTTCGAGCGCCTATTGCGGCCGGTTCTGGATCTGATGCAAACCGTTCCGGTTTTTGCCTATCTCGTTCCCATCCTGATCCTGTTCGGATTCGGCCCTGTTGCGGCACTTGTTGCCACAGTGATCTACGCAATGCCGCCGATGGTCCGCGTCACGATCATCGCCCTCAATTCGGTGCCGACCGAAGTGATCGAAGCGGGCCGAATGGCCGGTTGCCGCAACCGGCAGATGATGTGGAAGGTTCTCGTTCCCTCCGCCGTGCCGACGCTGATGGTCGGCGTCAACCAGGTGATCATGCTGACCCTCAACATGGTGATCATCGCCTCCATGATCGGCGCCGGCGGTCTCGGCTTCG
The DNA here is from genome assembly GCA_039818365.1 of Pseudomonadota bacterium. Lineage (GTDB taxonomy): Bacteria > Pseudomonadota > Alphaproteobacteria > Rhizobiales > Stappiaceae > Roseibium. The sequence goes on from JBCBUA010000020.1 coordinate 8,988, forward strand.
ACGTTCTTTCGAGCCTGCGCCGCCTTGATATCGGCGGCGGTATCGAGGCGGGTCTCGGCATTGTCGTCATGGCTATCGCGCTCGATCGGGCAAGCCAGGCCTTTGCCGAACGCAGTGCGCGCCATCCGCTGGAAGGCAATCTTCTGCAACGTCATCCCTGGTCGGGAACCGTCTTTCTGGTCATTGCCTCGACGTTGATTCTTGGTCAGTTCGTCCCGGCCATCCAGACCTATCCGGACGCACTGACAATCACGACAGGCCCGTTCTGGTCGAATACGATGGAGTGGATCAACGTCAATTTCTTCGATACGTTCGAGGCCATCAAGACCGTCATCCTGCAGTGGCTGCTTCTGCCGGTGAAGAAATTCTTCGCCGGCATTCCGTGGGCCTGGGGGATCATGGCGACAGCCCTGATCGCCTGGCGCGTCGGCGGCTGGAAAATTGGTCTGCTCGCCGGCCTTTTGATGTCTTTCATCGCGGCCTCGGGTCTGTGGCCCAAAGCCATGGTGACGATTTACCTGTGCGGTGTCTCGGTCCTGATCGCAACGCTCATCGGCATTCCGCTCGGCATCTGGGCGGCGGAAAGCCCGCGGGCCGGACGCGTCATTCTCGGCGTGATGGACACGCTGCAAACGCTGCCGAGCTTTGTCTATCTGATCCCGGTCGTCATGCTGTTCCGAGTCGGCGACTTCAGCGCCATGATTGCCGTGATCCTCTATGCCCTCGCCCCGGCGGTCCGATATGCGGCGCATGGGCTCAAGGAGGTGCCGCCGCCCCTGATCGAAGCCGGGCTGATGTCGGGGTGCACGAAGCGGCAATTGCTGTGGCGCATCAAGCTGCCTCTGGCCACGCCGCATCTCTTCCTTGGTCTCAACCAGACAATCATGCTCGCCCTGTCCATGCTGGTGATCACGGCGCTCGTGGGCACGAGGGATCTCGGCCAGGAAGTCTATATCGCGCTGACAAAGGCCAATGCAGGACAAGGGATCGTTGCCGGACTGTCCGTTGCCTTCATCGCCATCATCACCGACAGGATCATCAACGCGCTTGCAGCAGGCCAGCGCGAAAGGTTGGGGATTTAACACATGTCTGATACGGCCATTGCCCGCGCTGCCGCGCTTGCCTGTTTTTCCGATCCTCAGGACATTACCCCGCTCGGTGGCGGTATCACCAACGTCAACCTTCTGGTGCGCGACGGCAGCCGCCGTTTCGTGGTGCGCCTTGGGGATGACATTCCGGAACATGGCGTCATGCGCTGGAACGAGCTCGCGCTCAGCCGGGCTGCCGAAATGGCAGGAGTTTCTCCCGCGGTTGTGCATCAGGAGCCCGGCGTTCTCGTGCTCGACTTCGTCGACGCCAAGACCTTCGAGGAAGCCGATGTCAGGGATCCGGCAAACCTTGCCAGGATCATCGATCTGGTGGCCAGAGCGCACCGGGAGCTTGGCGTCCATCTCACCGGACCGGTTCTCGCCTTCTGGCCGTTCCAGGTGAACCGGACCTATGCCACCCGCCTGAAAGCCGACGGGTCCGCGCACTCCGGTCTGCTTCCCGGACTGATGGACACGCTATCGGATCTGGAAGAGGTCGCCGGACCGGTCGATCTGGTCATCGGGCACAATGATCTTCTCGCCGCCAACCTTCTGGATGACGGTCAACGCCTTTGGCTGATTGACTGGGAATATGGCGGCTTCAACTCCCCGCTTTTCGATCTTGCCGGTCTGTCGTCGAACAACGGCCTGAGCGAAGCACAGGAACGCGCGATGCTGGAGCAGTATTTCGAAGCACCGGCAGAAAAACACTGGCGCGCCTACAAGGCGATGAAATGCACCTCCCTGATGCGCGAGACACTGTGGTCAATGACATCGGAAATCCATTCGGACCTGGATTTCGACTATGCCGGATACACACGCGAGAACATGGACCGGCTAAACGCCGCCCTTTCCGAATTCCGTGAATTGTGAGAACCCTCATGACACTCCCCACCTCTTCGAAGATCATCATCATCGGCGGCGGCATCGTCGGCTGTTCGACGGCCTATCACCTGGCGCAGATGGGTCAGGAAGTTCTGCTCCTGGAAAAGGCGGCCCTCACCTCCGGCTCCACCTGGCATGCCGCAGGCCTGGTCGGCCAGCTTCGGTCCAGCGCCAACATCACCCAGCTTCTGGGATACTCGATTTCGCTCTACGACAAGCTTGAAGCTGAAACCGGACAGGCGACGGGATGGAAGATGAATGGCGGGCTGCGCCTGGCCTGCAACAGCGAACGCTGGACCGAGGTCAAGCGCCAGGCGACCACCGCGCACAGTTTCGGCCTCGACATGCAGCTTTTGACACCGAAGGAAGCGCAGGATCTGTGGCCGCTGATGGATATCGGCGATGTCGTTGGTGCCGCCTATCTGCCGACGGACGGTCAGGCGAGTCCATCCGACATCACCCAGGCGCTCGCAAAGGGGGCACGGGCTGCCGGCGCGAAGCTGGCTGAGAACACACCTGTTCTGCAGATCCTGACAGAACGCGGCAAGATGACCGGTGTCCGGACCGCGCAGGGCGACATCACCTGCGAGAAGCTGGTGTTGTGCTGCGGGCAATGGACAAGGGAACTGGCGGCAACGATCGGCGTCACCGTGCCGCTCGTGTCAATCGAACACCAGTATATGATCACGGAGAATTTCGGGGTCCCATCCGACTTGCCGACGCTGCGCGATCCGGACCGGCTCACTTATTACAAGGAAGAAGTCGGAGGCCTCGTCATGGGCGGCTATGAGCCCAACGGCATTCCGTGGGCGGTCGACGGTGTTCCCGATCCATTCGACTATCAGCTTCTGGACAGCAACTTCGATCATTTTGAACAGTTGATGGAGTTGTCGCTGCCGCGGGTGCCTGCTCTGGAACAGGTCGGGATCAAGCAACTGGTGAACGGGCCGGAGAGCTTCACGCCGGACGGCAACTTCATTCTGGGTGAAGCGCCGGAAATGGAAAATGTCTTTATCGGTGCGGGTTTCAATGCGTTCGGGATCGCCGCAGGCGGAGGTGCGGGCATGGCCCTGGCCGAATGGGTCGCCAAGGGAGAACCGCCCTATGACCTCTGGCCGGTCGACATCCGCCGGTTCGGACGACCGCATACAGACACGGACTGGGTGCGCACCCGTACTCTGGAAGCCTATGGCAAGCACTACACGATGGCCTGGCCGTCGGAAGAGCATGACAGCGGCCGGCCCTGCCGCCGCTCACCGCTCTATGACCGTTTGAAAGACGCAGGTGCGGTGTTCGGCGAAAAGCTGGGCTGGGAACGGCCGAACTGGTTCGCGGAAGGTGGCGAAGAGGCGCGCGATATCTACACGTTCGAGCGGCCGAACTGGCACGGTCCGGTCGGCCGGGAACACAAGGCCGCCCGCGAGGCGGCGGTCCTGTTCGACCAGACATCTTTCGCAAAATTCATCCTGAAGGGACCGGATGCCGAGAGAGCGCTCAGCTGGATCGCCGCCAATCGTGTCGACAAGCCGGTCGGCTCGATCATCTATACGCAAATGCTGAATGACCGGGGCGGCATCGAGTGTGATCTGACCTGCGTGCGCACCGCCATCGACGAATATTACATCGTTACCGGGACCGGCTTCGCCACGCATGATTTTGACTGGATCAGGCGCAACATTCCAGATGGTCTGAATGCCCAACTGGTTGACGTCACATCGTCAAACTCGGTGCTGTCGCTGTTCGGACCGAAGGCACGCGACATTCTTTCCGCCTGTACACGGGCCGATGTCAGCCATGATGCGTTTCCTTTCGCCCATTCGCGGCGGATCGGAATTGCAGGCTGTCCGGTGCTCGCGCTGCGCATCACCTATGTCGGCGAACTCGGCTGGGAACTGCATCTGCCAACGGAATATGCGCAGACGGTCTATGACGCGCTGCATCAGGCGGGAGAGCCCTTCGGTCTGCGCAATGCGGGCTACCGTGCCATTGAGACGCTGCGCCTTGAAAAGGGCTATCGCGCCTGGGGATCCGATATCGGACCGGACCACACACCCGACGAGGCCGGGCTCGGCTGGGCCGTCAAGATGAAGTCCAATGCGGATTTCAAGGGCCGCAGCGCCGTGCAGGCACAACGCGAAAACGGCGTGAAGAAGATGCTCGCGACGTTCACGACGGACGGGGACGTTATCCTGTCCGGCCGCGAAACGATCTACCGCAATGGCGAACGCTGCGGTTGGCTGAGTTCAGGCGGCTATGGCCACACGCTCGGCAAGAGCATCGGTATCGGTTACGTCCGGCATCCGGACGGTGTCACCAGAGATCATGTTCTCACTGCGGATTATGAACTTGAAGTTGGCACGGAACGGGTCAGGGCCGACGTCACGCTCGCACCGCTTCTTGACCCGAAAATGGAGCGGGTCAAGACATGACGTTCATGCAGGAAGAACGGTGCGCCGTGGTTGCACACCGTTTCGCCTCCAGCTTGTGCAATTGGTCCGGAGGCGTCCCCTGACCACGATCTGTCATTCGACCTTGAACTGCCTGGTGGCGTCGAAGTCCTGCAAAGTCTGGTAAAATGTATCCGCAGGCCCGACGATCTTCGGATCTGCGTCGAGATTGATTTCCGTATCGGCAGCCGGATAGGACATGGACCGGATGAAGTAGCGCATGCAGTTCAACCGGGCCCGCTTCTTGTCGTCGGACCGAACGACGGTCCAGGGTGCGTCCGCTGTGTGCGTATAAAAGAACATGCTCTCCTTGGCCTCGGAATAGTCGTCCCACATATCGAGCGACTGGACATCGACCGGGCTCAGCTTCCAGTGCTTTAAAGGATCGCTGTTGCGCGACTGGAACCGCCGCAGCTGTTCCTCGCGGCTGACCGAGAACCAGAATTTGAACAGCCGGATCCCGCTTCTGACGAGCATGCGTTCAAACTCCGGGACCTGGCGCATGAATTCCATGTATTCTGCCGGCGAACAGAAACCCATGACCTTTTCCACACCGGCCCGGTTGTACCAGGAACGGTCGAACAGAACGATCTCCCCCTTGGTGGGCAGGTGCTTCACGTAGCGCTGGAAGTACCACTGGCCCTTTTCCGCTTCCGTCGGTTTTTCAAGGGCGACTACACGTGCGCCGCGCGGGTTCAGGTGCTCCATGAACCGCTTGATCGTACCGCCTTTTCCGGCCGCGTCCCGGCCTTCGAAGATCGCGATGATGCGTTGACCGCTGTCCTTGACCCAGTTCTGGACCTTCAACAGTTCAATTTGAAGCTCTTGTTTGCGCGCCTCATACTGGGCCCGGTTCATGCGCCGCTTGTAGGGGTAATTCTCGGGAAGCCCCGCCCTGTTTCCCTTGGAAATCGACCGTTCATGCAACAGCAGGGAATGGCTCTTGCGGACTGCGGATGAATGGCCGGACGATGCGTTCGCAGACGTGGCTGCGGTCGTGCCGGCGGTACTGGAAGGAGATGTGTCCACGCGGGTCATGGCCGCATCCCTGTCTTGTGAAGGGGCCGATTTCACTGTCTGGTCCATGATGTGCCTTCCGTCGGTCAGGTGATCCTAATCGGGGAACGCATTTCAAGCTTCAGGAAACAGCCGGTTCCCGAGAGCGAACCCCGGCAAGACCAGAGACCAAAACGGCTCTCGGCGCATTGACCTCGGACAAAAGGCACGGTGTTTTTTGCGGGGGAACAAGCACGGACACGCCCGACGTCTCGCGCCGCTGTGCGGCGCGCGGACACGCGTCGAGCCACATGCCGACACATACACCGTGACTTCAGCTATTTGGCAGAAATCGTCTTCGCCGGCCGCTTGAACGGGTTGGCATCGGGGACTTCGAATTCCAGATCGATCTCGCCCTTGTCGACGGCGTCGGACATGTAGCGGAACGTGCCGACGGTCATTCGCATCAGGTGATCACCGGCCTTGATCGGCGGATACTTGGTGACGGTTTCAGGTGTCTTGAATTTCGGCAACGGCTCGACGATCGCATCATAGTCAAGACCAAAGAACAGCGGCATGGAATACCGTTCCCTGCCCGTATTGACCACGCGGTGCTGGGTCGACTTGTAGAGACCGCCCGACCAGGTCTCGAATATGTCGCCTATGTTGACGATGAACGTACCTGGGATCGGCGGCGCTTCCATCCAGTAGTCGTCGGAGTTGAGCACCTGGAGACCGGGACCGCCCTGGAGCAGAATGGTGAAACATTCGAAATCCGAGTGGGCCTCTATGCCCACGAAGTCCTTGCTCGCCGGAACGTCATTTTCAAGATAACGCAGGAGCCGCAGCTGGGAGGTCGGGCAGTTGACGTATTTGCGCAGAGTTCCCGCTTCAACGCCGAGTTCGCGTTCAAGTGCGCTCAGGAGCTTCAGCCCCAGCCCGAAGACCGCCTCGTAATATTGCGAGATCGTGTCCTTCCACCCCGGCAAATCCGGCCAGACATTGGGACCGGTCATCCGCCAGCCAGCCAGATGATCCGGATGATCAGCCGGTGCCTCAAACGACATGTCCCAGGCTTCGTTGAAATTTATGGTCTTCGGAAATGCGCTGCCGTTTTCCTCGAAGGGCACGTAGCCGCGATGGTTGGTGCTGTAACCGCACCAGTACTTCATCTTGTAGCGCCGGGACTTGGTGTGAAAGGCACGCGAGGCCGCAAAGGCGCCGTCAATCAGTGCCTGATCCACACCGTGGTTCTTGATGTAGAAGAAGCCGGACGTCTTCGCCGCCTGTCCAAGTTCCCTGGCAACGGCTTCCAGAGCCTCCGGGTCACCGGTGTGAAGCCCTGACAGGTCGATAACAGGCAGAGACACATTTTCCGAACTCAATGCGATCTGGTCGTCGGTCCCGTCGGCCTGCTCGTCACGATCAAGCGTCCTTTGGTCCAAGAGATCGCGCATAAAGAGGCTCCCAAGTTTGGCATGGCGATTGAGACAAATGCGTTCCGGCAGGCCTTTCATGAGCGATGGACTGGCGCACAAGCGTCTAAGCTGAGGATAGCACCTGAGCCACTCTGCACAATAATTGTATATGTAGAAAAAATAGGCAAAACGCCTATCAATCGCACAGACTTACAGTGCGAAGCGCTGCAGAATCCTTCCAACTTATTGATCTCGTGCCGTTTTTTGTTTGGCACGCAACCTGCTTATCGATTTGCACGCCTCAAACTCAATGAGGTTCCACCAAGGTTGGCGACGAGGGGCCGCCGGAAACTGAGAGGAACACGCTGGATGACGCAGAAAATCAAAACACGGAACGCGGCCGATCTGACACGCCGTTCGATCCTGAAAGGTGCAGCGGGCGCCGCGGCTCTGGCCGCAGGCAGTTCGATGCTTGCCATGCCGGCGATCGCACAGGCGCGGTCCATCAAGATCGGTTCTTACGGCGGTTACTTTGAAGACAGCTTCAAGAAATTCGTCTATCCCGCCTTTACCGAGGCGACCGGCATTACGGTTGAGTCCGTCACCCAGCCCAATTCCAGCGACTGGCTGGTGACAATGCAACAGGCGGCGGCATCCGGGACGGTACCGGCGGACATATCGCTCTATGGCAAAGACACCATGATCAAGGCGACCCGCATCGGCGACATGCTGAAGCCGCTCGACGCCTCGAAGATCCCGGGTGTGACCAATCTTGATGCGGAATTCCTTTACGAAGGCCCGGACGGGCTCGTCGGTGTCGGGTCGATGGCCTGGTTCAACGCCATGGTCATCAATCCCAACGAGGTGACGCCGGCTCCGACCAGCTGGAAAGAGTTCTGGGAAAACCCAGCTTTTGAAGGTTCCCTCGGCATCTCCAAGAAGGTCGACGGACGTCTGCTCGACATCACGGCAAAAACATTCTTTGACGGTGCCGAGACGCTTATGACCGAAGACGGGATCGTTGCGGTTCTGGATAAGGTCGCTGAGCTCAAACCGCATGTGGCGCTTTGGTGGTCGGCTGAAAGCCAGATGGAACAGGCGATGAAAAACGAGGACGTGATCGCCGGTTCCTACTACCTGGACGTCGCGAACATCATGGCCGCCGACGGTTTCCCGATCAAGCCGCTCTTCCCGGCCGAAGGTAATCCGATCGGCTACGGGTCCTGGTGCCTGAGCCCGCTTTCGGAAAAAACCGGTGAAGCCTACGAGTTCATGGCGTTTTCAAGCGACCCGGCAACACAGGCGCTGATGTCGCGCAACATTGGCACCGCACCACTGGTCAACCGGGAACTGACCGACCTGACCGACGAGGAATTCGCGTTCGTATCCGGGTCTCCGATCATCACGCCGGCCTATGAGTCATATCTCGACAACGAGACATTCATCAAGGAACGGTGGGACGCGATGCTCGCCGGAGCCTGATGCCGCTTCGATCGGGGCGGGTGATCCGGGCGCAGGTCCGTTGATCCCGCCTCTGATGCCGATCGGGCCTGACCTGCCTTTCCCCGGTGGTGCCCTCCACTGGCAAGAGCCGGATTTCTCCCAGGTATTCCATTTCGAAAGATACAGCTACATGGCCGGACTGGTCTTAAAGGATGTCAGAAAGACTTATGGCGACGTAACAGCGCTGCAGAACATCGACCTGGTTTTTCCGACCGGCAAATTGACGGCGCTGCTGGGCCCGTCGGGCTGCGGCAAAACAACGTTGCTCCGTATCATTGCCGGACTGGAAACGCCGACAAGGGGCAGCCTCTCGCTCAATGGCGATGACATCACGGCTCTGCCCGCAAACAAGCGGAAATTCGGCATGGTGTTCCAGTCCTTTGCCCTGTTTCCGCATTTGTCGGTCGGCGAGAACGTTGCCTACAGCCTGACGATCGCGGGCGTTGCGAAATCGACCCGTTCAAAACGTGCTCTGGAATTGCTGGATCTCGTCCAGATGGCCGATTTCCAGGACCGGCGGATCGGGCAACTCTCCGGCGGCCAACGCCAGCGTGTCGCGATTGCCCGGGCACTGGCACAGGAGCCCCAGGTCTTTCTGCTCGACGAGCCCATGTCTGCGCTTGATGCGCAACTCAGAGAGACCATGCAGGTCGAGCTTCGTCTATTGCAGCAACAATTGAACATTACGACAATTGTCGTAACCCACGATCAGCGGGAAGCCATGACGATGGCCGACGAGATCGTTGTCATGAGCAACGGTGTATCGGAACAGATCGGCTCTCCGACGGATATCTATCAACGTCCGGAAACACCCTTTGTCGCTTCCTTCATCGGCAAGGCGAATTTCCTTGACGGGGTCGCGCGCGGCGGACAGGTGTTTGTCGGCGACCGGCCGTTCGACCTCGGCAAACCCGCCCCCTTTGTCGACGGCGCGCCGGTACAGCTCGTTTGCCGACCGGAGAATGTCGAACTGTGCGCCGCCGAACCCGGCGCTTCAAACACCCTGGCAGGACCTGTCACCTTCGTCAGGGATGTGGGGCCAACACGGGAAGTTTTCGTTGAAACGGATGCGGGACGGGTCATCTGCGAGATGCCGTCATCCGACACCACGTCCGTGTTGCAGGGTGAAACGACGGCGGTCAGGCTGAAGTCACAGTCCTTGCTGTGCTTTCCCAGACAGGCTGCAGCAAACGAGGAGAAACCCTTGGAGCCAACCGGTCAGCGCGAGAATGTTGCCGCATGAGCGATCTGGCGGCAGCCTCCTCCCTGGTGCACACGCGCGAAGCGACTCGTCTGCAGGGCAAGCTGCCCTCGTCCGCCGGCGCGGCGCACCGGTTCGGTGCGCGCTCACTGATCATGTCAGCGATTGGCGCGGTTCTCGTCCTCGTTTTCCTGTCGCCCATCCTGCTCGTCATCGCCGTCAGTTTTGGCGAAAAGATAGAGGGTGCGAGCTGGGTGTGGGCCTTCGATCCGAGCAATTACGCGCGGGTTTTCGTTGGCATTGGTTGGCCGGACGAGATTACGCTGCTCTATGCCTACAAGCTTGGCTACACGCTTGCATATGCGGTTCTCGGATCCCTGATTGCGATCGCGTTCGCGTTTCCCTTCACCTATTTTCTCAGTCAAAGTTCACGCGCGGTCCAGGCCGCATGGCTGGTGTTCATCCTGGCCAGCCTGTCCATGTCCGAAGTCTTCATCGTCATGGGCTGGGACATCATGCTGTCCAACCGTTCGGGCCTGCCGGCCCTCTTCAAGGCAACGGGCGTGACGGCGTGGCTGAAAGAGACCGGATGGCTTGCGGTTCTGAAGGACTGGGGCCTGGCGAACCCGCGCAACGTGAAGTTCAAGACATCCCAGTTGGCAACGGTTCTCACCATGGCCTACCTTGTGTGGCCCTACGCGGTGATATTGCTCTATGCGCCGCTCTCGCGCATTGACCGTTCGATGGTTGAAGCGGCACGCACAATGGGAGCCGGCTCGTTCACGGTCATGCGGACCGTCATCGTTCCGGTGGTGCGCATTCCGGTGATGGGCACGTTGCTTTTGCTGTTTGTCTACCTGCTCGGGGCGTATGTGACCGTTACCTATTTTGCAGAACCGGCACACCAGACCCTGCCCGTCTCTATCTACGAGGCGATCCGGGGTGCGACGCTCAATGCACCATTCGGTGCGGCACAGGCGGTGGTGCTGTTGAGCACCGCCGGCGTCTTCATTCTGGCAAGCCTCTGGCTCAGCCGTCTGGCGGAGAAGCGAAGCCGATGAAAACCGCCTTCAAACATGGTTTCATGCTGATTTGCGCGGCTTACATCAGCCTTCCGGTCCTAATCGTGTGCCTGTCGGCTCTCAATGGCGGCCGCTCGATGCTGTTTCCGCCGAAAGATCCGACTCTGGCCCGGTTCTACGAGTTTTTCGTCTCCGAACCGGTCTGGCTCCGGTCACTGGAGAATTCGATTGTTGTCGCGCTGGCAAGTGCGACACTCGCGGTCCTGATCACTTGGCCGATCGCATACGACCAGTGGAAGCGCAACACGGCGTTGTCCCGATTGCTCACAGGGCTTGCCGGTTTGCCGTTTGCCTTGCCACCGATTGTTTTTGGAGTCGGGCTCAGCTTCCTGTGGACCTTTGCCGGCGGGCTGGGCAACATATTTACCGGCATCCTGAGCCACACCGCCTTGTTGGCGGCGCTTCCGCTCGTGACCATCTCGATCGGATTGCAGTCGATCGACAGGTTTCATCTGGATGCCGCGCAGACAATGGGTGCAGATGAAGCGACGATCCTGCGGACGATCATCCTGCCGCAGACCCTGTCCTATACCCTTTCCGGGTTTTTCTTCGTGGTGGTGTTGAGCTTCCATGAATTCATCGTGATTTTCTTCGTCTCCGCCTCCGCTTACAGCACGGTGACACTGCAGATCTTCAACTCGCTGCGCAACGGGTTCACGCCGACCATGGCCGTCGGGGCGATCACCTTCCTGCTGGTTTCGATTGCCGTTTTCAGTGCGGTTGCGCGCTATGGCGACCTGCCGCGCCTGCTTGGTGCGGATCCGGCGCGCAAAGACACCTGATCGAAAGAGAACAACGCCATGCCAAAACAGCCCCTCCTCGTCGGAAATCCGGTCTTGCTGGTGATCGACATTCAAAAGAGCGCGTTTCTTGAAAACTACGATGGCGGCATTCCCAAAATGTCCGCCTACACACAGGCCATGCGTCAGGCCCGCAGCGTGATAGATGCTGCGCGCGCAAGCGATATTCCAGTGATCTTCTTTCAGGAAGCGCACCGCCCCGACATGGTGGACTTTGGGCGGGAACTCGACGGAACGGAAGATGTGCATTGCGTTGAAGGACGCGAAGGCACGGAAATCGCCGATGAGATCGTCGGTCTGAAACCCGATGACTACGTCATCAAGAAACGGCGGTATTCGTGCTTTATCGGCACCGACCTCGACATCCTGCTGCGCGGGCTCAAAGCCGAAACGCTGGTCATGGTTGGCGGGCTGACGAACGTTTGCGTTCATTACACGTTCGCGGACGGCCACCAGAAGGATTTTTACTGTCGCGTCGTGAAGGATTGCGTCGGCGGGTCCGATCCGGATGCGCATAATGCGGCGCTTGATGCAATGGAATATCTGCAAACGGGCGCCGTGCGCATGTCGGAGGAAATCACTGCCGCCTTCCGTTTGCACAAAACCGCAGCGGCCTGATGTCAGATGGCGCTGACCCGGGCGCGAAACCTGTCACGGACGCGGACATAAAGGGTCTCTGGCGGCGCGCCTACATCAAGGCACCTGCGGAGGTTCCGGAATTTGAAGACCATGACACGCAGGTCTACTGGTTCCAGGCGGATGGACTTTATGCCGACTTGCGCATTCCGGTCCGGTTTTCGTACGGTCTTTCCGCGCCCAGCCTGTCTGTGCTTGCTCAGGATGACCTGCTTGAGCTTGCGGAAGCTGAAGGGTTTGCCGGCTGTGCGTCCGTTGTCGACGGAGTGTGCAACTGGCAGCGGGCGATCAATCTTCAGGGACCTGAATCCGGGCGGGACATCGGCCGTCTTGAGTGGACCTCCGGCGGCCTCCGTGAATACGGCGTTAAAGCAGATTTCGTCGAATTGTGGCTGAACCAGCAGCTGGACGCTCCCGCCCCGGATGGCCGGGTGTTTACCTGCGAGGGCGGCTTCTGGGGCTTTCTGATCACGTCGCCGACGCGGTTTCTGTTCGCCTGCGACCGGCCGTCCCGGAAAAACCTGGCACGCCCCTGGAAGGAGGTTCTGACGCAGGCGCTGAACCGGTTCGACCGTGAGCTGCTCACCGACCTGTTCCAGGCGGAATACAGTTTCGGCAGGATTGAAGATGGCGCAGCCGTGATTGAGCTGTCGAGCCACCCCAATCGTGTCGGCGCCGTTCTGTGCAACAAGCTTCCCGCTGCGAGCAATGCCCTGACTACCCATCACGTGCGTTTTGACGGCGAAGCGCTTCAGCGTCACTGGGCCGACACCGACCTGAAATTCCGAGCGTGAAAAGCCTGTCTAAACGCCCCAGATCCGGAAGTATTTTTCCACGATTTCGTCGAGGCGTTTCTTGTCAAAACTCGGGTCGTGACCGCCATGCACGATCGTGACGTCGAGCGCCTGCAGTTTTTTCATCGTAACCACGTAGTCATCGACGCTCATTCCCGGTCCGTAATAGATGAGCGGTCCGTCGTAAATCGCGTCACCGGCAAACAGGATCCCGGTTTTTTCCTCGAACAGCGCGATACTGCCAGGTGAATGCCCCGGCACGTGCAGGACGGTGAACCAGCGGTCTCCAAGGTCGACAGTGTCGCCTTCTTCAAGCAATCCTGTGGCGGGTGCACCCTGGAGTTTGTAGGCCGCTGGATCATAGCCCTCGTGCGGCAACGCGGAGATGAGCAGTTCGTCAAGCGGCGGATAGCCCGAGGAGGCGAAGAGCTCCAGCAGCATCGGGTCGATCTCATCGCGAATGATCGTGTTCATGATGGAGGGGGAAGCCATCTCGTCGGCTTCGATCGGATGCACAAGGCGCGTCTCGAATTCATGCACACCGCCAATATGATCGATGTGCGTGTGGGTCGACACGCAGATGATCTCGGAATGCGGCTTGTGCGACAACGGGTCGACGTATGGTGAGATCGGGACGATGCCCATTCCCGTGTCTATGATCATGTCGCGCTCGGAGCCGCGCACGAAGAACATGTTTGCCTGTTCCAGAACATGAACGTGCGGTTCCAAAAGCATGTCCGTCGTGTCATCGACCCTTGAGACCGAAAACCAGTCCGGTGCTATTGGATAGTGAGAAACGTCAGGCATGTTTGCTCCAATGGTACGGACCCGGGTGGCGCGAACAACATCTTGCAGGCTTGCTGTCCCCGCATTTCGTGCTTGTGACCAGTCAATCAATCCGTGCCCTTCCACTCTAAATGATTGAAACACCAGTGAAAGCGCAATAAGTGGCCATCAATGGTGCTTAATTGAGCAGTCCGGGTTCCCTTCCCGCTCTTCCGGAATTGGAGTAACTTTCCCGGACGAATGGAATTCAAGGACATGCGTGACCGGTTTGCAGAAGAAGAACTTAAACTCCGTTGACTTGAACCTCTTCAAGATCCTCAATGCGATGATCGAAAAGCGGAACGTGACGCTTGCAGCGCAGTCTCTCGGCATGTCGCAGCCCGCGGTAAGCCACGCGCTAAACCGGCTGCGATCGCTCTTCAACGACGACCTGTTCGTTCGCACGCCTCAGGGCATGCAGCCGACGGAACGGTGCCTGGCCGTCTCGGAAAAGGTCTCCGTCAGCGTTGCCGAGCTTGTCAATGTCATCCAGTCGGATCAAGACTTCGATCCCGCGGAGGCAAATGCAATCGTGCGCATTGCGATGAGCGATCTGCTGACGGGCTTGCTGCCGGGCATGCTCGTGCCGAAAATGAACCAGATCGCTCCCAATATCGAATTTCGTTTTCTGCCTGCCCTCGGCCTCGCGAAAGAAGTCGTGGAGCAGAGCCTGCATTCCGATCTGGACGCCGGCCGCATCGATCTGGCCTTTTTCTGGGACTACGATGTTCCCAGCCGCTACTCCTGGCACAAGCTCGGTGAAGTTGACTATGTCTGCGCTGCTTCCAAGGGAAACAGGCATTTCGAGCGGGAGCTGGATGTCGCATATTACGAGACAGCTCCGCATGTCAGCACAACGACCATTGATTCCAACCGCACGCGCCTGGACCAGCAGATCGTCGATATCGGCCACAGCCGCAACGTGAAACTGCGCGTGCCGCATTTTGCAGCCGCAATGAGCGTGGTCTCGGCCTCGGACATGATTACCAGCATTCCCCGCATCATCGCCCCAATCGCACGGGAACGATACGGCCTCGTGGTTCGGGAACTGCCGTTTCCATCTCCGGTGCGTCATCTCAATCTGGTCTGGCACAAGACGCGCGATGGCGATCCGTTACACAAGTGGTTACGCCAGACCGTTTCCGACAGCTACCGGGAGATCAATGCGGCTGCCTAGATGCATCGTGATCGCGTGACTAGCCCGCGGCAAGCATGCCCTTAACATCCGCTTCGCAATCAAGGGTGCGAAGCTTGGACCAGCGCATTTCGGTCTGTGCCGGTCCAAGCCGATCCGTGCAGCAATTTCGGAACTTCTCCAGGTAGTCCTGTTCGGTGAAAGGGTCCGCTATCGTGCCCTTTGCATAGGCCCGCCGGGCCGACAGCTCTTGCCCGTGCCTGAGATGAACGGTTACCAGGTGCTCGAGCGGCTGCGTGATCGGGAAGGATTTTTCATCCAGGTCGAGAACGTGTACGTGAACCTTCTCCAGCTGTGACTGGACGCCGGGACGGTTCACGGCCTTGTCCTCCAGATCATCCAGCCAAAACCTTCCCCCGCTCAGGAAGGCGATCATCGCGTAGGGAAGTGAAAAGCGGGCCTCCATGCCATTCTGAGGCCGGTCATATCTGAGGTTCTGCCGATTGGTCGTTCCGACCGAAACATCGATGCGATCGATATCCACAAGCTCGAAGCCGTGCGTGTTTTTCAGATCCTCGACCGCGTCCAGTCCCTTGTGCGCGGAAGCGCAACAGGCGTGGCGTTTGGGGGCAAGGCCGTGGGTCTCGACCGCACGTAAAGTGTGAAGGCGTTCCAGGACATTCTCGTAGACCGGGATTTCACTGCCGTTGTGCATTGCCAGAAAACCATAGGGTCCATCCAGGGCATCGGCCGATCCCTCTATCCCGGCGGCTGCAAGCAGCGCTGCTTCCACCGAATTCCGGGCTGCAAAACCACAGTGCAATGATTTCGTCATCGTCCCGAACTGCGCCTTGCTTCCAGCGGCCATGCTGCAGGCAATGCTCATCGCATGTGCGATTTCTGTCTTCGGCATGCCAAGCATATGTGCTGCGGCTCCGGCCGTTGCGATGGTCGAAAGGGTCCCTGTTGCGTGCCATCCGGCAAGTGTATGGTTCCGTTCCATTGCGCCCGCAAGTGCCGCCTGGATCTCAAGACTGTAGAGATAAGCGCCGAGAACCTGTTCGCCGCTGCAATCGCATTCTTCCGCCAGCGCGAACAGTGCGGGCACCGCCTGTGCCGATGCATGGGTCAGTGCGGGATAGAAGTTGTCGTCTATTTCCAGAACATGGGCGGCCGTGCCGTTCACAAGAGCGGCCGTGGACGCGGAACATGTCTTTCCGCCGGATACGGGTACCGCCTTCCCGGTTCCCTTTGCCAGGCACGCTTTTGCGGTCCTGGCAACAACGTCATGACCGGACGCCGCGATGATGCAACCGACCGTGTCGGATATGCCAAAACGCGCCCGTTCCAGAGCGGTTTCGCTCCAGTTGCCCGGATGATCCGTGATCCAGGCGGCAATTTCCCCAATCAGCATGTCAGCGCGCCCCTACGCCGGCTTGACCGATGTCCCAGAACAATCCGGTCATGACCCGAATTGCGCTGAGACACAGATCAATGCGGACATGCTCATTCGGCGCGTGCTGCGAACAGTCCGCGTAGGAATGCGGAACCCAGACAGTCGGCATTCCAACGATCCCTTTAAAGGCATGGTTGGGCAGTGAACCGCCGATGCAGGGGATCAGGTCAGGCGGTGTCCCCTCCGTTTTTTCCAGCGAATGCAGCGTCTTTTGAACCCAAGAATTGTCCGGGTCCGTCGTTGTCCCTCGCCACCATGTGCTCCTCGCGGGGCTCGCAACCACGTCCTCAAAGCCGTGGGCATCCAGATGTGAACGCAGTGTCGGAAGGATCGTTTCCGGATCGAGCCCTGCCAGGAAACGCAGCTGGCAACGTGCCCAGGCCATTGGCGCAATGGCATTGACGGGGCGCTCAGGAACCCCTGCCTTGATGGCAATAACCGCGAAGTTGTTCCACGCCAGCACCCGCTCAGCCGGCTGCAGTCGGGTTTCACCCCACTCTTCGTCCATCGTGCTGACACCGTTTGAGTGCAGGATCGGACAATCCTTCAGAAGGTCCCGGATGCGTTCTGTCGGCGGTTCCGGCCGCCATTCGTCTATAAGGATACGGCCGTGATCGTCCACAATCGTTGCGATCGCGTGAGCCAGCCGGATGACCGGATCCTTGATCGCACCGCCCCAGTTGCCGGAATGGCGCCCGCCATCGCGATATCTGATTTCCAAATCAAAGTTGAAATTGCCACGGGATCCGAGGGCGACAGTCGGCCGGTCTGTCCGGATCCGGGGACCATCGCTGGCGATCAGGACATCGGCTGCAAGATCGTGCCTGTGCAACTCGCAAAAGGCTTCAAGGCCGGGTGAACCGGACTCCTCCTCCATTTCCAGCAGGATCTTGCAATTGAAGCCCAATCGTCCACGCGCTTCCAATACATGGCGCAATGCCGCGATGTTGAGCCAATGCTGTCCCTTGTTGTCTGCCGTTCCGCGCCCATAGAGCCTGCCGCCGGCTTCTTCCAGTTTCCAGGGCGACCGGCCGTCGTCCCATTGCCCTTCCAATCCGGCGACAACATCTCCATGACCGTACATCAGGACAGTCGGCACGTGTGTGCCTTCAATGCGGCTGTAGATTGCCAAAGGGCCTGACCCGGGATCGGGATTGTCGTAGATCCTTGTTTCGAAGCCGAGTTCGGCAAGCGCAGGCGCCATGATGTCCTTCAGATAGATCCGTTTTTGGGCTCCGTCGCCCTGTTTGGACGTTTCCGTGCGACATGCGATGAGCGGCTCCAGATCTGCCTTGAACCTGCCCTCCTTTACGTAATGTGCCGCTGTTGCGATCACGGCCTCGCGGGAGATACCAGCGGGCGTCGGGTCAGTGCTTGGTCGCATTTTGGGGAGGATCCGGTCTTTTCAATGGGACATGGCCGCGTTTCGGGCTGCGCTGCCAGTTCGGAAGCGGAGTGGCGTAACAACGCATCCCGCGCTCCCGGCGGCTCGGCAAAGTCTATGAACATCGCGCGAAATCCGTGAAATGTATTTTTCCTATTTCTTTTATGCACCGAGTGCATGAACCACTTCAGACCGCTATTCTTTTTGTGCATGTTTGAAATACAAAGCATGCATTGGACACATGGCACGGCCCGGACCTAGCGTAGTGATCGACAAAAAATCACCAAAAAGAGGGTCCCATGAAACCAAGGTCAACACTTCTTGCCGCCACGCTGATTTCATCCCTTTGCACACCCGCGCTTGCAGACAAGGCCAGCGACACGCTTGTTGTTGCGGCAAACAAGGAGATACAGACACTCGACAGCCTCTATTCAACGGCGCGCGAGAACGTCATTCTCTCCTATCTGACGTCGGATCAGTTGGTTGTCAGGGATCCTGAAACCAACGACTACCTGCCCGCCCTCGCCGCCTCCTATTCCTATGTCGATGACAGGACGGTGGATTTTGTTCTGCGCGACGGCGTGACGTTTCACGACGGTTCACCCGTCACGGCGGAGGACATCGTTTTTTCGTTCGAGTGGACGGCAAGCGAAGCGGCCGCAACCAAACGCGGCGCTTTCATACGCGGCTGGTTTGAAAGTGCGCAGGCGCTGGACGGCAAAACAATCCGCGTGACCGCCAAAAAACCCTATCCGCTCATGCTGCGCGACATTGCAATGTTCGTTCAGACCCGGAAGGCGGGAAGCTATGGCCCCGCGTCAGACCCCAACACGAGTGCGTTGACACAGGAGTTCAACGGAACCGGTCCGTACCGCGTGGTCAGTTTCGACATGGGAGCCGGCGTCACGCTGGAGAAGTATGACGGATATTATGCCGACAGTCCCAAGTCGACGGATGGTGCAAAAACCATCGTCATACGGCCCATCCCCGAATGGGGAACCGTCTCCGCGGAGATGATTTCCGGCGGCGTGCAGTTCTCCTACACGGTTCCGGACGACACGGCACAGAACCTCGGCACCTTGCCGATGGTTGACCATGTTCCCGGCCCGACAACCCGGATTGGTTTCCTGATCCTCGATGCCGGCGGCGTAACCGATCCCGAGGGACCGATGACGCACCTCAAGGTCCGCCAGGCAATGAACCACGCGGTCAACAAACAGGCGATCGTGGATCATCTTGTCGGTGGCTCGAGTGTTGTCATCAACTCGCTCTGCTATGACGGCATGTTCGGTTGTACTCAGGACGTGACGAGCTACGAATATGACGTAGACAAAGCGAAATCACTGCTTGCGGAAGCCGGCTATCCGGACGGGTTCGAACTCGACCTCTGGGCTTACCGCGACAAACCGGTGACGGAAGCGATCGCTGCGGATCTTGCGAAGATCGGTATCAAGTCGAACATAAATTACGTGAAGCTTTCTGCTTTCTCCAAGGCGCGTGCCGCCGAGGAAGCACCGGCCATGCATGGCACCTGGGGCTACTACGCTACGCCCGATGTCGGCGCGATCACCAATCACTTTGCTGCAGGCTCGAACCGCAATCTGAATCGGGACCCGGAACTTGAGGCGCTCTTTGACGCCGCCCTTTCGACGATCGATGACGAGGAACGCGCAGATCTCTATGCGCAGGCGCTCAAACGTTCGGCGGATATGGCCTACCACGTTCCGATCTACCGGTTTTCCGAGAACTACGTGGCCGGCAAGGACGTTGACTTCACACCACCGTCCGACGGCCTTGTTCGCCTGAACGAAATCACCTGGAAATGAGTTTTTTCCAGGCCCGGGAGCCCCGTTGATCAGGCCTCCCGGGACGGTTCAGACCCCAGAGCCAACTGCGACCACGGGGCATGTGGGAGAGAGAACGTGCTTAAATTCATACTCCGAAAGCTGGGAATGGGACTCTTGGTGGCGATCACGGTTTCGCTGGCAACCTTCCTGATGCTCAACCTTGCCGCCGATCCGGCTGCAATGGTTGCCGGCGAAGATGCCTCACCCCAGGCGATCGAAGATATCCGCGTGCAATATGGTTTCGACCGGCCGCTCGCCGTGCGCTACGTGGAGTGGATCGGCAATGTCTTCACCGGCAACTTCGGCGAGAGCTACTATTGGAAACGGCCTGTTTTCGACCTCTTCCTGGAACGGGCACCCGTTACACTGACGCTTGCCTTTAGTGCCTTGACGATCACCACTGTGGTCGGCCTGCTTCTGGGCGTTCTTGCCGCACTCAATCCGAATGGCTGGCTTGATCGTTTCGCGTTGAGCCTCGGAACCGCGGCGCAGGCGGTCCCGAATTTCTGGCTCGGCCTGATGATGATCATTCTTCTTGGGGTGATGTTTCCCATTTTCCCCGTCTCAGGCGACGCGACCTGGAAGCACTTTGTCCTGCCGTCCTGTGTCCTGGGCATGAGCGCGGTGCCGCAAGTTCTTCGCCTGACCCGAGCGGGCATGATCGATGTGCTGGGCTCCGACTATATCAGGACCGCACGCGCGAAAGGTTTCGGTCCGGGCCGGATCCTGTTTCAGCATGCGATGCGCAATGCGCTGCTCCCGGTCGTGAGCGTGATCGCGATCCAGCTGGGCTACAAGCTCGGCGGTTCGGTGGTCACGGAGTCCGTTTTTGCTCTCAATGGTCTGGGACGCCTGGCCTATGAAAGCATTCTGGGCGCCGATATCCCGACCGTGCAGATGCTGGTTTTCATCTTTGCGCTCATCTTCATCTTTCTGACCGTTGCCGGTGACGTTTTCAACGCCTGGCTCGATCCGAGACTGCGTCTGGAGTGACACACATGACTGCCGCAAGCACCAGTCCGCAACAGATGGTCGGCGATATCATCGACCTGACCCCGCGCGAGCGCATGATCAAGAAGGCCAAATCCCATCGTGGTTTTCAATTTGGCGGCGCAGTTGTCCTGACCATGACCCTGGTCGCGCTGCTTGCCCCCGTCATTGCCCCCTATTCTCCCTTCGAGCAGGATCTCGCCAAGCGGCTGATCTCTCCCGTGTGGGCCGAGGGTGGCAGCTGGGATCACATCCTTGGCACCGATCAGCTTGGCCGCGACTATCTTAGCCGCCTTATCTACGGTGCGCGTGTTTCCATGGGCGTCGGCTTCGGGGCCGCGCTTTTAGGGTGCGTCATCGGCGTGACCATTGGACTTGTCGCCGGTTATCTCGGTGGAAGAGCCGACCGGGCGGCGTCGTTTCTGCTCACCTGTCAGTTGGCCCTGCCCTCCCTGTTGCTGGCGATGGCGCTCGTCTTCTTTGTCGGGGCTTCGATCACGACGCTGATCGTTGTTCTGGGGTGCCTGCACTGGTCCTACTACATGGTGGTGACGCGGACGATGACCCGGCAGATACGTGAACTTGAATATGTCTCCGCTGCACGCAGCATCGGCAGCACGGACCGGCAGATCCTTTTCTACGAGATCCTGCCAAACCTTTCGAACCAGATCATCGTGGTGTTCTCGCTGGAGATGGCCGTTGTCATCATCCACGAGGCAGCCCTTTCCTTTCTCGGTGTCGGCGTACAGCCTCCGACCGCTTCCTGGGGCCTGATGATCGCCGAAGGCAAGGAGGCGATGTACTTCAAACCCTATCTCGTCGCAATTCCCGGTGCCGCGCTGTTCCTTCTGGTGCTGGCGGTCAATCTTCTGGGTGACGGAATACGCGACATCACTGCCCCGGAAGGCCGCAACTGACGCTGGAGACCGACGATGCCCCCCTTACTCGAAGTGGAAGACCTGTCCGTCACGCTGAAACTGGCAGAAGGCGATTTGACAGCCGTTTCCAACATCTCGCTTTCCATTGAAAAGGGAGAAACGCTCGGGATTGTCGGCGAGTCGGGTTCCGGAAAATCCATCTCCTCTCTCGCCGTCATGGATCTCTTGCCAAAGGGAACCATCCGGAAGGCGGCGAAGATGCGTTTCGGCGATACAGATCTGCTGTCCGTGACCCCATCGCAAATGGCAGCATTGCGCGGCAACAAGATCGCGATGATCTTTCAAGAGCCCATGACGTCGCTCAACCCGGTCTACACGATCGGACGGCAGATGACGGAGCTCTTGATGCTGCACAAGGGCGTGTCGCAGGCGGATGCCCGCAACCGGGCTGTGGAACTCCTGGAAAAGGTCGGGATCACCGCCGCCAGAAGCCGCCTGTCTCAATACCCGCATCAGCTCTCCGGCGGCCTTCGGCAACGTGTGATGATCGCGATGATGCTCATGTGTGAGCCGGAGTTGATCATCGCCGACGAGCCTACCACGGCCCTGGACGTTACGATCCAGGCGCAGATCCTGACCCTGTTGCGCAATCTTCAACGCGAAATGAACATGGCCATGATCATCATCACGCATGATCTTGGTGTCGTTGCCCGTGTGTCCGACAAGGTCGCGGTCATGTATGCAGGCCAGATCGTTGAGACCGGCAAGGTCGATCAGGTCTTCAGAGCACCGCTGCATCCCTATACGCAAGGTCTTCTTGAGAGCATTCCGATACCGGGCGAAATCAGTCCGGGCGAAGAACTCGGCTCCATTCCCGGTCTGGTTCCATCGCTTAAAACAAATTTCAGGGGCTGCCGGTTTGCCAACCGCTGTGACCGCGCCTTTGAGCGCTGCCATACGACACCGGTTAGTCTCAGCGAGACAGTGCAGGGCCGTCAAAGCCGGTGTCTTCTGACCGAGGAAGCCGCCGCGCAGGCATATCAAGCCGAAAAGACAAAAGAAGCGGACACATCAACGGATTACGGCACGGCGATCGACGTGTCCGGCGCCCCAGTGCTTTCGGCGAACAACGCTGAATGCGTGTTCCGGATCAAACCCAACATGTTCGCGCAGCCGAAGCTGTTGCGGGCCGTCGACGGTATTTCGCTTGATCTGCATCGCGGTGAAGTCGTTGCGGTCGTGGGGGAAAGCGGCTGTGGCAAATCGACCCTTGCGCGCATGCTGCTGGGTCTTCGCAGGCCCTCTTCGGGCAGCGTCACCCTGAATGGCAAGGACATTTCAGGGCTTTCCAATGTCGAGAAATCCCGGCGTGTCCAATCCATTTTTCAAGATCCCTATTCGTCGCTCAACCCGCGCAGAACGATTGGGGAAATCATTCGCAGGCCGCTGCAGTTGCATGGTTCGGGCACCGCCGCCGAACAGCAGGAAATGGTTGAGGCCATCATGGAACGCGTCGGCATTCCGCGCCGGCTCTATCACAACTACCCGAACCAGTTGTCGGGTGGTCAGCGTCAGCGCGTTGCCATTGCCCGTGCGCTCGTCCTGAAGCCTGAAATCGTCGTGTGTGATGAGCCGACATCCGCGCTGGATGTCTCGGTTCAGGCACAGATCCTGAACCTGCTCCTGGAACTCCGGGATCAAATGCAGCTCACCTATTTGCTGATCACGCACGACATGGCCGTTGTGGAGCACATCGCGACGCGCGTCGTGGTGATGTATCTGGGACGGGTCGTGGAAATTGCAGACGCTCGCACTCTTTTCGAAAATCCGAGGCACCCGTACACCAAGGCCCTGCTCGGTTCGGTGCTGACTCCAGAGCCTGATGCGGACGTTCCCGACATAGAACTTGGCACTTCGTATCCCAATCCGATCGATCCGCCGAGCGGGTGCACGTTCCACCCGCGATGCCCGATCGCAACCGATTTGTGCAAACGCTCCGCACCCGAACTGCGCCCGATCGGTGCAACCGAAACCGCCTGCCACAACGTTGCCGCGGAGGTGATTGCGGCGGAGTAGCCGGCTGTTTTGGACCGGGTGTTCTCCGGGAGTGTCGAAAGTACGAACAAGGGGATCCCATCGTCTGGAATTCGGTTTTTTGAAGCTCAATTGGAGGGAGATCAAGGATGAATGCCTTCTCGCACCAACCAGGACATTCGCAGCGTTTTGATGTGCTGCTCGCATCTTCGAATGAGCGCAGCCTTGACCAGTTTGCCTCGTTCCACGGCGACCACACACAGGTAAGCCAACTAAGTGCCGGCCATTTCGGCGCAAACGCAATGTCAGTCGATTGCGGCGGGATTTCCATCCGTCTGGACCGCTGCAATCGGACAATCGAAAGAGAAATCACTTGCGGCGATGACGTGCTGACTTTCTACGTCTGCGCAGACGAGACTCCTCCGCAAATGTCCAACTCCGGGATTTCCCAGGCAAAAGACTGTGTGTTTGTGCTGCCACCTCGCGCAAACACCGTTTTGATCTCGACAGCTTCAAGCATCCTTCTAACAGCGCAGATGAGCTACAAACTCTTTTTGCAGCGCATGTCGTCGATGCCAGACATTGTTGACTGGATCAAACGTTTGAACGGAAATGGTGAATATCTGAAATCCAATCTGATTGCCGATCGCTTGCGGGACGTTGGATACACGGCCTTGGAGTTTTCTGAGAGCGATTTCTGGTTACGAAATCCGGGGGTCGTTGAGAAACATTTGGTTTTGAGCCTCGTGACGGGGTGTACACTCCAGTGGCTACCCGAAAATGCCTTTTCAACCTATCAGCAGCCGAGGGCCCTGAAGCGTTTTCAGGCCGCGCGGAGCATTATTCAGGAAAACCCCGAGGTGCTCAACGATGGCGATCCAAGTGGGATTTCAAGTCTTGGGTCCCGACGTTCGATTGAAAAAGCGTTTTCAGCGATGATCGAGATGGGACCTGTCATGTATGGTCGCGTTTTGCGACTGAACAGGGCCCGACGTAAATTTCGAGACCGCAGTTTGTCCGAGCAAAGCATTGGTGACATCGCGGCCGAAGAAGGTTTTTGGGACTGGAGCCGGTTTACAAGCTACTACCGAAAGTTATTCGGTGAATTGCCTTCTGAAACGCGCAACAGTCCCGCGCGCTTGAAGGCGTGCGCCTAGGCCGTATTCAGGCACAACGGCCAAGACGGCACCATACAGCCGAGCGTGCCTTAAAGGCGTATATCCTGGCCACTTATCCTGCCCCCTTGAGAACGCGGTCCTGTGTTCAGACTGCGCAGCTTTGATTACTCCGGGCCGTTAGACGGCCCGGACGTACAGAATGTCCGGCAATTTCACACATTCCGGAACGAAGATCCTACTGGATCGTGATCTCGACCCGCTGATTTTCGCCTGTGGAACCGGGTTGGCGAAGAAAGTACCGGCCAGGCTTGATGGCCAGGAACTCGATTTCCATGGTCCCCTCGTCATCGAATTCAACGCTTTCAAGTCCGAATGGCCGGACCTCAAGACCGTTGATCACCACCTCGTTGACCCAGATCGCGCGGAAGAAACCCGGCCCCTCAAGCGCCAGTTCCGCGCTTCCGTCCGAAACGATTTCCATTTCGTACATCGTGCCCGATTTCAAGACGAGCGGCGCGTCGGCAATCGGCTTGCCTGATGACAGGATCAGTTCGGGCAGTTCTTCGCGGTTCGACTTGTCAAGAATTCCCGCGAAACCAAAGTCGTGTGCACCTGCGGGTGCCGACAAGATGCCGAGCGACATTAACAGTCCGATGAGTGTCTTCATGATGCTTTCTCCCTTTTGTTTTCAAGTCGATCTTTGTTTCGAACAACCGTCGCCGGTGTGCCTGCAAGCACCAGCGTCCGGTCCGCCAAACTGTCCGCTTCTTCCGTGCTGTGGGTGACAAACAGCGTCGAAGGCTTACGTTCCCCGATCAGTCTTTGCGTCAGCGCGATCATCACCGCTGCCGTGCTCCCATCTAGGGAGGCGAATGGTTCATCCAGAAGCAGCATTTGCGGGCGACCGGCGAACGCGCGTGCGAGTGACAGCCGGCGCTGCTGCCCGAGCGACATCTGCCGCGGGAACAGCGCAGCATGTTCGGCAAGCCCGACCTCCGAGAGCATGTCTTGCGCCGCGGATCGCGGCAGCTCCGGGTGAACGATGAGGATGTTGTCGAGCGCCGTCCGCCAGGACAGCAGTGTCGGTTCCTGAAAGACGAATGCCATCTGATCCGGACGCCGAACCTGTCCTTCGTAGTCCTGATCCAAACCGGCGACAATGCGCAGCAACGTCGATTTGCCGATACCTGACTGGCCCAGAATGGCAACACATGCTCCGTCGGACACATCGAATGAAATGTCTTTCAAAATGCGCTTGGTTCCGAAGCTTTTGGCTCTTATGTCGACACCGATCATGCCTGCCTCCAGGCTCTTACCCTGGTTTCGGCGGGCTGAACCAAAAGCCATTCGACGGCGAGCATGAAGGCGATGAAGCTCAGC
>JBCBUA010000021.1:0-34819 GCA_039818365.1 Pseudomonadota bacterium
GGACGGGAACCAGACGGTCAAGCTGATGACGGATCTGCTCGATAATCATGGGCGTTCCCGTGGTCACGATGGTGATCCGCGACAGGTGACGCTCGTGTTCGGTTTCCGACACCGTCAGGCTGTCGATGTTGTAGCCGCGGCCGGAAAACAGGCCGATCACGCGGGCAAGAACGCCCGGTTCGTTGTCGACGAGAAGCGATAGCGTATGGGTTTCGATTTCGTTGCTGACTTCTGCCAGGAAATAGGCGGAAGGCGCATCCACATTCTGTGCGTTCATTTTCAAAGTGTCCTTCTGGCCTGGCATCAAACGAGGGATTTGCCTTCGGCGCTGATCGCGTTGGCGACCGCCTCGTCATTGGCTTCGTCCGGCAGCAGCATTTCATTGTGAGCCTTGCCCGAGGGGATCATCGGGAAACAGTTGGCCAGGTTGGCCACCCGGCAGTCGAACAGGACGGGCCTGTCGACGGAGATCATCTCCTCGATCGCCCCGTCCAGGTCGCCCGGCTTCTCGACCCGGATGCCGACGCCGCCATAGGCGTCCGCCAGCTTGACAAAGTCGGGCAGGCTGTCGGTGTAGGAGTGGGACAGGCGGTTGCCATGCAGCAATTGCTGCCACTGGCGCACCATGCCCATATACTGGTTGTTCAGGATGAAGACCTTCACGGGCAGGCCGAACTGGACCGCGGTCGACATCTCCTGGATGTTCATCAGGATCGAGGCATCGCCGGCAATGTCGATGCACAGCGCATCCCGGTGCGCCACCTGTGCGCCGATGGCGGCCGGCAGGCCGTAGCCCATGGTGCCGAGGCCGCCGGACGTCAGCCAGCGGTTGGGCTCCTCGAAACCGTAGAACTGGGCCGCCCACATCTGGTGCTGCCCGACTTCGGTGGAGACGAAGGTCTTGCGGTGCTTGGTCAGTTCGTAAAGCCGCTGGATCGCATATTGCGGCATGATGACGTCCTGGTTCGGCTTGTAGGCCAGCGAATTGCGCGCGCGCCAGGCATCGATCTGCTGCCACCAGGCCTTCATGCCGGAGGCATCGGCCTTCAGGGAGGAGGAACGCCAGATGCGGACCAGGTCTTCCAGGACATGACCGACATCGCCGATGATCGGCAGATCGACATTGATGGTCTTGTTGATCGAGGACGGGTCGATATCGATGTGGATCTTGCGCGAATTCGGCGAAAACGCGTCGGTGCGCCCGGTAATGCGGTCATCGAAGCGGGCGCCGATATTGATCATCAGGTCACAGTCGTGCATGGCCATGTTGGCTTCGAAGGTGCCGTGCATTCCCAGCATGCCGAGCCAGTTGTCGCCGGAAGCCGGATAGGCGCCGAGACCCATCAGCGTCGAGGTGATCGGGAAACCGGTCAGGGACACCAGCTCGCGCAGCAACTGGCATGCCTGCGTGCCGGAGTTGATCACGCCGCCGCCCGTGTAAAGAACAGGCTTCTTGGCAGCCGCCATCATCTCCGCGGCCTGGCGGATCGATGCCGCGTCACCCTTGACCTGGGGCCGGTAGCTCTTGTGGGCGGCAGCCGGGTTCGGTGTCGGACCCTGGTAGGTGCCGGTTGCGAACTGAACGTCCTTCGGAATGTCGACAACGACCGGCCCCGGACGGCCCGAGGTCGCGACATAGAAGGCCTCGTGCAGGACGCGGGGCAGATCCTCGACGTCGCGCACCAGCCAGTTGTGCTTGGTGCAGGGGCGGGTGATGCCAACGGTGTCGCATTCCTGGAACGCGTCGTTGCCGATCAGGTGGGTCGGCACCTGGCCGGAGATGCAGACGAGCGGAATGGAGTCGAGCATGGCATCGGTCAGCGCGGTGACCATGTTGGTGGCACCGGGACCGGAGGTGACGAGGGCAACGCCCGGCTTGCCGGTCGAGCGCGCATAGCCTTCGGCCGCATGTCCGGCGCCCTGTTCGTGGCGCACGAGAATATGCTCCAGGCCTTCCTGCTGAATGATCTCGTCATAGATGGGAAGCACTGCACCACCCGGGTAGCCGAAGATCGTATCAACTCCCTGGTCTTTCAGCGCCTGTATGACCATTTCGGCGCCGGTCATTTCCCGTGTCATTTTCTCGTCCTTGCATATCGCGGCCCGGATCTGGGGCCATGGCTCGTTGTTGTTTCTGTCTGCATTCCGCCCTGCGGCATCGAAGATACGGGAGGAGGGCAGCGCGATCAGGAGGCGGGTACAAAAAAAGGCCCCTCGGGGAGCCTTGGTCGCGCGCCATCCTGTCCAAGCGGGTCTTATCCCGCCCTGGAGGCGCGCTTTCCTACCACTACTAGAATGAGCGACATCATGTTGTCGTCCCGGTCCTTCGATACTGCAGGTCCTGAAGACCTTTACTTGTTACGGCTGCAAAAGCAAGCTTTTCCGGTCCTGCTTCGAGACGCTGCGCCAGGCCGTCCGGCCTTGACGCGGCGCACACTAGTGAGACGGGTCCACCCGGTCAACCCTAAAATTCGATTATTGCGTGAAAGCCGCGCATTGTTTTTGAATGTTGCCCGGCACGCCGGGCCGGTTTTCCATTTCAGCCGCCGGATCAATGCCTTCGGCCCCTCTTCAAAAACGCCGTGGCGCGAATGCACGAAAAATGGCAGACTGGCTGTTGCAAGCGGTGGCAACGTCCTATATACGGCGCTCTCCGCACGCGCCGCGCTTTTCGCGGCCTGCCTTGATGGGTGTGTAGCTCAGTTGGTAGAGCAGCTGACTCTTAATCAGCGGGTCCACGGTTCGAGTCCGTGCTCACCCACCAAATTTTTCAATGAGTTCTGGTTCCAGCGCCGTGGGCGTCAGCGGGGCACGTAGTCTGCAAGGTGCATGACCTCCAGGGCCGACCGCGCGATGACGTCGGCGCCGGTGTTCTGGAATTCGTCGGGCCGGGTCACGACGGCCGCACCCCCCAGTGCGATTTTCATGTCGCGTGTTGCCGGGTCCGACCGGCAGCGCTCGATCGCGTCATTGCAATCCGCTGTCTCCTCGATCTGCCCGATCGACAGACCAAGAAGGTTGTAGGGACGCGAGGAAAGACGCATATACAGGGTATCGCCGATTTCCATGTCGGCACCGCCGTCCACGATCCAGCCCATATCGCGAAAACACATTCTCACCAGCGTGACGCCGAGCGTATGTTTTGTGCCATGCGACCGGGCGAGCAGAACTCTCTTGGCCGAGGGATGCGGGTTGACCAACTGGGCACCGGCATGGGTTGCGTGATTGACGATCGTGTTCAATCGCGTGGAGGCGACAGCGACCTGCATGAAGTCGGTTTCATCGTTGCACCAGTAGGTGCCGAGCTGTGTGGCGACCGGGCAAAACAGATGGATTGCCAGGGTCTGCATCGGGATGTTCGCCTGGAGCAGCTCTTCGATGATTTCCCGGTGATGCCTGGGGTCAGCGTCGATGAGCGACTTGAGAAACCTTTCGCGAAACGCAATCGCCTTGTCGGCCGCGGGCAGCTGGCGCGCTTTTTCGTCCAATTCGGGATGCAGGCGGAAATCGAGATCCGTCTCTGAGATCAGCGGGGTCTTTTGACCGTTGACGTCCGGGTGAAGGTTGTTGACCAGTCCGGAAACACGCCCACGTATGGCGCGCTCCAGGATCGAGAGATCCTGTGAGTTCAGCTGGTTCTTTTCGTCTGCCGTTGACGGCTGGCCATTTTCGGCGATCGACGGCGACACGTTGTTTCCGGTCGCGGCGTTTTCACCGTTTTCCTTGTAGGCCAATTCCCCCCTCCCGAAAGCTCGGCCCAGGCGGTCAGGCGCTCCTCCACTGCTCATAACCCTACACCACGAGACCGGGCCAGCATATTCCGTTGCGTCCACTTGCCCGGAGAAACCGGGTCCCAATTATCAACGATCTTCGGCGCGATGCGCCAGTTGAACATAGCTTTCCCGGTTGCCCGGAATTGCGTGCGAGCGCCGCGCTTTGGTGCGTCTTCCCGATAGCGCGTCACGAACCGTCTCGGAGATGTGGGCCGCGTTCAAACCCGCTTCGTCATACATCTCCGCGGGCGCCGCCTGCGAAATGAAGTTGTCCGGCAAGGTCATTGTCCGGATGTCGCAGCGGCCATCGAGCATGCCCCCCGCGGCCAGGAAATGCAGCACCAGGGCACCGAAGCCACCGGTTGCCCCTTCTTCGATCGTCACCAGAAGCTCATGATTGGAAAAGAGGTCCAGGATCAGGTCCTGATCAAGCGGCTTGGCGAACCTTGCATCGGCCACCGTTACGGAAATCCCTTCTGCCGCCAGCTGTGCGCTTGCTTCCGTGCATTGGGCGAGCCTTGCGCCGAAGGACAGGAGCGCAACGTCGCTTCCCTTTTCGACAATCCTGCCTTTTCCGATCGGAAGGGGAACGGCCTTGTCCGGGATTGAAAGACCGACGCCTTCACCACGCGGATACCGGAACGCAATCGGGCCCGTGTCATGGCTGGCTGCTGTTGCAACCATATGGGTCAGCTCGACCTCGTCGCTTGCCGCCATGACGGTGAAATTGGGCAGGTTCGCGAGATAGCCGACATCGAATGCGCCGGCGTGGGTCGGTCCGTCCGCGCCGACCAGACCGGCCCTGTCGATCGCGAACCGCACGGGAAGGTTTTGAAGTGCAATGTCATGAACGACCTGGTCGTATCCCCGTTGCAGGAACGTTGAATAGATCGCACAGAACGGGCGCATCCCGCTTGCCGCAAGCCCTCCGGCAAAGGTAACGGCGTGCTGTTCAGCGATGCCGACGTCAAAGCTGCGTTCGGGGAACTGCTTTGCGAAGATGTCGACCCCTGTTCCAGCGGCCATCGCCGCCGTAATCGCAACGATCCGGTCATCCCTTTCCGCCTCTGCAACAAGTGCATTTGCGAAAACTTTGGTGTAGCTCGGTGCCTTGGCTTTTGCCTTGGACTGTTTTCCCGACGGGATGTCGAATTTGGAAACGCCGTGATACTTGTCGTGCGAGGTTTCGGCGAAGCTGTAGCCGGCACCCTTGCGTGTGATGGCATGAAGAAGAACGGGGCCGGTGCTCTCGCTCTTGAGCTTTCGCAGGACTGCAACCAGCGCCTTGACGTCGTGCCCGTCCACGGGTCCGTGATATTCGAACCCCATATGTTCAAAGAGGCTGCGCTCCCTTGCAAGCGCGTCGGTCCGGGAGGCCAGGTCGTTGAGGTGATCCGAAACGGCACCGGTCGGCGGTGAGATCGACATGTTGTTGTCGTTCAAAATGACGAACATCCGCCGGTTGAGATCTCCGGCATTGTTGAGGCCTTCATACGCCATGCCCGCGGTCAGGGCACCGTCTCCAACAACGCAGATCACATCTTCGGACCCGCCTGCCAGATCACGGGCGACCGCGAAGCCGAGACCGGCCGATACCGAGGTCGAGGAGTGCGCTGCGCCAAAGGGATCATAAGGACTTTCGCTGCGTCTGGTGAAGCCGGAGAGACCGTCTTTTTTGCGCAATGTTCGCATGTGCGCACGCCGGCCGGTCAGAACTTTATGCGGGTAGCACTGGTGGCTGACGTCCCAGATCAACGTGTCCCTGGGCGTGTCGAAAACGGCGTGTATGGCAACGGTGAGTTCGACAACCCCGAGACTGGAACCAAGATGTCCGCCGGTTTCGGAAACCACCGAGATGATCTCCGTTCTGAGCTCGTCCGCAAGTGCGGCCAGCTCGTCGGTCGTCATGCGTCGTAGATGTTGCGGGTATTGGACCTGGTCCAGCAGTGGTGTTGCAGCCACTCTCCTGGATATGAAGCTCATATCGTTTCCTCCCGCGCCAGTCGCCATCTCTTCGGCACCGTTCTGCTCTCGGATCCGTTCGCGTATCGCAAGCCAGGGCGGAGCAGTTTGGTTTCACCGGTGGACGGCTCAGCTGTCGCTTATTGTTGACGACCTTGGCGAAAGTGTAAACTTTTTTTTACACTTTCTGCCTAAAAAAGATGCGAGCCGGCAGACCGGGAAATGCATGCGGTTCCGCAAATTATTCGGAGGGGCTGTATTGTTTGAGATAGGCGATAATGTCGGCGATCTCTTCGTCTTTCCTGAGACCGGCGAATGCCATCCGGGTGCCTTTTACCATCTCGCGGGGTTTGGCGAGGTAGACTGTCAGCAATTCCTCGTCCCAGATCTTGCCGTCGCCGAACTCAATCATTGCATTTGAGTATTTAAAGCCGTCAACAGTCCCGGGTTGCCGTCCGATCAGGCCCTGAAGTGAAGGTCCGACCCTGTTCTGATCAGACTCCACCACGTGGCACGCCTTGCACTTGCGAAAGACCTTCTCGCCAGCCTCGGCGTCCCCTTCCGCCGCAGCGGCGTTGAACGTCGTCGACACGAACAGACTTGCGAGTATCGCGATTGCACATTTCATGTTTTGCTCCCTCCAGGAATGATTTCTGTACTTTTCGGCAATGTGTCGCGTCACGTAACGCGACTGAGATCAGCCCTCGTGTGCCGCCTGGAACTCCGGTTGGCTGTTGTTTCACAAAGGCGATAGGACATATGCTGCGCCGTGTTGTTTTGTTGTCGAACAGGGGCCATGAATGGCTGCAGCGACTTTTGCACTCCTTGTTTTCCTTGCCGCGATGAGCGGCGCTGTGTTCAAGCCCGGACCTTGGTACGACACGTTGCGAAAACCTTCCTGGACCCCGCCGAAATGGGCTTTCCCGACAGTCTGGTCGATCCTCTATGTCATGATCGCCTATGCCGGATGGGACATATGGACCAAGTCCGGCTGGTCGTTCGCACTGGTCTTGTGGGCCGCGCAACTGATATTGAACGGCTGCTGGTCCTGGATCTTTTTCGGATTGAAACGCATGGATCTGGCGCTGTTCGAATTGGGCCTGCTCTGGCTCGCGATCGTGGGTTTCATCCTCGCGGCCTGGCCGGTTTCCACACTCGCTTCGCTCCTGTTTGTTCCCTACCTCCTCTGGGTCAGCACCGCGGGACTGCTCAATTTCTCGGTGTTGCGGCTCAATGCGGCGGAGTGATCCTTCACGCGGCCCGCAACGTCGAGCAGATGTGCAAAGAGTGAAAGGGTAAGAAAAACAAGGACCCAGCCGAGCGCTTCGCCGCGCAGGGCAAGAGCCAGTGCTGACAGGAGGAACGTTCCGGCAAGGGCGCCGCCCGCCAAAGCCTTGAAGCGGGATATCGGCTTGCGCGACAGGACACTGAGCAGCAACGTTTCCAGCCAGAGGATCACGATGGCTGCGAAAGCCAGCCATCCGGTTTCGAGCCAGGCAAACAGCACACTCATTTCTGACCTGCCGGAATGCGAAGCAACTGGCCGAGATCCTTGAAGAAAACGCGCATGTGTGCGAGCGGATCACGCCGGACGAGCTTCTTGTTCAGGTAGGATTCCCAGGTCAGACGCTGAACGTCCGGATCGGCGCACATGGTCACGAAGCGCTCCCGGAAGCGATCGTTCCGGTACCAGACGCTTTGCATGATCCCCAGGATAAAGAATATCCGGCCATGCTCCTTCATGAAATGCTTGCGAACCCGGCGCAGGTTCGAAGCCTTGCCGGTGGCAAGGCAGGATGCAACGGCGTCCGCGCTCAGTTGACCGCACAGCATGGCGTAGTAGATGCCTTCGCCGGAGGATGGCGCAACGGTGCCGGCCGCGTCGCCGATCAGGAGAACATTTCTGCCATTGTCCCATCGCCGCATGGGTTTGAGAGGCAAGGGCGCGCCTTCCCGGCGAATGACCCGCTGGCCATCGAGCGATGACGCCTTGAGTAGATCCGCAGTCGCGGAGCGCAGATTGTGGCCCTTGATCGCGGATCCGGTGCCGACAGACGTGTGGTCACCGTGCGGGAACACCCAGCCGTAAAAGTCCGGAGAAATCCGGCCGTCATAGACGACGTCGCACCGGTCGCCGCGAAATCCTGCGGACGTCATGTCTTTGGGGCTTTCGACGATTTCGTGATAGGCGAACACGTATGGTGGCTTCTTGCTCTTGGGGAACATGAGACGTCGAACGGCGGAGTTTGCCCCATCGGCGCCAATCACGTATCTCGCAGAATGCGTGACCTTGGCGGCCGCGGTTTCACAGTTTGTCGGCTCGACGGAAAGCGAGAGAACGCCATCGGCGCTTTCCTCCATGTGTATCAGCTTACCGGTCAGCCGCGTCGCGCCGGCGTCCGCCGCGCGTGCGCGCAGGTAAGGATCAAACGTCGCCCGGTCCACCATGCCGACAAAGCCGATGTCGCCGATCCGCATTTCGACCGATTTTCCGGAGGGCGCAATGACCCGGGCCGCGTTCGCCTTTGAAACGAGCATGTCTTGAGAAATGCCGAAATCCTTCAGCGCCCGAGACGGAATCGCACCGCCGCAAGGCTTGATCCGATTGTCGGGATCCACAAGCAGAACGGAATGGCCCGCTTTTGCGAGGGCTTCGGCGGCAATTGCGCCGCTCGGGCCACCGCCGATCACTGCGACGTCGAATATGGTATCCATGCCTGACCTCCCAGATTTCCTTCAGTTCAGTGCGGTTTCCGGTCTATTCGGCAGGAACAGCAGCCGGTGACGTGGCGCCTTCGAATTCGGGCCGGGCCCCCGTTCGTACGCCAATGCGCAGCGCAACAAGCGCCGACATCAGGAAGAGCACTGCTTCCAGCGCAAATACGAGCGTGAAGGCTGTTGCATCGTTGCCCGTGGACCAGCGTCCCAGGGTCAAGACGATCGTGCCGGCAACGCCACCCAGCCCGAATGACACAGCCTGAGCAGCGCCCCAGACGCCCATGCGCACACCCTCGTTGGACGCTTTTCCGGCTCCTGCAAGCACCATCATCGTCCCGATTGCGGCGACCGCGAAAGCGCCATTCATGAAACCGAGAGCGAAGATGTTGGCTTCCAGCGGCCAGGCCGGGGCAAAGGATGCGGAGATCGACAGAAAGGCGAGTGCAACGCCCGAGCCGAGACAGCCGGAAACGATAAAGAACTTGATGAGGCCGGGTTTGCGCTTCGAAAACAAACCGCCCGCGATGCCCACGAGCGCCATCCCGAAGAAAACACCGCCATGCTGGGTCCCCGACAATTTGGTCGTTTCGCCGGGTGTCATCCCGAACAGAAGGCCCGCATAGGGCTCCAGAATGAGATCCTGGGTGGAGTAGGCAAGCATCGACATGAAAATGAACAGGGTCAGCAGACGCGCCTCCGGATCACTCCAGACCTCCCTGATACTCTCCTTGAAACTGCCCGCATTCTTGCGATCCCGGTCGCTGATCAACGTTGGCTGTTTCTCGATCCCGGCAATGGCGAGTGCGGAGATCAACAAAACGACCAGCCCGGTTATCGCTGTCACGGCGACCAGCCGCGCATGGGTGTAGGGATCCAGGTTGATGCCCGTTACGATCGATGTGACAACAATTCCGGCAATCATCAGCATCCAGGTGATTGTCGCCGCCGACGCGCGCCGCTCGGGCGCGGTCTTGGCTGCCATCAGTGCAAGTAGGCAGGTTCCGCTTGCCCCGATGCCGATGCCGATCAGGGTGTAGGCGGCAATGGCCGCGACAAGGCCGACAGCGTAAGACGCCTCGAACAGGAATGTCGTTCCGGCAGCCGCCGTTCCGCTTGCCGCCAAGAGTGCCAGTCCGCCAAGGATCCAGCTGGTTCTTGAGCGGCCGACATCTGACCGGTGTCCCCACAAGGGGCGGGACAGCTGGACCGCGTAGTGAATGCCGACCAGCAGGCCCGGTATGATCGCTGCCAGGCTCAATTCCACGACCATGACCCGGTTGAGCGTCGAATTGGTCAACACGACGATCGAGCCAAGCGATGCCTGAACCAGGCCAAGCCGAACGATCGCAAACCAGCTTAATCCCCGGGCCTTTTGATGTGGCGCTGGGCGGCTGGCGACTTGGCGGAACATCGGGATTCTCCCCCTACATCATGGAAAGAGCGGGTTGCGAGAGCGATCGCAGTCCAAAAGCGGAAATCACCATGCCGGTGACAAAAAGCCCGACGCCGATCGCCGAGTACCAGACGGCAAATCTGACCGGATCCCGCACGAAACGGACCATACAGCCGATCTGCAATGCCAGCAGTATCCCGATCGCGATCGCGAAGAGCGGCAGTCCGACAAACAGCAGCAATGCGCAGACACCTGCTTGCGCCGCAGCCATGACAATGCAGGCAATCGCAGCGGCCGGCCGTGCACCGTGGAGAACGGGCAGGGTGTTGATGCCCATTTCCCTGTCCCCCGTAATTGCCTTGAAATCGTTCAGCGTCAGGATGCCATGGGCACCGATGCCGTAAAGAAGCGCCACGATCCAGACCGGGCCATTCGGCGCGACCCCGGTCATGACGGTTGCCGCCGTCAGCCAGGGCAGGGTCTCGTAGCTGAATCCGACGACACCGTTTCCGATCCAGCCGTTCTGTTTGAAACGCAGGGGCGGTGCGCTGTAGCCCCAGGCAAAGCACAAGCCGATCAGCGCGGCCGCAAATATGAGTGAACCAAGCATCGCGGCGACGATCATCGACAGTGCCGACATGATCAGGGCGACATAGAGCCCCCACTGGCCGGGCATGCGCCCGGAGGGAATAACCCGATCAGGTTCGTTGATGGCGTCGACATGGCGGTCGAACCAGTCGTTGACGGCCTGACTGGTTCCGCACAGCAGCGGACCTGCGAGCAGAACGCCGCAAAGAACAAAAAACCAGCGGTCACCGAAGCCCGCGCCGGTGGAGATTGCACCGCAGGCATAGGCCCACATCGGCGGAAACCAAGTGATTGGCTTGAGCAAAGCAATGACAGCGCCGGATGACGGCCAGCTGTCCTGCGGTCTGTGCCGGGTCAGTTCCATGACGGGAAGGGTAGGCTCGCCACCCAAAAGTGTCAACAAAAATTGACACTTTTGGGTGCGGTGAATAGCCTTTTGTTAAAAGGAATTTACAGCGTGGAACTTGGGCCGATGAGCGCCGGGTCAAGAACCCGGGCGATAGTTCTCCAGCCCGTGTCTGCGGAGCTTGATGTAGAGGCTCTGCCGGGAGAGCCCGAGCATCTCGGCCGCACTGGCCCTGTTGTTGTTGGTCTGGTCGAGGGCCGCTTCGATGCAGATCTTCTCGACGACGTCCAGCGACTCCCTGATAAGCTCCTTGAGAGGAACCTTTCCAACGAGGCTTGCAAAGCCTTCGGCCTGCTCCTGGGTTGCAGGTGCCCGCAATCCGACACGCTCGGTCCTGGCTGCTTGCGGGACGATGATCATTTGAACGGTTTCCGACTTCGGATCGCCATGAGCGGAAACGGCCACCGTCTGTTCGCCGCCGATGCTGTCGACCAGGACAGTGGAATATCCGCGCACTGTCCGCTCGTCGCTCGTCCTTGCGTAGAGCACGTTCAAGTCGACCGCCGACTTGCCGATCCAGTTGCTGGCATTCCGTCCGAGAACCTGATTGAGCGTCGGGGCCTGAACGAGATCCAGAAACAGTGCATTGGCCGAGACCAGATTGCCGTCGTTGTCGGTTTGAATGGCGGCTTCGGGAAGGGCATCAAGATCGACGGCGGAAAAGCCGGACGCGCTTTCGCCTATAGTGCGCTCCGAAAGGCCCGCTTCATCTTCGGACCAGAGCGTCAAAATCAGGTTGGCCGCTCCGTTCTCGCGATAAGCCCGCAGCTTTGCCTGAAGGTTTGTTCCTCTCGCACTCTTGAGCGCGTCAAGAATAACGGTTTCGCCGCTATGTCTTGCCTCGCCGATGGCATCTCCGAGCCTGTCCCGGTCCTGTTTGTTGAACAAGTCGCGCACGGGCTTGTTGATCAGGTTGCCGGAGCTGCCGGCGAGGAGGGAAATTGCGGCCGAATTGGCTTCAAGCACCGTCCGCTTTTCACCGTCAAGCATGATGTCGGCGGTTTCCGCCAGCTTGAATGCCGTCCGGTACCTCGCCTCTGCCTGCCGTAAATCGCGATAGTCCGCCTCCATGGCGATCTGCGCTTCGACCAGCCGCTGCTGATCCAGCATCTGTTGCTGCATCTCGCGGCCAACAACGATCGTGAACGGCAGCCCCTTCTTCGTGAAAGACGAATAGGCGACCGGCAGATCCGGCTTGCCCGGAGCGCTGTGATTTACCTGGTATCCACGGGACGGCCGCTTCTGACCCGGCTTGAGCATGGTGTCGATCTTGGAGACGGATTCGATCGTGACACAGTCACGCAGCGTCTTGCCCACGAAGCCATCAAGGCCGTAGGCGTCGAAATCCGGGTTTTCGAAATGTGAGTGGGTGATGACGCCGTTTTTGTCGACGAGGAAAACAATGTCGGTTGCCAGGCCTATCAGCGAAACCAGCCCTTCGGCCTCGAGTGTTTTGTGCAGTTCACCCGCGACCTCAATGCCTTGCTGTCCGCTGTTAGGGGCGCGTGCGGTCATGGGTTTCGCCAATCAATCCTTTTTGTTTTTGCGTGCTGTCCGCTGCGGACCTGGGACGGGACAAAACTCATTTTTTCCAAATTGTTGAAATTATCCGCAATTTTAACCGCTGAATACGCAGTATCGCAAATGCAGTCAATCCCCATTTCCACAAGGAATTCAACCGATTCGAGTGCAGCAACTCCTCCTGCTATCACAGGTTGATTTTTGCGAGGTGCGTACAACCCGATGTCGTCAATCAGCTGCCGGACTTGTGGTCTGAGGCGCGTGTTGCTCCAGCCAATGCAAATTGCGTCGGCCCTGCCGACGATACCTGCAAACTCCGACCGTGTCGGCTGATCGTGCGTAAGCACCTGATGTTGCCACCCGAATGCCTGAAAAAACGCACCCGTCAGATAAGCCATCAGGCTGTGCTGCTCGTCCTTTGGAAGAAGGATCGCAGCAAATGGGGCAGGGTGCTCGGTGACGCGGTCAGAGGCCGCGATGGAGAGTGCTTGCGCAAGATCCTGCAGTCTGGCGGAGGCAATCGTGACATCAATGAAACTGGATGTGTCCTCAGACCATTCCCTGCCGAGCTTTCTCGCAACGGCCTCGGCGACGAGCACTTTGACGGATGGCGGTGAATTTGCCGGCAATGCGTTTTCAAGGCAGGAGAGCAGGTGATCGAGCCGGCTGCCGGGTTGCAATATAAGGCGATGCAGGCCGGCGATCGCACGTTCATAGCGAAAGTGGTTTTCAAGGCCCGTGTCCAGGTCAACAGACAATTGCTCCGCTGTCATTGCTGCCACCGGCCCTTCGATAAGGTGACGAAGCTTGTTCCTATCGCTTCCGTGCAAACGATTTCGTTTTAGCACTTGTGCGTCACGATTGACAAAACTTTCAGTGCAGGCGTCCGTTTTCGACTGTTCGCGCTCGTCGCCCGATGGGGAACCAATTTCGCGGGTTATCCTCACTTTGCATCGGGCCTCCCTGACCGTTGCCGTTGGGACATGCACGCAAGCGTGCCCCACGTGCTTGCTGCAATTGCGAGCGGCCCTAGCATGACTCTGTTATGCGTAAGTGTAAATAAAAATATACGTCATGTTTAGTTGACACTTTTGCGCCAGAAGCGTTACGCTTCCTCATCTGCCGGACCCTGCTGTCTGGGTTCGGGGGGAGGAGCACATGTCGTTGAGCGAAGCAGGTAAGGTGGTCAGAGCCACGGTGCTGTATACCGAGCAGGAGCGGAAGCGGCGTGATGCGAGCGTTTGGACACTGGTTCAGGGGATACTCGCTCCGGTCCAGTTCTTCGTCTTCCTGATCAGCCTCGGATTGATCCTTTTTTTCCTTGCAACGGGCAAAGGGCAGGGACC
Source organism: Pseudomonadota bacterium (assembly GCA_039818365.1). GTDB lineage: Bacteria > Pseudomonadota > Alphaproteobacteria > Rhizobiales > Stappiaceae > Roseibium. The sequence goes on from JBCBUA010000021.1 coordinate 13,708, forward strand.
CGCCGAGATCTCCGTCGTCATCAAGACACTCACGCTTTATGCCATCATGGTAACGGGCGCGATCTGGGAAAAGCATGTCTTTGGCTGCTACTTGTTCGCGCGGCCTTTCTTCTGGGAAGATGTCTTTTCGATCCTTGTGCTTGCGCTGCACACAGCTTACCTCGCAGCGCTCTTTACGGGCAGTCTTGCGCCAGTGCCTTTGATGTGGCTCGCGCTCGCTGCCTATGCGGCCTACGTCGTCAATGCAGGTCAGTTTGTCTGGAAATTGCGGTTGGCCCGCCTGGACCAGGCCTCACGGGAGGCAGCCAGGGTGCGTGACACCGTCTCTGCCCCAGGCAGCCTTCAGGCAGCGGGGCCGGTCCAATGAATCAGCCCTTCAGACCTGGATGCGACAGGCCCGCTCCACTTCGCGAGCGCGGGCAGCACGAGGTGTTCTGCGGACTGACGTCGATCATCTGGCTGCACCGCAAGGTTCAGGACGCGTTCTTCCTGATTGTGGGGTCCAGGACCTGCGCTCACCTGATGCAGTCGGCTGCCGGCGTCATGATCTTTTCCGAACCCAGGTTCGCCACCGCGATCATGGAAGAGCGGGATCTGGCCGGTATGGCCGACATGCACGATGAACTCGACGGTGTTGTCGAAAAACTGCTCGCGCGCCGGCCGGATATCAAAATGCTCGTCCTGGTCGGCTCCTGCCCATCCGAGGTGATCAAGTTCGACCTCGACAAGGCCGCGGAACGTCTCAATCTAGTTCACGCGCCGAAGCATCGGGTGATCTGTTATTCCGGCAGCGGGATCGAAACCACCTTCACGCAAGGTGAAGACAACTTCCTGGCCGCTCTGGTGCGCGACGACGCCGCTAGGGAACAACGTGCCGGGAGCGCCAGACTTGTTGTCGCGGGCTGCCTGCCCGACGTGGTCGAAGACCAGTTCCAGCGCCTTTTCAAGGATCTTGGCATCGAGGACGTTCACTTTCTGCCGGGGCGAACCAGTGCGGCCCTGCCAGCGATAGAAGCCTCAACCCGGTTTGTACTCGCCCAGCCCTATCTCGGGGCGACCGCAAACGCATTGGAAACGTGCGGTGCCCGCAGGATCAATGCCATTTTCCCGCTCGGGGAAGAAGGAACCACAAGTTGGCTGAGAGCCATCGCGGATGCTTTTGACGTCAGTGATGAGCGCTTCGAAGCGGTTGTCGCAGCGCCGCGCAAGCGCGCGCGATTGGCCCTGGATCATTATCGTAATCTGCTCAGCGGCAAACGCCTTTTCCTGTTCCCGGACAGTCAGCTCGAACCTTCGCTGGCCCGCTTTTTGTGCCGCGAAATCGGCGCGGAGATTATCGAGGTTGGCAGCCCCTATCTGCACCGTGACCATGTTGCCGGCGAGCTTGCCCTGCTGCCGCCAGGGGTCGCCCTTTCCGAGGGACAGGATGTCGATCAGCAGATCGAGCGCTGCCGCGCCGCTGATCCGGACCTGATCGTGTGCGGCATGGGCCTCGCCAATCCGTTCGAGGCGGAGGGCCGGCTGACCAAGTGGTCGATCGAGTTCGCCTTCACACCGATCCAGGGATATGAGCAGGCCGGTGACCTGGCCGAGCTCTTTGCGCGCCCGCTGAACCGCAGGAACGCCCTTGAAGGCGGACCTGCGAGAGGGGAGGGTGCGTTGTGCAGCTGAGCATGTGGACCTATGAAGGCCCGCCGCATGTCGGTGCGATGCGTATTGCAGCCTCCATGGAGGGTTTGCATTACGTCCTGCATGCGCCCCAGGGCGACACCTATGCCGATCTTCTCTTCACGATGATCGAACGCCGGAAGTCGCGGCCGCCGGTCACCTACACGACGTTCCAGGCGCGTGATCTCGGAGCGTCAACGGCGGACGTTTTCAAATCGGCCTGCCATGACGCCGTGGAGCGGTTCAAACCGGACGCGCTCATGGTCGGTGCGTCCTGTACCGCCGAGCTTCTGCAAGACGATCCGGGCGGACTTGCCAGAACGCTTGACCTGGACATCCCGGTGGTGCCGCTTGAACTGCCGTCCTACCAAAAGAAGGAAAACTGGGGAGCATCGGAGACCTTCTACCGTCTGGTGCGCGCATTTGCCGGCAACCGGGAGCGGCCCGAAACGATTGCTCCCAACAGCTGCAACATTCTTGGCCCCACGTCGCTGGGGTTCCGCAACCGGGATGATGTCCGCGAGATCACGCGTCTCTTGAGCGAAAACGGCCTTGACGTCCGGCTCGTTGCGCCACTCGGGGCGCGGCCCGCGGATCTTGCGCGTTTGCCGGACGCTGCCTTCAACATCGTGCTCTATCCGGAAATTGCCGAGACGGCGGCGCGCTGGCTTCAGAAGGCGCATGGCATGCCCTTTGTTTCGGCCGTTCCGATCGGTGTTGAGGCAACACGGCGTTTCATCATCGAAGCGCGCGCGCTTGCTGGCCTCGATGACACGCTGCTCAACGGCTTCGAGGCAGACCGGCTGAGCTGGTATTCGAAGTCGATTGACAGCAATTATCTCACCGGCAAGCGCGTCTTCATCTTCGGGGATGCCACACACGCCATTGCAGCTGCCCGGATCGCCAGCAGAGAACTTGGCTTCAAGGTCTGCGGGCTAGGAACCTACATGCGGGAATTCGCCCGCGATGTCAGAGCGGCGGCACGCGACTACGACGTCGAGCCCCTGATCACCGACGATCACCTTGCGGTGGAAGAGGCGATTGTCGAGGCCAGACCGGAGCTGGTGCTCGGGACCCAGATGGAACGCCATATCGCCAAGCGGCTGCGGGTTCCCTGCGCGGTGATTTCGGCGCCGGTGCATGTCCAGGATTTCCCGGCGCGCTATTCGCCCCAGATGGGCCTTGAAGGGGCCAATGTCATTTTCGACAGCTGGGTTCACCCGTTGATGATGGGCCTTGAGGAACACCTCCTGTCCATGTTCCGGGATGATTTCGAATTCAACGACGGTGCGGCCGCCTCGCATCTTCATGCGCACAGTCCTGCCAGGGACGCGGTTCGCGCAGCGGCAGACCCTTCTGAGAGCGAGGCGCGTGCCGAAGACGCCATCAGCGTGCCGGCCATGTCATCGCTCTGGACCGACGAGGCCGAACGCGAGTTGAAAAAAGTGCCTTTTTTCGTCCGTGGCAAGGCACGCCGCAATACAGAATCGTTTGCCGCCGATAACGGCATTCACCCGATCACCGTGGAGACGTTGTACGATGCGAAAGCCCATTTCGCCCGATAGCGGCCACTCCATTCGGGTGGTCTTCGTCACATTGGACAATCATGTCGTCGCTGCCGTCGATGATGCGCGCGCGCAGCTGCAGAAAGACATTCCGGGCCTGTCCTTCACCGTTCATGCCGCCACAGACTGGGCTGACAATCCCGAAAGCCTCGCCACGTGCCGCGACGCGATACTGGCTGGCGACATCATCATCGTCTCGATGATTTTCGTCGAGGAACATGTCAAGGCAATCGCCGATGTGCTCGAGGAGCGCCATCTGACCTGCGACGCCATGATCTGCTGCATGTCTGCCGGTACGATCATGAAATACACGGCCATGGGCCGGTTCCGCATGAGCGGTGAGCAAAAAGGCCCGCTCGCGCTTCTCAAGAAATTGCGCGGCAGCAGTTCCCGTGGCGGCAAGGAAAGCGGCCGCTCCGCCGGAGAGCGGCAACTCGCCATGCTGCGACGGCTGCCGAAGCTCCTGAAGTTCATTCCGGGCACCGCGCAGGACGTGCGCAATTACTTTCTGACCTTGCAGTACCGGATCGCGGCTTCGGACGAAAACATTGCGAATATGGTGCGCCTGCTGGTCAGCAAATACGCGTCCGCAGAGCGCAAGCCGCTGCGGTCTTCCGTTTCCGCAAAATCGCCGGAAGAGTATCCGGACATGGGCCTTTATCACCCAAGGTCGACACCAAGGGTGATCACGCAGCCGAAGGACCTGGCAACGGCCTCGAAATCCAAAGGCACCATCGGTCTGCTTTTGCTGCGCACCTATATCCTGTCCGGCGACACCGGCCATTACGATGGCGTGATCGCGGCGCTGGAAGCGCGCGGCTTCAATGTTGTTCCGGTGTTCTGTTCCGGCCTCGACATGCGCGCCGCGATCGAAACCTATATGACGGGCGCGAACGGGGAGCCGACGATTGACGTGCTTTGCTCGCTGACCGGATTTTCGCTTGTCGGCGGTCCGGCCTTCAGCGATGCCGCCGCAGCTGCCGAAACGCTTCAGAAACTGAATGTTCCCTATCTCTCGGCATGCGTCACCGAATTCCAGACACGGGAAGGCTGGCAGATCTCGACGCAAGGGCTGACGCCGATAGAAACCACGCTGATGGTTGCCATTCCCGAACTTGACGGCGCCGTCGGTTCGATGGTGATCGGCGGGCGCAGCGCCTCGGCAAAGGCGGCGGAAACCTGTATTTGCGCGCGCCAGTTGGGAACCTGCCCTTCGGGCCGGGCGTGCATGCGCCCGGACGACGAACGGGTCGCGCTCTTGGCTGACCGGATCGCGGCCATGGTGTGTTTGCGCCGGACACCGCGTGCGCATCGCAAGATCGCCGCAACGCTGTTCAACTATCCGCCAAATGGCGGGAATATCGGGACCGCCGCCTTCCTTGCCGTCTTCGAAAGCCTGCTGGAGACCATGAAAAGGCTGAAGGCGGAAGGCTACGATATCGAGGTGCCGGAAGATGCCGAGACGCTCAAGGACATGCTTTTGAGTGGCAATTCCGATCGCTTCGGGACGGAAGCGAATGTGCATGCAACAGTCACTGCGGACGATCATGTCCGCCAGGAACCGTTTCTTGCCGAGATCGAGGCGCAATGGGGCCCGGCTCCCGGCCGTATCCTCAGCAATGGCCGCGGCATTCACATTCTCGGCCGTCAGTTCGGGAATTTCCTGATCGCGCTGCAGCCGCCCTTCGGATACGAGGGCGATCCGATGCGTCTCCTGTTTGAGGGCGGCTTTGCCCCGAACCATGCCTTTGCCGCCTACTACACCTATTTGCGGGAGACATTCGGCGCTGACGCGGTTCTTCATTTCGGAACCCACGGCGCGCTGGAATTCATGCCGGGCAAGCACACCGGTTTGTCCGGTTCATGCTGGCCCGACCGTTTGCTTGGCAGGCTGCCGAATTTCTACTTCTACGCGTCGAACAATCCGTCGGAAGGGTCGATCGCAAAGCGCCGCTCTGCAGCCACGCTGATTTCCTACCTGACACCGTCGATCACCGAGGCGGGACTTTACAAGGGATTGCACAGTCTCAAGGCGAGCCTCGATCAGTACCGCACAACGGCACCGGACGCACAGGCCGAGCGCGAACGTTTGCTCGACGTGATCCGAGTTCAGGCGCAGGAACTGGATCTGGGGAAAGACGCGGACGTGCTCTCAACCGAGGGCTTCGTGCAACATCTGGTGAATGAAATCACGGAAACGGAATATGCGCTGATCCCGCATGGGCTTCATGTTGCCGGGCGCGGCATGGAACGGAGCGAACGTGCTGAAACGCTCAGTCATATCGCGGCGGCAATGCCGGAAAACGAGCACATCGGTGATGCGTCCGAGATCTGCCGTTTGCTCGTTGCCGATGATGACGTGGCGTTGCAGGAAGCCGTTGCGGATCTTGACGATCAGGCACGTGAAACCGTCCGGCACCTGAAAGCGATCAACGACAATCTCAAATCCAATGAAGAGCTGGATGGTCTCGTGCGGGCGCTCGACGCCAGTTTCGTGCCACCGGCACCGTCCGGTGATCTGCTGCGAACACCAGACCTGTTGCCGACCGGACGAAACCTGCACGGCTTCGATCCCTTCGGCATTCCAAGCAAATTCGCACTCGAAGATGGTGCAAGGCAGGCGGCGCGCATTCTGGAACGGCACCTGAAGGGTGACGGCACGCTGCCGGAAACCATCGCGATCGTCCTGTGGGGGACCGACAATCTGAAGACCGGCGGCGCGCCGCTCGCCCAGGCGATGGCGCTGATGGGCGCGCGGCCGAGACTGGACAGCTACAGCAGGGTCTGCGGCGCAGAGCTGATCCCGCTCGAGGAATTGAACCGCCCGCGCATCGACGCCGTCATGACGCTGTCCGGAATTTTCCGCGACCTGCTTCCCATCCAGGCAAGCATGCTGGCGGAGGCAAGCTACCTTGCAGCGACTGCCGATGAGCCGTCCGATCAGAATTTCATCCGCAAGCACGCACTCGCCTATAGCGCGGCCAATGGCTGCGATCTGGAAGCAGCGGCGTATCGCGTCTTTTCCAACGCGGACGGAGCCTACGGGTCGAATGTCAACATGCTGATCGGGTCGTCGGCATGGACCGATGACGAGGAAATCGCCGAGACCTATACAAGCCGGAAGAGCTTTGCGATCAACCGCAAGGGAAAGGCGAGCCGCCAGGCAGAACTGCTCGATGCCATCCTTGGCGACGTTGACATGGCCTACCAGAACCTGGAATCGGTGGAAATCGGCGTTACCACCATCGAGCAGTATTTCGACACGCTGGGAGGGCTCTCCAAGGCTGTGTCCAAGGCCAAGGGCGGTGTCGAAATTCCGGTCTACATTTCGGACCAGACACAGGGCGACGCCAAGGTCCGGACCCTGGGCGAACAGGTGGCTCTGGAAACCCGGACCCGGACGCTCAATCCGAAATGGTTCGAGGGCATGCTTCAGCATGGCTACGAAGGTGTGCGCCACATCGAGGCCAACGTGACCAACACGCTGGGGTGGTCGGCAACGACCGGCGGTGTCGATCCCTGGGTCTATCAGAAAATAACCGAGACCTACGTCCTTGACGAAGACATGCGCCGGCGCCTTGCGGATCTCAACCCGGCCTCGGCGGCACGTGTCGCCTCTCGGCTGATGGAGGCGCATGAGCGCAACTACTGGCACCCGGATGCGGAGACGCTCGAGGCATTGCAGCGGGCTGGCGAGGAACTGGAAGACCGGCTGGAAGGCCTGGTCACGGAGGCTGCCGAATGAATATCTACACCCATCCGAAGACCGCCGAGCAAGAGGCGCGCCAGGCCAAGAAGCTGCGCGAGCGCGCAGATGGCGACGGTAGCGTACAGGTGCATCTTGATCCGACGATGGAAATCGACGGGGCCAAGGTCTTTGCGATCTACGGCAAGGGCGGGATCGGCAAGTCGACGACGTCGTCGAACCTGTCCGTCGCTTTTTCAAAGATCGGCAAGCGGGTTCTCCAGATCGGCTGCGATCCGAAACACGACAGCACCTTCACGCTCACGAAAAGCCTGATCCCGACCGTCATCGACATTCTCGAGCAGGTCGACTTCCACACCGAGGAACTGCGCCCCGAGGACTACATGGTGGAAGGCTACAACGGGGTGCAATGCATCGAGGCCGGCGGGCCGCCGGCCGGCACCGGTTGCGGTGGCTATGTGGTCGGTCAGACCGTCAAGTTGTTGAAGGAACATCACCTTCTGGACGACACCGACGTGGTGATCTTCGACGTGCTCGGCGATGTCGTCTGCGGCGGGTTTGCGTCGCCGTTGCAGCATGCCGAACGGGCTGTCGTGGTCGCCGCCAATGATTTCGACTCCATTTTCGCCATGAACCGGATCGTCGCGGCGATCAAGGCGAAGGCGAAGAATTACGAGGTGCGCCTCGGCGGGGTCATCGCCAACCGGTCACGCGAAACCGATCAGATCGACCGTTACAACGACACCGTCGGGCTCAAACGCCTGGCGCATGTGCCGGATTCGGATCATGTCCGCCTGAGCCGCTTGAAGAAAAGCACGCTTTTCGAGATGGGCGATGCCCAGGAAATCGCTGCCATCCAGGCGGAATACATCCAGCTTGCCGAACAGCTTTGGGCAGGTACGGAGGCCTTGAGTGCAGAACCCATGAAAGACCGGGAAATCTTTGAATTTCTCGGCTTCGAATGAGAGGGCTGGAACGACGATGACACGGGCCAACTACCTGCAGCGGATTGGTGAGATCGAACATTATTTCGATCGGACCGCGCTGGATGCCTGGAAGAAGCTGACGGGCGATCAGCCGGTCAGCGGCATTCGCGCAACCGTCCGGCAGGGCCGGGAAGACATGCGCAACACGCTTGCCGGATGGCTGCCGCAGGATCTGAGCGGCTGGCGCATTCTGGATGCCGGTTGCGGATCCGGGGTGCTGTCGCTCGAACTCATGGCCCGCGGCGCGGATGTCGTCGGCATCGATCTGTCCTCACGCATGATTTCCTATGCCCGGCAGCGGGAAGCGGACCTGCGCGCCGCCGGCAGCTTGCCCGGAGCGGGCTCGGTCGAATTCAGAAGCGGCGACATGCTTGACCTGACGCTTGGCACCTTCGATGGCGTTGTCGCGATGGACGTCCTGATCCACTACGCGCCGGAAGACGCCAAGCGGGTCCTGGAAAGTCTGGCGATGCGCACCCGGCGCAGTCTGCTTTTCACCCTCGCGCCCAGCTCCCACCTGCTTCGGGCCATGCTCATGGTCGGAAAAGCGTTCCCGAGGGGAGACAGGGCACCTGCCATTTATCCGACCCATCCGGAACGGCTCGTGCACCAGCTCGTCCAGCAACCACACATGACCGGCTGGCACGCGGGCCGCACACATCGGATCTCCGTCGGGTTCTACACCTCTCAAGCCATGGAGGTGGTCCGGTCGTGATGCTGAACGCCGCAAACAGGAAGATGATCGCGCTCTGGCAAAAGGCCGGAACGCGTTTCATGCCGTTTGCGGATGCGGCCTCCGAGGACGTGCCTCTTTCCCGCCTGCTGCGCCTCGCCCTTTTCCAGGTTTCGGCGGGCTGTGTGCTTGTTCTTTTGACCGGAACATTGAACCGGGTTCTGATCGTCGAACTCGGGGTGTCGGTTGCGCTGGTGTCCGCCGTCGTCGCGATACCCGTGCTTGCTGCCCCGCTGCGCCTTTTGATCGGGTACCGGTCCGATACCTACAAGTCGGTGCTCGGCTGGCGACGCGTTCCGTATGTCTGGTTCGGCAGCCTGCTGCAGTTCGGCGGTCTTGCCATCATGCCGTTCGTGCTGCTGCTCCTGCATACGCAGACTGTCGGTCCCAGCTGGGCCGGGCCAGCGGGCGCAGCACTGGCGTTTCTTCTGACAGGGTTCGGGCTTCACACGGCTCAGACAGCGGGGCTGGCCCTTGCAACGGATATCGTGCCGTCCGCGAAACGGCCCCGGGTCGTCGCGCTGCTCTATGTCATGCTGCTTGTCGGAATGATCGTTGCCTCGGTCTTCTACAGCATTTTCCTCGTCGACTTTTCGCACAAGCAGCTCATTCAGGTGATCCAGGGAACCGCCCTGTTGACCCTTGTGCTCAACGTCATCGCGATCTGGAAGCAGGAAGCCCGCGACCCGGGCCGGACCGCGGCCGACCGAAAGCTGGCCGGGTTCTTCGAAGCTCTCTCGGACTACCGTGCGCATCCCGGCACGATGCGGCTGTTGCTGGCTGTGGCGCTTGGGTCCGCAGCCTTCTCCATGCAGGACATCCTGCTTGAACCCTATGGCGGTGAGATCCTTGGCATGAGCGTCGCACAGACGACCCTTCTGACGGGTCTGTGGGCGGCGGGAACCATGTCCGGTTTCGCCTGGGCAGCCTACAGCCTGAACCACGGGGCGCACATGTACCGTGTGGCGGCGCGCGGACTGCTTGTCGGCATAGCCGCTTTTTCTGCCATCATCCTCGCTGCTCCGCTCGGCATGGACGGACTGTTCTTTGCCGGCGCGGCGGGGGTCGGGCTCGGCGGCGGGCTGTTTGCGGTGTGCACGATGCTGGCTGCCATGGGAATTTGCCGGAAATCCGACAGCGGCATCCTTGTCGGCGCCTGGAGCGCGGTTCAAGCGACGGCGATCGGTGTCAGTCTACTTTTGGGCGGGGTTATCAAAAATGTCGTCAACGCGCTTGCGTTCGAAGGCGTTCTGGGTCCGGCGATGAACACCGCCGGTACGGGATATCTCTTTGTCTATCACCTTGAAATCGGACTTCTTTTTCTTTGCCTGGCGGTTCTGGGGCCTTTGACCGGTCTTCGCTACAGGCAAACCCAGGAAAGTGACACGCGATTTGGATTGGCCGAGTTGCCGGGCTGAGCCCGCACGGCCGAGAACTGAATGGAGGAATTGACATGACCGGTTCCCTCGGCGGCAGCCTGGATGTCGCACAAGTGGTGCTCTACGCGTTCTGGATCTTTTTCGCCGGATTGATCTGGTACATCCGCCAGGAAGACCGGCGGGAAGGTTATCCGCTGGAAGACGATGTCACGGGCAAGTACAGCAAGGACCCCTGGCTGTTCGTGCCGGACAAAAAGACCTTTGTTCTGCCGCATGGACAGGGCGTCAAGAAGGTTCCGGATCTGAAGCGGGATGAGCGCCCCCTCAACGCCAAACGAACGGCGAAAGGGCCGGGCTACCCGCTTGTGCCCGAGGGCAATCCGCTCCTCGCCGGTGTTGGTCCCGGATCATGGGCCGAGCGCTCCGATACGCCCGACCTGACCGCCCATGGTGATGCCCGGATCGTGCCGATGCGCACGGCTGAAGGGTTCGATATCGCAGAGGGCGAGACCAACCCGATCGGGCTGACGGTCATCGGCTGCGACGGCAAGGCTGCCGGAACGGTCAAGGACGTCTGGGTCGACCGCGCGGAATATCTGATCCGCTACTACGAGATCGAGGTTGAGGGCGGGTCGGCCAGTACGCTGTTGCCGAACAACTTCGTCGTCATCAAGGGCGGCAATGCCCGGGGCAGGGCGCCGCATCTTTATGTCCATGCGATCACGTCCGGACAATTCGTGGATGTTCCCGCGCGGGCCAAGGACGAGACGGTGACGCTGCTCGAAGAAGACAAGATCGCAGCCTATTTCGGTGCGGGCCTTCTCTATGCGCTGCGCGATCGTCAGGAGGCGTTCCTGTGAAACAGTTTGTCACCCGGGAACATGAACTTGAGCCAGTACCGGGCTTGCCAGGGACCCTTCCGGAGGGCGAGCAAATGCTCTGGCAGGGCCGCCCGTCTGCGCGTCTTGTGGCTAGGCACGTTCTCAAGAACCGCTGGATCGCCGGGTATTTTCTGCTGTTGGCTGTTTGGGCCGTTATTGGCGGTTTCTACGACGGCAGGTCCCTCGCGGGGATCGCATTTTCCGTTGCGGTTCTCACTGCACTGGCCGCGATCGTGATCGGCATGCTCGAACTGTTTGCCTGGGGGGTCCAGAAGACAACGCTTTACACGATCACCACGAACCGTGTTGTGCTCCGGTTTGGCGTGGCGTTTTCGATTACGCTCAATCTGCCGTTCAAGCAGATTGGAGCGCTTGCCTTGGCTGACCAGGGCAACGGCGCGGGCAATGTGGCTATCCAGCTTTTGCCCGGTCATCGCCTGTCCTGGCTGGTTCAATGGCCGCATGTACGCGGCTGGCGGTTTGCCAATGTCGAACCCAGCCTGATCTGCCTGACGGACGCGAAGAAAGCCTCTGATGTTCTGGCGCTGGCCATCAGCCAGCATGCCTCTGTGCATTCAGGACACGCGCGGTTGACGCGGGCAGAACCTTCCAATGGCCCGCAGGCTCGGCCGGCAGCGGTTGAAGCCGCGGAGTAGGAGGCGGAAATGGGATCGGTGTCGCATCTTGGGTATTTCGGTGAACGCAAAGGCAAACGCACAAACACGTTTCCCAAGGGCGTTCTGCTGGGTGCCGTTGCGCTGCTGGTGTTCGCCGCCGGGGCCATCGTTTTCGGCCAGACAACCGGCATCGGTGTGATCAAGCATCGCGCCGGGCCACCTGTTGCCATCCGCGACGTGACGATTACGCGGACTGCCGATGACAGCGTGATGGTCAAGGACGCACGCAACGGTGTCCTGATCGCTGCTTATGAAAAAGACAAGGGTGGATTTGTGCGTGGCTCGCTGCGGGCGTTCGAGCGCATGCGCATGGTCGCCAAGGTCTCGGAAACCGCACCCTACCGGATCATCAAATGGGAGGCGGGAACTGTCAGTCTGTCAGACACGGCAACTGGCGAACGTATCTACCTGGAGGCCTTCGGCAAGGACAATGCCGCGGCCTTCGAGGTGCTGCTTGGTCAAAGGAGAGGAGCAAGCCAATGAACCCGATATTTGCATTCTTGCGGTGGAAGGAGAACGTCGACTGCACGGTTGAGATCAACAACACGTTCGATCAGCTTGGAGCGCATGTCCGCTTTGACAACGGCGTTGTCGTGCACCCGGGCGACGAGGTTTTCGTGCACGGTGCTCCGATCTCGATCCCCTACGGCGAAAGCGAGAGCTTCCGCCGAAAGGCGACCATCCGGCGCGCCAGCGGGCTTGAACGGGCCTGGACCCGCGCAACCGGCGATTTCGAATTCATGGAACTGTGCGAATTCAGCTTCACAGAAAGGGCATTGTCATGAACAAGACCGTATCGCCGAAGGAGCTGGCCGCCAACGAGCCGACGCTTGAAAAGCGCGTGGCTGCCCAGAATGACACGACACGCAGCGCCATGGTATCCACCATGCTGACACCGCGTTTCTACACAACCGATTTCGATGAGATGGACAAGATCGACGTCGAGCCGGTGCGTGAGGAGTGGGACGCTCTCATCTCCCAGATGCGCAGCGATCCGAACCGGGGCCACTTCAAACGCAACGAGGCGTGGGACGACATCGACATAGATGCACTTCCCGATGATCTGCGCGAAGAGCTTGTCGACTTTCTCGTGTCATCGCTCACATCGGAGTTTTCAGGCTGTGTGCTCTACAAGGAGATGAAGCGCCGCGGCAAGAACAAGGAAATCTGCGAGCTGTTCGGCTATATGAGCCGGGATGAATCCCGTCACGCGGGTTTCATCAACGATGCCTTGAAGGATTTCGGCATTGGCGTGAACATGGGCTTTCTCGCCAAGGCCAAGAAATACACCTACTTCAAGCCGAAGTTCATCTACTACGCGACCTATCTTTCCGAGAAGATCGGTTACGCCCGTTACATCACCATCTACCGGCATCTGGAGAAGCATCCCGACAAACGCTTCCACCCGATCTTCAAGTGGTTCAAGCAGTGGTGCAACGACGAGTTTTCCCACGGTGAAGCCTTTTCGCTGATCATCCGCTCGGACAGGCGGCTGCTGGAGGGCCGCAACAAGCTCTGGATCAAGTTCTTCCTGCTTGCGGTATTCGCGACCATGTATGTGCGCGATCACATGAGACCGGCCTTTCACAAGGCGCTGGGCGTCGATATCGACGACTACGACATGAAGGTGTTCCGCCTGACATCCGAGATTTCCCGGCAATGCTTCCCGCTGGTTCTGGATCTCGACAATCCGGCGCTGGTCGAAGGGTTCCGGCGCATGGAACGCATCAACCGGAACATGCAGGCCGCCACCGAAAAAGGCGGGTTGACCGGCGCTGCCGGGAAGGCCTGGTGGGGCGCGGCAGCCGGGCTGAATTTCCTGCGCATGTACATGATACCGGCGAAACAGAACGACCTGCCGGATACCTCCCGGCTGCAGCCGGTCTGGTAAGGATGCGGCGATGAACCTTGCGAACCCGGTCACGGCAATCCTGGTAGCCATCGGCGTCTGGTGGCTGTCGACCGGGCTCGTCCTGGCGATGGTTCACTGGTCGGCAAAGCGGAAGCTCGAGCCCTGGCAACTGCTGCCGATGGTAACCGTTTTCGGTGTCGCCGGGTTCCTGCTCATGCTCTTCGGCAGCCGCAACCTGATGCCCCTCGGGTCCTACGCGGGTTTCTTTGGTGCGCTGCTTGTCTGGGCCTGGCACGAAACCACGTTCCTGACCGGCATGGTTACAGGCCGCCGGAAGGAGGAATGTCCGCCAGGACTGTCTGGTTTTGACCGGTTCAAGGCGGCGTGGAAAGCGGTTTGCGACCACGAAATCGCGATCCTCGTAACGGGCATCTTCCTCTGGGCAACGCTGTCCGGCGGGGAAAACCTGTTCGGGCTTGCCACTTTCGGCCTTTTGTGGGGCATGCGCATTTCCTCCAAGGTGCTCATCTTTCTGGGCGCACGGCATGCGGTCAGCGGTTTGATGCCGCCTGCGATCCTGCACCTGCGGAGCTACTTCAACACCGGCCGGACGACACGGCTGTTTCCCGTCCTGCTCGCCATCGCCACAGGCCTGTTCGCAACGCTTGTCGTGGGCGCTGCACAGGCCAGTCTCGAATATTCCGTCGTCGGCCATATTCTGCTCGCAACCTTTATGGCCCTGGCGATCTTCGAGCATCTCATACTGGTTTTGCCCGTCTCTGACACGGCACTCTGGCGCTGGGCTGTGCCAAGGGCAGTGCCGGCCGAGGCCGTTCCAACAACAAATGCAACACAGTCAAACCTGTCATCCGTGCACGTGGCCGCCAAGGGGCGTGCCGATGCGCAATGACGGGACCGTAGTCTCAGGGGAGAGGAGAGACCGATGAACATTTTCGAACACATGGAGACCGCTCTTTCCGATTTGCAGTCTGCCGGCAACTACCGGGTCTTTGCAGAATTGGAGCGGCACTGCTCGGCTTTTCCGAAGGCGACTTTCTATGGCGATGACGGCCAAACGCGCGACGTCACGGTCTGGTGCTCCAATGATTATCTCGGCATGGGGCAGAACCCGGTCGTTACCAATCGCATGACCGAGATCATCGAGAAGTGCGGCGCCGGGGCCGGCGGAACGCGCAACATCTCGGGGACCAACCACTATCACGTCCTGCTGGAACAGGAACTCGCCGACCTGCATGCCAAGGAAGCGGCGCTGATTTTCACGTCCGGCTATGTCTCCAACTGGGCGGCGCTCGGAACGCTCCTGGCAAAGATCCCCCGGATCATCGTCTATTCCGACGCGCTCAATCATGCTTCGATGATCGAAGGCATTCGCCACTCGCGGTGCCAGAAACGGCTGTTCCGGCACAACGACCCGGATCATCTGCGGGAGCTCATGGCAGCCGACGATCCGGAGGCTCCAAAGCTCGTGGCCTTCGAGAGCGTTTATTCGATGGACGGGGACATCGCGCCGATCGAGGAGATTTGCGATGTCGCGGATGCATTCGGTGCCATTACCTATCTCGATGAAGTCCATGCCGTCGGAATGTACGGCCCGCGTGGCGGCGGCGTTGCCGAGCGCGAAGGCCTCATGGACCGCCTGACGGTCATCGAGGGCACTCTGGGCAAGGCCTTCGGGGTGATGGGCGGCTATATTACCGGGCCGTCCGTCCTGATTGATTTCGTTCGCTCCTTCGCGTCCGGCTTCATCTTCACGACGGCGCTGCCGCCGGCGCTGGCGGCCGGGGCGACCGCCTCGATCCGGTACCTGAAGGAGAGCACCAGGGAACGGGAGGCGCACCAGGCGGTCGTCGCCAAGGTGCGCGCAGCGCTTGATGCACGGGGCATTCCGCACATGGACAATCCCAGCCACATTGTCCCGGTGCTTGTTGGAAATGCGTCCAAGTGCAAATGGATTTCCGATGTTCTTTTGAGCAACTTCGGCATATATGTGCAGCCGATCAACTATCCGACGGTTCCGGTGGGAACCGAGCGGCTTCGGATCACGCCGACACCCCTTCACAGCGATGCCGATATCCGGCAGCTCTCCGAGGTGTTGTGTTCGCTCTGGTCGCAATGTGCCCTGGCGCGTGCGGTTGCCTGAAACCTGAAGATGGATTCTGGATTAGATGAACAGGCACATAATCATTCCGGCGGTCGCCGATGATGGCTCGCTGTTCCCGGTCGAAAAAATGGCCGCTCACGTCCAGGGCCTGCTGCATCTGGCTGTCTCGGTGTTTGTTTTTGACGGGGACCTGCTTCTCATTCAAAAGCGCGCGGCGATGAAATATCATTGCGGCGGGCAGTGGGCCAACACCTGCTGCAGTCATCCGCACTGGGACGAAACCGTTGAAGCCTGTGCAGAACGCAGGCTGCAGGAAGAACTCGGGTTTTCCCTGGCCCTCACGCGGCACCAGACGGTCGAATATGAAGCGAGCGTCGGAAACGGCCTGAGCGAGCACGAGCGTGTGACCTTGTTCACCGCAGAGGTCGACCGGACGAAGCTCGACATCAAGCCCAACCCGGAAGAGGTCGATGCCGTTCGCTGGGTCGATGCACAGACCCTACATGCGGAAGTCGCGCAGACGCCGGATGCGTTTACGCCCTGGTTCCGGATCTACCTTGACCGGTTTCCGGAACTGAAATTCAGCCCCACCTGAGTACGTCTCTCTCGACGGCACAAAGACAGCCGGCGCCTTGATCGGCGCCGCGGGTTGCCGGTTTCGCCGGTATGGAACAAAGCGTTGCCGCCAAAAAAAAGAAAGGGAGCCCGAAAGGCTCCCTTTCAAGTGACGGTCACGCCGGCGCGGGGTTAGTGTGCTGCATCCGCGACTGTGGTTTGGAGAGGCAGCGCGGATGAATTTGCCGGCGTTTCCGCGCCCATGATCTGAGTTTCCCCAGGAACATATGTCGAAAAGTCAGGAACGTCGGTCGGTCCCTTCTTGTCGAGCGCATCGACATAGTCCTGCAGCATCGACACGCCGTAGAGCGGTTTTTGAACGCCGTTGTGGCACGTCGAGCAGCCGATCTTCAGAACGTCGCCTTCCGGCCCCAGCCGGTTTTCGGGGAAGACGGGCGTCAGCCCGACCATGTAGTCGACGTTCAAGGCCCGGGTCATGTTGATCCCGTGCCAGGCCGTGACGCGCTGGGGCGGGCTCTGATCCCAGTCATTGAAGGCACGCGAGTTGTGGCAGGTCACGCAATTGACCCCGAGGCCCTCGGACATGTGCATCATCAAGGCCCAGGTGCTCTCGGTTTCCTTGGTTCCGGCCGGGTTCGGGCTGTTAGGATCCGGCAGGGCTGTGAGCGAATGAACCCGGATCGGCTTGTCCTCCAGCAGATAGTCCATGAGCGCGTTTTGCGGCATGGAGGTGTTGCCGACGAACTTGCCGACACCGCCGTGGCGGCTCATGGCGCTTGCCGGTTTCGGCTCCTGATCGTCGTACCAGTAGTTTGCCGGGATGTGCTGACCGCGGTGACAGGTGTAGCAGGTGACCCCGACATCACCGACATGGTCGCCCCAGTCCACATTGATCGTCTGGTTCATCTGGATCATGCGCCGGGCGACAACTTTCGTGTAGACCTCATCGGAGGCGAAGTTCTCTGCGTTGTGGCAATATTCGCAGCCTTCCTCGGGCGAGATCCATTCCGTGATCGCGGCCATGAACTGGTTGAACTGATCATCGGAAAGATCCCCCAGGACCTGGACGTTCTCGTAGAGCTCGCTTGCGCGGTCTCCTTCCGGATCGGCCTCCCAGGGCGCTTCGGGGACGACGTTCGCCTCCATGAGCGCTTTTTCCTTTTCAATGTCCTTTTCCAGGTACATGCCGGTGCCGCGGTAACCGATCTGAACCGATTCAACAGGCGGTGCATCCCAGTCCGCACCAACAAAGCTCGCGATGGCAAGGAGTGTTCCGGCGGATGCTGCAAATGGTATCCAAAGTTGCATTTTCCCTCTCCTTACTGCGCCATCGGGTCAACGACGTCCGGATAAATGTCCGGCAAGGGTGCGACGATGCCGTGCTCGATGCCCCACAGGTACCAATTGTCGACAACGGTGCCTGTCAGAAGGATGCCGATGCCGCCGGTCAGCGGTGTCAGGATGGCGAACCACCAGGCCCACCTGTGAACGGATTCCATGGTCGCGTTGAAGCCCATGGTCCAGCGCCAGAAAAGCGCGGCGCGCTCTGACGCGGTTCCCCGGTCGGTGATTTGCTCCAACTCCCGTTCACCGCCGTATTTCCCGACAGCCAGAATGGTTGCGCCGTGCATGGCGAACAACAGCACCGAGCCATAGAGGAAGACGATCGAAAGACAGTGGAACGGGTTGTAATAGAGGTTGCCGTAGCGGATCGAGAAAGCGGCGGTCCAATCCAGGTGCGGGAAGATCCCGAACGGCACGGCCTCGGAGAAATTGCCCATCAGGATCGGACGGATGAAGCCGAGCACGAGGAACAGGAAGATTGCCGAGGCGAAGGCCCAGGCAACGTGTGTTCCCATCTCAAGCTGCCGGGCCCGCCGGTAGACGCGAACCCACCACAGCAGGATGGACGCGGTCAGGAAGAAGCCGGCGATCAGCCACCAGCCGCCGTCGTTCAGGGGCGGCATGGAGAGCCCGTATTCGGCCGGCGGCGGCTCGAGGCCGAGCCAGAACAGCTGGCGGACAAACTGGATCGGATCCCAGCCAACCGACGCCCACATGTTGAGACCGATGATCTCGAATGCGATCAGGCCGAAGACCAAGGACAATGTCCCCAGGTACCCGAGATAAATGGGACCGATCTGGGCATTCCCGATCCAGCCCAGCAATCTGGACATGACGGGCGTTCCGGTGCGCGGACTGTCGTCCTTGGGAAGCGGCATGCCTTCCTCGGCGGGGCCGCTGATTTGAACGATCGTGAGGATGTTCTGGTATTGGGTCATAGCGTTTCCCCTCAGTTCCAGATCGGCAGGTCAAGCCACCAGTTCCACCATTGCGGCCAGCCCTGGTTCCAGAAAGGTCCGCTGATGACGATGCACACGGCACTCCAAAATCCCGCGTTCAGCGCCAGGATCAGACCGAGCCTGTGAATGCCGAGCGTGCCGATGGAATAGCCGATGATGTCGCGGAAGAAGGTGTCTTCGTATTCGGGTGTCTTCACCTCGGCCTGCTGGCCGCCGCCGTCCATGGAGGCACCGGGATTGGCGGCAGAAAGAATGAGACCCCCATGCAGCGAAAGCGCAAGCGTCGTCGTGAAGAAGAACGTCACGGCGATCATGTGGGCCGGATTGTAGTGGAAGTGCAGATACTGGTAGCCGACGTTCGAGACCCAGTCGAGATGGCTGAAAATACCGTATGGAAAGCCGTGGCCCCAGGCGCCAAGAAGCAGCGGGCGAAACACGACAAGCGTCACATAGGCGAAAATCGCAAAGGAGAACGCGATCGGGACATGGTATCCCATTCCGAGTTTTCGGCAGATCTCGACCTCGCGCAGTGCCCAGGAACCGAATGCCCCGATCGCGCAGATCGTTATGATCTGCCAGAGGCCGCCTTCCTTCATGGGGGCGAGGGCGAGGCCATAGGAAAGATCAGGCGGGGCGATCGAGATTTGCCAGATGTTCCAGGTTGGTCCGATCGCTGCGCCATAGATCACCAGGGCCGTGCCGAGGATAATGAAAAAGGCACCGGTAATACCAAAGAAGCCGACATAAAACGGGCCGACCCAGAAATCGAAGAGATCTCCGCCAAGCAGCGTCCCGCCGCGAACGCGGTACTTTCTTTCAAAGCTGAGCAAAGCCATGAAGTCCTCCTTAGCCGCCGCATAACGGTGCATCAGCGCAGCTAATCTCTTGAAGCAAGGCTTGGTGGCGGAAGACGCTGAACGCCGCATGAGCGAGGGACCGCGGGACCCTCCGCCACCGATGATGTTGAACCGTCCTGGTGCTCAGACCAGGGCGGTGTTCTGGTCCGGATGAAGCAATTCGATTTGCGATCCGGGTCCCCAAAGAGCGGCGTTGTCCAGCCAGTTGTACTTTTCCGAACTCAGCAGGATGAAGTGAATCAGCACTGCCAAGGTGAAAAGGAACACCGCGAGGCCAACGAGCACTCGACGCGGATCGAAGAGGAGCCAAACTCTCCACATGTCTTCACATCCTTATCTGGTGTGGACCCTAGAGCCACGGTTGGTAGAGCCACATCGAAATGTGGGCGAGGAAGGGAAAGAGCGACATCAAGATCGCGCTTTTGACGAAGTATCGATGAAACTCCTGCGCCTCCTCATGAGAAATCCCCGTCAGGGACTCTTTGTCTGAAGCCATTGAAATGACCTCCGATGCTTGCCTTTCGGCGGTTACCGCGCACAACCCTCGCGGCAGGGGTCCAGTGAAGTCGGTAGACCGGTTCCTCTGGGCTTTTGCCGACGCCGTAAACGCCGGCAAAACGGGGGGCTACACGTGAAAGGCGTAACCCAAGGCTGCATAGGCCGATGCTTTGGCTTCCTCGAAAACGGAGCCTTCGGCGCGGCCGTCCCGCGCGCTGAAAACCGTGCTGATGCGGACCAGTGCGATGGCGATGAAACAGATCGGAAAGACAAGAAAAAACAAGCGCTTCATCATGAGGCGGTCGGCCTCTCGCTCCTGGTACCGGTTGCGGACAACCTGGTCCTGATGTGTTGTCGAAACCATGCTATTTCTCCTTGGTCTTTTGAACCGGATTTGAAATGTCGTTTCTCATGCCGGGGCTCCGGCCGTCTTTGAGATCCGTGCGACATGCGCGAATGTGACTTCGGTCGAATTGTCCGCCCACGCTTCCAATTCGGCGGCCTCACGAAGGCGTTTGGCGGCCGATATGCGTGCCAGGACCGGTTCCCGGTTGATCCGCGCGTCGAGTGCGGCGAGGGCATCGGGATGCCATCGGTATTCAGTTTTCTGGCGGGCGGAGGTTGCCTCGATTGCATCGAGTTCGCCGGCGCGCGGAAGGATTTCGAAAAGCACGTCAAACAAGGCGTTGCAGATTTCCTGGATCAGCCAGCAGGCACCCGAGTAGCCCATGACAGGCGTGCCGGTGTGCCGGCGCACAATCGCGCCCGGATAGGAAAGCTGGATAAATTTGCCGCGCGCCCCCGCTTCCGCCATGTACATGCGTTCATTGAAGGAGCCGAACATGATCATGGGGGCGTTGTTCGCGGTGAGGTCCGCGACTTCCTGATTGTCCGTCTTGGTGCCGGCCTTGCGGGCAACGGCAAAAGTGCACGGAAGGCCCATCTCTCCTTCGAGGAAGTTCCGGACGCCGCGAACGTAAGTTTCATTTGCGACGATTGCGAAATTGGCGGTCGCGAAGAAATCCTGGGTGACGGAGCGCCACAAATCCCACAAGGGCTTCAGCGTCGTATGCTTTTCTTTTTCTATGAAGGGCTGCGGATCGAGATCGAGGATCTCGCCGAGTGTTTCCAGGAAGGCGGTTGTGGAATGAATGCCGATGGGCGCCTGAAGGTAAGGCCGCTCCATCGTCTCGCAAAGCAAGCGGCCGAATTCGCGGTAGAGACAAATGTTTGCGTCGGCATCGCCAAGCTTCCGCAAGTCTTCAACATGGCTTCCAAGCGGGAACACCATGTTGATTTCCGCGCCGAT
>JBCBUA010000022.1:0-34075 GCA_039818365.1 Pseudomonadota bacterium
TACAACACGGTCGATGCCTTCATTCCCAGCCTTGAGGAAGAGGATTACGAACTCGACGAGAAACAGCGTTCCGCTACGTTTACCGAGGCCGGCAACGAAAAGCTGGAGGCCCTGCTCAGCGAAGCCGACCTGCTGAAGGGCGACTCGCTCTACGACGTTGAGAACGTCTCCATTGTGCACCACCTGCAGCAGGCGCTGAAGGCGCATAAGCTCTTCCAGCGGGACAAGGATTACATTGTCCGCAATGATGAAGTGGTCATCATTGACGAGTTCACGGGGCGCATGATGCCCGGCCGCCGCTTTTCCGAAGGTCTTCACCAGGCGCTTGAAGCGCGCGAAAAGGTGCGCATCCAGCCGGAAAACCAGACACTGGCCTCGATCACGTTCCAGAACTATTTCCGCATGTATGACAAGCTTGCCGGCATGACCGGCACGGCCGCAACGGAAGCGGACGAATTCGCCGACATCTACAAGCTCGAGGTCGTCGAGATCCCGACGAACGTCACGGTCAAGCGGCTGGACGACGACGACGAGGTCTACCGGACGGTCCAGGAAAAGTTTACCGCGATCGCGCAGCTGATTGATGACTGCAAGGAACGCGGTCAGCCCATCCTTGTCGGCACGACATCGATCGAGAAGTCCGAATTCCTGGCCGAACTCCTGAAGAAACACGGCTACAAGCAGATCGATCTCAGCGACCCGGCCGCCTTCGCTGCGGCCCAGAAGAAAGACGACGGCAAGTCGAAGATCTTCGCGGTCCTGAACGCCCGTTACCATGAACAGGAAGCCTTCATCGTTGCGCAGGCCGGATTGCCGGGCGCCGTCACGATCGCAACCAACATGGCCGGCCGCGGAACCGACATCCAGCTCGGCGGCAACGCCGACATGCAGATCGCGATGGAACTCGGGGACATGCCCGAGGGCGAAGAACGCGCTGCCAAGGAAGCCGCGATCAGGGCGGAGGTCGAGCAGCTCAAGGAAAAGGCCCTCGCTGCGGGCGGTCTTTATGTCATCGGCACGGAGCGTCACGAGAGCCGCCGTATCGACAACCAGCTGCGCGGCCGGTCCGGGCGTCAGGGCGACCCCGGACACTCGAAGTTCTTCCTGTCGCTGCAGGACGACCTGATGCGCATTTTCGGCTCCGAGCGCATGGATTCCATGCTGCAGAAACTCGGGCTGGAAGAAGGCGAAGCCATCATTCATCCGTGGATCAACAAAGCGTTGGAAAAGGCGCAGCAGAAGGTCGAGGCCCGCAACTTCGACATTCGTAAGAACCTGCTGAAGTTCGACGACGTCATGAACGACCAGCGCAAGGTGGTCTTCGATCAGCGTATCGAGCTGATGGACAGCGAAGCGATCCAGGACGCCGTGACCGACATGCGCCACGACGTCATCGATGATCTGGTGGCCGCGCACATTCCGGAAAAGGCCTATCCTGAACAATGGGATACGGAAGGTCTGCAGGAAGAGGTGAAGAAGTATCTGAACCAGGACCTTCCGGTGAAGGAGTGGGCGGCCGAAGAAGGCATCGCCGAGGAAGAGGTGAAGGAGCGCCTGCGCCGCACGGCCGATGAGGCCATGGCGCAAAAGGTCGCCAAATACAGCCCCGACATCATGCGCCAGGTCGAGAAGGCCATTCTTCTGCAGACCCTCGACAACCTTTGGCGCGAACACCTGTCCAATCTCGACCACCTGAGATCGGTCGTCGGGTTCCGCGGCTACGCCCAGCGCGATCCGCTGCAGGAGTACAAGACCGAAGCCTTCACGCTGTTTGAATCCATGCTGGCCCAGCTGCGCCAGATGACGACGGCCCAGCTCCAGCGCGTTGAGCTGGTCACCGAGCAACCGCCTCAGATGCCGGCCCAGCCGGAAATGCACGAGCATCACATCGATCCGCTGACAGGCGAAGATGAAATGGCACGCGCGGATGCGCAGCTGCAGGCCGTGCCTCCGGGGGAACGCAACCCGGACGATCCCTCGACCTGGGGCAAGGTCGGGCGGAACGAGCCTTGTCCGTGCGGCTCCGGCAAGAAGTACAAGCATTGCCACGGCGCATTGACCTGACCCCGTCTTAATCGCTGACAGTCTTTGAAACCGGCACTCTCCCAAGTGCCGGTTTTATTTTGACTTTACCGGGTATTGACAGTCCCGGACCGGGTGTCACGACAAGTTGTTGTCCGAATCCTTAACTTGATTTACCTTACGGAACCAATCGAGTGGACGGGCTGGGGTTCTCGGTTCAGGCATCACACACGCGAAACTGCCGCCTTTCGAGAGCTGCAATGCCCTGCGACAGCGAGGCCATGCAGAATGGGAACGTTTCACATCGAAATCATCAAGCCGTCGCACTACGACGACGACGGATACGTGTTGCAATGGTGGAAGGCCTGGATTCCTTCCAACTCCATGGCGTGCCTCTATGCCATCGCAAAGGACTGCGCAGACCGGAAGGTTCTGGGCGACGAGACGGCAATCTCCGTCAACGCCTATGATGAGATGACCATGCGGGTGCCCCTGGCCGAGATCGTGACAAACACAAGGGATGGCGGCGGCATCGTTTGTCTCGTCGGCGTCCAGTCCAACCAGTTTCCCCGCGCACTCGAGATTGCGAAACAGCTCCGCGCCGAGAATGTAACGGTTCTCCTGGGCGGCTTTCACGTTTCCGGCTGCCTGTCCATGCTCAAGGACATGCCTTCGGATCTTCAGGAAGCGGTGGATATGGGCGTGGTCCTGTTCGCGGGCGAGGCGGAAGAACATTTCGAGAGCCTTCTTACCGAAGCAAAGGCGGGCACGCTGAAACCCGTCTACAACGTGATGCACGACCTGCCCGGGCTGCAAAGTCAGGTGCCGCCGCTTTTGCCGGAATCCATTGTCCGGAAATATGATGGCAGCCTGTCGTCCTTCGATGCCGGGCGGGGCTGCCCGTTTCAGTGTTCGTTCTGCACCATCATCAACGTGCAGGGACGCAAGTCACGCTGGCGCGACGCGGACGATATCGAAAAACTGATCCGCGCCAATCACGACCAGGGCATCACATCGTTCTTCATCACGGACGACAACTTCGCGCGCAACAAGAACTGGGAGCCGATCTTCGATCGAATGATCGAACTGAAAGAGCGCGACGGCATACGTATCCACTTTCTGATCCAGATCGACACTCTGGCCCACCGCATGCCGGGGTTCGTCGACAAGGCCGCGCGTGCAGGATGCACCCATGTCTTCATTGGCCTGGAAAGCATCAATCCGGAAAACCTCGCCCACATGAAAAAGGGCCAGAACCGGATCACCGAGTACCGGAAAATGTTCCAGCTCTGGAAAGAAGCCGGGATCATGACCTATGCCGGTTTCATCATGGGATTGCCGAACGACACGCCGCAGAGCATTCGCCGCGACATCGAGATCATCCAGCGCGAGTTGCCGGTCGACATGCTGGAGTTCACGATGCTCACACCGTTGCCCGGCTCGGAAGATCACCAGAAGCTCTACGAGAAAGGCGTCTGGCTCGACCCGGACCTCAACCGGTATGACCTGGAGCACACGACCTGCGAGCACCCCACCATGAGCGCCGAGGTCTGGCAGCAGACCTACCGGGACATCTGGGACTGGTACTACACCGACGACCATGTCGAGACACTGATGCGCCGGAACGTCGCCTATGGCATCAAGCCCGTGAGGGTGTGGCGGCTCTGCCTGCAGATCTATGGGGCCATGCGCTTTGAGGGCGTGCATCCGCAGCAATGCGGCTACTTCCGCTACAAGGACCGGCGTCAGCGCAGACCCGGCTTCAAACGCCTGCCCGCCATTGTGCACTATCCCTGGTTCGCACTCGAGAGCCTTGTGAAATATGCGCGTTTCGGTCTCTACGGATGGAAGATCCACAAGCTGCGCAAAAGGATCCAGAAAGACCCCCGGGGAGCGGACTACACCGATTTCGCGATCCAGCCGGTTACGGATGCCGAAAATGAAGACCTAGAGATTTTCAATCTCAACGATGCCGCCAAGCAGGCCGTTGCAAAGGCAAAACGGCAGAAGGAAATCCTCGACAAGACGCAGCCCAAGGAGAAAACCGTCTCCGCCTGATCAATAGGGCGCTCGTCACCTGAATCTGAAGGTCGTTTCGGAAACTGCAGGGGCAAGGATACGCACGTCAAATTCACCGGACGGGGGAAGTCGGGCCGTCCGGTCGCCACGAACTGTGCAGCGCTTTGCACGGGGCAAAGCTTGGGCTGGCCTTTTTCATGGATTTGCGGCAGGTTGCGCCCAGCAACCTGGCCTCACTTCAGACCCGACACCTAGATGAACAAAACGGCTGCCTCGAAAATTTATGTCGCGCGCCGGGAGACGGCAAGACCGGCCGACCCCTTGCTGAGCGTGATTGTCCCCGTCTTCAACGAAGAAGATGTAATCGGTCATTTCCTGGAAGCGACCCGCCCTATCCTGGAAAAGACCGGGCTGGCCTACGAGTATGTGTTCATCGACGACGGCAGCCGGGATTCGACTGCCGACTTCCTGTCCGAAAAACTGAAGGGGGGACTGCCGGGACGGCTTCTCGGACTGTCCCGGAACTTCGGCAAGGAGGCAGCCCTGTCCGCTGGCCTGGAAGCGGTGCACGGCGATATTGCCGTGATCATGGATGCCGATCTTCAGGATCCGCCTGAACTGATCCTGCAGATGCTGGACGGCTGGCGCGCCGGTTATGACGTGATCTACGGGCTTCGGGTCGACAGGTCTTCCGACACGGTTCTGAAACGGTCGACCGCGAACATGTTCTACAAGCTCTTCAACAAGCTTGCGAATATCGACATGCCGGCCAATGCCGGCGATTACAGGCTGATCGACCGGGCCGTCATAGATGCGCTCCTGCGTCTTCCCGAACGCAACAGGTTCATGAAGGGATTGTTCGCCTGGGTCGGCTTTCCGGCCATGGCCATTCCCTACGAGCGGCCTGCACGCAAGGCCGGTGACGGAAAGTTCAATTACTGGAAACTCTGGAACTTTGCCCTGGACGGATTGACGGGCTTCACCACATTGCCCTTGCGCGTCTGGTTCTATGGCGGCGCCGCGATTTCCTTCGGCGCCTTTGCCTATGCCATCTACCTCACGGTGCGCACGTCTCTGTTCGGCGCGGATCTTCCCGGGTATGCCTCCTTGATGGTGGCTCTCCTGTTCTTTTCAGGCGTGCAACTGCTCTCCATCGGCATGATCGGCGAGTATATTGCGCGCCTTTTCAACGAAGCAAAGCAACGGCCGGTCTATATCCTGCAGGACGTTATCGAAGGCGAACAGCAGAACGCCGACAAGACAGGCAAGGACGAGAATGCCGGCTAAGGTGAACCGCGACACGCTCAAGACGGAAGGCGCGGCCGTTGGAAAGTTCGCGATCATCGGCGTCCTGGCCACCCTGACCCATGCGGTCGTTGCATCTGTTCTGTTCGAAACGGGGCTTCTGAAAGTTGTACCCTCGAACGTTTGCGGTTTTCTGGCCGCCTTCATCGTTTCGTTCAGCGGCCACTATTTCTGGAGCTTCAGCCACCTGCGGCAGGCCGGAACGATGCTGAAAAGCATGGCGAAGTTCCTGATCATCTCGGTCAGCGGCTTCGCGCTTAACTCGACGATCCTGGCACTTTGGCTTGCATTTGCACCATGGCCCGAGATCTATGGCCTCTGGCTTGCAATCGCCGTGGTTCCGGCATTTTCGTTCGTCGGCGCCCGCCTGTGGGCCTTCAAGCACCATCCGGCCGCATCCTGACCATTCGTCACCAAGCTCCCGGACAAGGGAAAACGGAATGACCGCATCGCGCGCTGCAATCCTATATGCCGTCGGCCTGACGCTTCTTTATGCCCTGATACCAACCGTCTCATTTCCCGGCCCCCCGCTTGATGTGGTCGAGGGATTTGCCTGGGGCCGTGAGCTCCAGTTCGGCTATACCAAGCACCCGCCGATGCAGGCCTGGCTCCTGGAAGCAGCGTATCGCCTCACCGGCGGTCACTATTTCGGCGGGTACTGGCTGAGCGCGCTCTCAGCCGCATTCGGCTATCTTTTCATCTGGAAGATCTGCCGGCGCCTGGGCATGACTGACCGGCAGGGCTTCTGGGCAATCGTGCTCACCAGCGTCACGTTCTACTTCACGCTTCCCATGCCCGAATTCAACCCGAACATCCTGCAGATCCCGGTGTGGACAGGCATGATCCTCCTGTTCCTTCGGGGCCTTGAAACCGGGCGCCTCGCCGACTGGCTGCTGCTGGGCGTTCTGGCCGCGTTCGGTCTTTACACCAAGTATTTCGTCTTGCTTCTCATCGGCACCATCGGCCTTTACAGCCTTGTCTTCAGCGATGCGCGGCGGCTCCTGCTCACACCCGGACCGTGGGTGTGCGCGATCGCGTGCCTGGTCCTGCTGGTCCCGCATGTTCTCTGGCTTCTGGATACGGACTTCCTGACACTCCAATACGCAGCCAGCCGCAGCAAACCCGCAACCTCGATCATCGGCCATCTGTGGAACCCGCTGAACTTTCTGTTCGCCCAGATCGGCAATCACGCCGGAATATTTCTTGTCATGCTCGCAGGGCTTGGCTGGCAGGGCCTGAAAGGGTTTCGATCCGGTTGGCAGCAGCGCGTCGTGCATGCCCCCGCCGACAAGGACCGTTTCCTGCTCTGGTTTGCCTTCGTTCCTCTCGCCGTCGTCCTTCTGGCATCCGCGGTGACCGGAAATGAATTCGAGCATATGTGGGGCACACCGATGTTTGTGCTGTCCGGTGTCGTGGCAGTGCGGTTCGCCGCCCTTCCCGCCCTGTGGCCGCACCCCCGCCGCGCCTTCGCTGCAGCCGTGGCGATCCAGCTGATTTTCCTGTCGGTCCTCTTCGGGCAGGCGGTCCTGGAGCCTCACTGGAAACAGAAACAGACGCGCATTCACTACCCCGCACGCGCGGTCGCGGAAGAACTGGCACGGATCTGGGAAGAGGATCAGGGGTCGGAGCTTGCCTATGTCGCCGGCGACATGTGGTCGGCGGCGAATGTCACGCTCCATGCCCCGGACCGGCCGTCGATGTTCTACCTGCACAGCCGGACACTCAGCCCTTGGATCGACATCGACGATGTCCAGGAAAAAGGGCTGATGATTGTCTGGCGCGGTGACGGGGAAAAGCCGCTGAGGGAATTTCTGGAATACTATCCCGGCGCGGTCCGTCAGGGCAGCGCGACATTTGGATATCTGTCCCCGGCGGAGATTCCCGAGGTTACCGTCAATTGGCTCATCATCCCGCCGGGCAAGGTGGCCGAAGCTCCCGTGAATTAAGCGCATCTGCTTGCATGCGCCAACTGGAAACCATGGGGAAAGACCACTACGTTGACCCAATGATCAGTATGGCGAAAATCGACGACATCGAGGACTGGCTCATTGGCCAGGCGCTCGGGTCACCGAACCTTGCGGACATGTTTGCACAAATGTGCGAGCGCTTGCGCAAGTGCGATGTCCCGGTCGACCGCGCGATGATGGCCTGGTCCACGCTGCACCCCCTGATCGAGGCCGAGGTTGTCGTCTGGGAGAGTGGCAGCGAATTGCAGCATGACCTGATCGCACATTCGGAAGAAGAAACCGAAGAATGGCTCAAGAGCCCGGTGCGCGCCGTGCTCGTCAACCAGGAGCCCCGCTTCAGGCGCCGGCTCGCCAAGTCAAACGCCCCGCAGGAATTTCCGTTGCTGACCCGGCTGAGCGCGTCCGGTTACACAGACTATCTTGTCCTGCCCACGCGGTTCGATCTGCCGGTCACGAATGAGGACTATCCCACGACCGGCATCATCGTCAGCTGGTCGACGCGGAACGAAACGGGCTTCGGTGACGATGCCCTGTCCGCGATCGAATACATCCAGAAGCGGCTTGCCCTTGCCGCGCGCGCAACGATCGAAAGCCAGATCAGCCGGACAATCGCAGAGACCTATCTCGGCAAAAACGCCGGCAACAAGGTCCTGAGCGGACAGATCCGGCACGGCGACGGCGAGACATTGGATGCGGTCATCTATTACAGCGACATGCGCCGCTCCACGGCGATCGCCGAAGCACTTGGCCCCGACGCCTATCTGAACTGGCTCAACACCTTTTTCGAGGCGACGGCCGGCGCGGTCCTGGACAATCAGGGCGAAGTTCTCGATTTCATCGGCGATGCAGTCCTGGGCGTTTTTCCGCTGGGCACGCAGGGCCTCGACAAGGCCGGCGCGCAGGCGGTCAAGGCGGCGGACGAGACGCGCAGGCGGCTCAGGGCCATCAACGCTGACCAGGCAAACGTCATGGACATGCAGGCCGGTGTCGCTTTGTCCGTGGGATCGGTCATGTTCGGCAATATCGGCGTCCCGAGCCGCTTGACCTTTTCCGTCATCGGGCAGACGGTGCATGCGGCCGCGCGCATTGAAAGCCTCACAAAAACCGCGGGATCCGATGTACTCATGACCGAGGATGTGGCAAGGCTTTGCGGAGCGCGCGCGAAGCCCGTCGGGTCGTTCGAACTGAGCGGCTTCACGGATCCTCAACCCCTTTTCGCGCTCGCATGAGCACACCCGCCTTTCGTTCCGGCGCAATTCGCGCATATCCCACTACAGGCCTGGACCGAGGACAAACAGACAGACATGACCGATCTACGCCCGACGCCCCCGCAAAACCTGCCGTTCAACGACCAGGCCTCTGACGGCGGCAACGACCAAGAACCGATCATCCTGCTGCACGGGTTCGGCGGAGACCGGCAAACCTGGCTGAACATCCAGACGGCGCTTGCGGGAAAGAAGCGCTCGCTTGCCTTTGACCTTCCCGGGCATGGGCAAGCCCTCGACTGGCCGCGCATCGGCAACGCCGGGGTTGCTGCAAAGGCGGTGGCGCAATCCCTGGAAACACTGAACCTGGATCCCGTTCACCTTGTCGGACATTCCATGGGTGGCGCAGTCGCCGCGCTGGTCGCATTGAAGGACCCTGACAGGATCGCCAGCCTGACGCTGCTGGCACCCGGCGGATTCGGCCCGGAAATCAATCACCGGCTGTTGCGCAGATACGCAACGACCACCGACACCGCAGACATGGAAGTGCTGCTGGAACAGTTCTTCGGATGGGAATACCGGCTCCCCAAATACCTGGCCAAGACTGTCGCCGAGAGCCGGTCCAAACCCGGCGCAACCGCCACGCTAGAAGCCATCGTGGAAGAGATCATCGACGGCGCGGTCCAGAAAACGCTGCCGAGGGACGAACTGGCAGCCCTGCCGATGCCGATGAAGGTGATCTGGGGCACACAGGACAGGGTGTTGCCGACCCGGCAGGCGCACAAGCTCCCGGGCATCGTGGCGACCCACATATTCGAGCGGGTCGGGCACATGCCGCATCTGGAGATCCCGAGGGAGGTAACCCGGCTGATCCTGCAGAACGCAGGCGCGGTCTGACGCCGGCCGGGCTCAGGCGTCGGGCAACAGGCCTTCGCGCCAGGCCTCGCCGATGACACGGCGCGCCAGCATGTGCGAGCGCGGGAAATTGATACTGTCGACGGCGATGAGCTTGCCGCCGTTCAAATAGGCGACAAAGAACTTGTGGTCTTCCGGGGACCCGACGACCACCGTGTCGTCGTATCCTTCGGACAGGCCCGCGATCTGCAGTTTCACATCATACTGGTCCGACCAGAACCAGGGCAGAGGGTCATAATCGACCTCTTCACCCAACAGGGCCTGGGCCGCGGCCTTTGCCTGATCGATGGCGTTTTGAACGCTTTCCATGCGCACGGAGCGCTGATACCGGTTGGAATAGAACCGCGTGCAGTCCCCGACAGCATAGATATCCGGGTCGCTGGTCTGGCCGGAGCCGTCCACCAGAATGCCATTGTCGACTTCCAGGCCCGCTTCCGCGGCCAAATGGTCGTTGGGCTCTGCACCGACGGCGATCAGGACGAGTTCTGCCGGTACCAGATCTCCGTCTTTCAGCCTCACGCCGCTCACGGCACCTTCGCCTTCAAGCCCTTCGACGCCCGTTTCCAGGCGCAGGTCAATGCCGTTGTCCCGATGCAGCTTGGCGAAGTAGTCCGAAACCGCCTGACTGACCACCCGTTTCATCGGCCGGTCCTGCGCTTCAATGACACTGACCGACTTGCCCATCGCCTTTGCGACCGCCGCGACCTCAAGGCCAATGTAGCCTGCTCCGATGATCGCGATATGGCTGCTCGTCTTCATGCCTTCGCGGATCGCATCAACATCCGCAATCGAGCGCAGCGTCGCAACGCCCTTCTTGTCAGCGCCAGGAAGCGGTAGCGAGCGCGCATTCGTGCCGGTGGCCAGCGCGAGTTTCCCATAGGAAAGACTATCGCCGTTTGCCAGATCAAGCCGTTTGGCAGCGCGGTCGATCGCAATCACCTTCGTATTCGGAATGTGGTCGATCTTGTTGGTCTCGAAGAACGCGGGCGGGCGAAGCCACAGCCCTTCTGCACCGACATCTCCGGACAGGTACTTCTTGGAGAGCGGCGGGCGCTGGTACGGCGGATGCGGCTCATCGCCGATCAGGCGCAAGGGTCCTTCGAAACCGCCCTGGCGGAGTGAATGAGCGAGCTGCGAACCGGCCTGGCCGGCTCCGATGATGACGATTTCTTCCTGCATTCCGTTGCGCCTTCTCAATGCAAATTTCGTCGTCACTGGAGCAACCGGTGTTCAATTGCAGTCGATTGAACATCCAAAGCCGATCGTTTCCAGAGTGATCGAGCACCTTTGTGCGTTCGTCTGAACGAAGGATGCTCTAGCACGAAGATTATCGCTCCGCCAGAAGGGCGAAATGACGCGATGAATTCAATGCCGGAAAGCGGCGGGATCATGAAAAATACGCACCGCGACGCACTTGGCCACGGTCTGTTGAAGACCTGGGTTCGAAATGAAGATTGCGCGCTGCGCGAAGGCGTCATATGTCACTCTTTCACCAGGCACGTTTCGACCCTGCACGACGCAGGATTATCGGTAGGCGCTGACGGATTTCAAACAGACGCAGATCGGCGTCGATCCCCATTTGAGGCCAACTTGAGCTATCTGACAAAAGCCGCGCCGGTGATTTTCGTCCTGCTGTGGTCCACCGGCTTCATCGGCTCAAAGCTTGGCGCACCCTATATCGACCCGCTGGTTTTCCTGACGGTCCGGTTCTTTGCCGTTTTGCCGATCCTTCTGGCCCTCGCGTTCTTCCTGACCAGGGCCTGGCCCACGCGCCCAATGGCCATTCTTCATTGCCTGGTGACGGGCATGCTGGTCCACGGGATTTATTTGGGAGGCATTTTCTGGGCCATCAAACAGGGCATGCCCGCCGGTGCATCCTCGATCATCGTCGGGCTGCAGCCGGTGCTGACAGCGCTGATTGCAGTCCTGCTGCTGAGCGAGACGATCTCCAGGAAACACTGGATCAGCATGGTGATCGGCGGCGGAGGACTGGTCCTCGTGCTCGGACCGAAATTCGACATCAGCGGCACCGGGATCACGACAATCACGGTTGCCGTCGCCCTTGTGTCGGTCGCCGCCATCAGCCTCGGCACGGTCTATCAGAAGCGCTTTGCCGCAAAGACGGATCTGCTTGCGGCAACGATCTGGCAGTATGTCGGCGCGCTCCTGGTGACAACGCCCCTTTCCATGTTCGAAAGCTGGCACATCGTCTGGTCGGGCGAACTTGTTTTCGCGCTTGTCTGGCTGGTGCTTGTTCTCTCGGTGGGTGCGGTGCTGCTGCTGATGCTTCTGATCCGCGAAGGCGCCGTCTCCCAGGTGGCAAGTCTCTTTTATCTCGTGCCTGTGGCAACGGCAGTCGAAAGCTACTTTCTCTTCAACGAGACGCTGACGCTTGTTCAGATCGCCGGAATGGCCCTTATCATCGGTGCCGTGCTCGTGATCAGGCAAGCACCGAAAAAGGCCTGAAACGAGGCGCTTTTTCCGGCGATCAGGCTTCCTTGGCGACAGCGGAGGCGGCCCGCTCCTTCACGCGCCTCCGGAACCGGCGCTGGCGGGAGATTGCCGCGTTGAGTTCGCCTCCGAGAATGAAAACAAGCGAACAGATGTAGAGAAAAATCAAGGCGGTCATGATGCCGGCAAGGCCGCCATAAGTGGACACGTAATTCGCAAAACTCGCCAGATAGGCACCAAAGGCACTGCCCGCGATGATCCACATGACCAGCGTCGCCAGAACGCCAGGCCACAGATCCCGGAATGTCCTCTTGCCAGCCGGCAAGAGCCAATGGGTCACGAACAGCCCGATGACAAGCAGCGATCCGGCAAGTGAATAGCGCGCGACATTGATGGAAAGCAGGAAGGTCTCGACCTGGGGCGCGTAGGCTTCCAGGGCATCCAGCGCCAGCGGCGCCAGGACAACCAGGAACGTGTAGGCCAGCAGGATCGCGGCCCCGAGCAGCACAAGACCGAGCGATTGCAGCCGCAGAAAGAAAATCGAACGATGTTCCATCTGCCGGTAGGCCCGGTTGAGCGCGGTCCTGAGTGCCTCGACACCGTTGGAGGCGAACCAGAGCGCCGCGATGGCGCCAAATGTCAGAAGGTCGCCGCGCGGCACGGTCAGAACATTGTGGATTTCGCGCACAACGGGTGCGGCGACCGATTCCGGCCAGGCATCGAAAATCAGGTCCGATGCCGTATCCGCCGCGCCCGTCATGCCGAAAAAGGCTGACAGGGAGGCAATGAAGATCAGCATCGGGAAAATGGCGAGCAGGCCGGACAACGCCACATGGCTTGCCATTGCGAACCCGTCGTCGCGCGAGAAATGCCCGATCGCATCCTTGAGAACCGAAAAAACAGCCAGAAAGCCCTGTTGCACGCCCATGATCCGATCTGGCCTTTGTCACGCCCGACAGTCAAGAGAAGACTGTGAAATCGACCCCCTCCGAAAGAAGAACAAATTCCGGCTCGACAAATGAGTGTGTGCGACGCAACATAGCTTCAACAAAAAGCGCTTCAGCGCAACAAATGAAAACGGAGATCGCCCATGTCAACTGCAGCCCTGTCGGCGGCAGAAACGCCAGAGAGCCTTGCCGAACAGACCGCCTCGGCGGTCGACACCCTCGACCACCTGCTTGATCTTGCAGCGCAGCGTGTGCGCACCCTCGTGACCGCTGATGGACGCATTTCCTCGCGCCTGATGGAGCAGGAGCAGCGTGCGACGCACGGCCTGGCATGGCTGGCAACTTACGTGGAATCGTTGCGCCAGCTGGACGCCTACGCGCAACGGCTCAGCGAACAGGGCAAATTCGGCACGCTGGAAGAACGGATCGTACAGCTCGGATTTGCGGAATACCTGGCGCAGATTTTCGGCGGCATCCCCATGAACCAGGGCGAATTCGTGCGGCTCGCGGATCTCGGCATTGGCGCCGGCGAAGCGCGCGACCACCGCACGCCGGATATCGACGCATTGATCGAAATCGGGAACACCCCCGCCATCCGGACCGAGATTGCGGCCCTGATCCGCGACCAGGCCGGGCATTCCACTTTCGGCGATCCGGGGCTTGACGAGACTATGGAGCAGATCCGCAACGAGATGCGGAAATTTGCCGAAGACACGGTCACCCCGCATGCCCATGAGTGGCATCTGAAGAACGAATACATTCCGCTTGACGTGGTCGGGCAGATGTCCGAACTCGGTGTTTTCGGGCTCACGATCCCGGAGGAATATGGCGGTCTCGGCCTCGGCAAGGAGGCGATGTGCGTGGTTTCCGAGGAACTCTCGCGTGCCTATATCGGCGTCGGATCGCTCGGCACCCGCTCTGAAATCGCCGCCGAACTGATCTTGTGCGGAGGCACGGAGGAGCAGAAACAGCACTGGCTGCCGAAGATCGCCTCCGGCGAAATCCTGCCGACCGCCGTTTTTACCGAACCCAACACCGGGTCGGATCTCGCATCGCTGAAAACCCGCGCGGTCAGGGATGGAGACACCTGGAAGATCTCCGGCAACAAGACCTGGATCACCCATCCGGTCCGCGCGGACATCATGACGCTGCTTGCCCGCACCAACCCGGACGAGCCCGGCTACAAGGGCCTGTCCATGTTCATCGCGGAAAAGCCGCGCGGAACGGACGGGGAGCCTTTCCCGGCCGAAGGCATGAGCGGCGGCGAGATCGAGGTGCTCGGCTATCGCGGCATGAAGGAATACGAGATTGCGTTCGACGGCTTTGAGGTTGCGGGCGGCAATCTGCTCGGACAGGTCGAAGGCGAAGGCTTCAAGCAGCTCATGCAGACTTTCGAAGGCGCGCGGATCCAGACGGCCGCACGGGCGCTCGGCGTTGCCCAGAGCGCGCTCGACCTCGGCCTGCGCTATGCCGAGGAGCGTGTCCAGTTCGGCAAGTCGCTGATCCATTTCCCGCGAGTCGCCGACAAACTGGCACTCATGACCGCCGAGCTCATGATTGCGCGCCAGCTGACCTATTTCTCCTCCTGGCAGAAGGATTCCGGCAAGCGCTGTGACCTGGAAGCCGGCATGGCCAAGTTGCTGGGCGCGCGCGTCGCCTGGGCAGCGGCCGACAACGCGCTCCAGATCCATGGTGGCAACGGCTTTGCTCTGGAATACGCAGTCTCGCGGGTTCTGTGCGATGCCCGCATCCTCAACATCTTTGAAGGTGCTGCGGAAATTCAGGCGCAGGTGATCGCCCGCCGCCTGCTGGAGACCCGCGGCAACCAGTAAATTCGAGCTGGAAAGGGGCGGCCACGCCGCCTTTTTCTTCCCCCGAAAGCTCACGGAGAAGCACCGGATCGATTTGACCGAAAACGGCTTTTCTGTTGATTTCCTGCCGGAAATCACCACATGTATAGCTGGCAGAAAACGGGAGACCTCACCAATGACATCCTCATTTTCGTTTGAGGATCTTGGGTTCGAACCCGAGTATCTTGGTCCGGAAGAAGAGCAGAAAACCAACGTTCGGCAGAAATTGCTCGTAACGGCAAGGAAGGCTGCCCGGCAGGTTCCGTTCATGGAAGACGTGGTTGCCGGCTACTATTGCGCGCTGGACCCCGCGACACCTGCCAAGGTGCGCGCCACGCTTCTGGCGGCCCTTGCCTATTTCGTGCTTCCCATCGATACGATCCCCGATTTTCTGATCGGTGTCGGCTTCGGTGACGACGCGACGGTGCTGATGGCAGCGATCGCGATGATCCGCGGCCACATGCGCGACGACCATTACCACGCGGCCCGCGAAGCCCTCAGGGACGAGGAACTTTAGACGTCTTTCAGAGCGCAGTGTGCCCTGGGGTCGTGAATTTTAAGGCTCTGAAGCCCCTTGCGGATCGGTGGTTTTTGGCAACCACCAGCATCCGGACGTCCGACCCGCGATGATCCAGTAGACAAGACCTGCGAAAAAACCTGCTGCGAGGGCGATGACACTGCCCGGCCGGACGCCGCCCGCTTCCGCCTCCGGGCCGAGTGTCCAGATCGCGAACGCGATCGCTCCACCGGCGGCCAGGTGAAACACGATCCCCTTCAGACGCGCGAATTCGGCGATCGCGATGGCGATGCCTGCCGGCACCATCGCCGCCGCCCCGGTGACGCTGGCCGCGACGAGGCCGGTCCCGACCACGGCACCGAACGCGACCGGATTTTCACCGGGATGAGCCGCCTGAAAGAAGCCCCAGGCGAGAAACAGACCGCTGGCAACAAGTGCGAACACGAAGCCGGTCACGATTTTGAGGAGCTGAAACAGGAATTTTCCGCCGTCCAAGTGTCTTGTCTCCTTTAAATCGTCACGCAAATCCTTACTTGAGGCATTGCCCTGCGAATTACAACCAGCGCTCCGCGCGCATCTGCGGCAAAAAACGTGCTTGAGAGGCTACCCGTGAGTCAGCCAAGAGCAGAGAAACCGCCGATTTTGGTTGACTTCCAGCGTGTTTCGCAGGACTCTAGGACCCAGCGCTAGGACATATGCAGCAGAAACCTTGGTACATGGGTCCCGAGGTTTTTTGTGCATGAAAAAGAGCCATGACCTGGCGCTCAGTTGAAACGTTAGAGGAGTTAGCGACCATTCGCCGTCCGTTCCGCGCCCCGCCTCCTACAAAGGAAGGCCCGCGCACAAACCAAGAAATTCGCGTTCGCGAAGTCCAGTTGATTGATCATGAAGGCGCCAACCGTGGCGTGATACCTACCGAAGAAGCGATGGATATCGCCCTTGATGCAGGTCTGGATCTCGTTGAAATTCAGCCGAACGCAAATCCCCCTGTCTGCAAGATCCTGGATTATGGCCGGTACAAGTACCAGGCCCAGAAGAAGGCCGCAGAAGCCCGCAAGAAACAGAAGACCGTCGAGATCAAGGAGATCAAGATGCGTCCGAACATCGACACGCACGATTACGACGTGAAGATGAAAAACATGCTGCGGTTCTTCAATGACGGGGACAAGGTGAAGGTAACGCTTCGATTCCGCGGCCGTGAAATGGCGCACCAGGACCTTGGCATGAACCTCCTGAACAAGGTCCGCGAGGAAACCTCCGAGATTGCGAAGGTCGAGTCCGCGCCCAAGCTGGAAGGCCGCCAGATGGTCATGGTGCTGGCACCGATCAAGTAGGTGACGCAGCATTCCGGATTCAAAAAACCCCGCAATTTGCGGGGTTTTTTATTGCGTTATCAGGTGTTGAAGGGCCAGGTGCGCTGAGGGCAGCAGCTGCCGGGCAATGCCCTATGTCACATCCACCCACGCGCCGCGCTCCGCCGAGGCGAAAATGGCATCGATGATCTTCATGTTCTGCACCGCGTCCTCAACGCCGTATGTGAGCACCTTCTCACCCTGGATCGCACGACCGAAAACGTCGGCGAGTTCTGCATACTGATCGCAGGGCGCGATGGTTTCGGGCGCAAGGGCGCCGTCCCCCAGTTGGGACCCGTCATCCAGCCGCAATTCGACAGCCTCGCCCTGCGGCGCGTTGAACGGAATCAGGATTTCGAGGCGCTTTTTCGAGCCGACCAGCTGAAGCCGCTGAAACGGCGTCAGTTGCGTCGAAACGGTGAAGGTGAGCTGGCGGCCAGCCCCGAAATCCATCATTGCGCTGGTGATCCGGTCCGTTCCGAAATCCGGGTCCCGGTCAACCAGGGAGACGACACGCTCCGGCTCGGTCTCGAAGAAGTAACGCCCGGCGAGCATGGTGTAGCAGCCGATATCCATGAGCGCACCGCCGCCCATGTCCGCCCGGTTGCGGATGTTGTCGGGATCGGCATTGAAGAAACTGAAAAAGCCCTGGATGGCGTGCAGTTCGCCCAGTTCGCCGGAGCGGACGATGTCGCGCGCCCTGATCCACTGCGGATGCGCCCGGACCATGAAGCCTTCGGCAACCAGCCTGTCTTTCCGCAGATCGAGGAGCGTGGACGCTTCATCCGCGCTCAGTGCGATCGGCTTTTCGCACAGAACGTGTTTTCCGGCCTCGACCGCCTGCACGGTAACGGGAACATGCATATGGTTGGGAAGCGGATTGTAGATTGCGTCGATATCCGGATCGGCAAACAGCTCTTCGTATGAGCCATAGGCCTTTTCGATACCGAGATCTGAAGCAACCTGTTTCGCACGATCCAGATCACGCGAGGCAATCGCCGCGGCAACGCCTGTCTGGGATGCCGTGATGCCGGGGATGACCTTCTCCCTGCCGATCTTTGCTGTCGAAATGATTCCCCAGCGGACCCTGTTGCCGTCCATTTTGTTTTTCTCCGAATAAAGAGCTGCAATCACCAGTTGGCACGAAAAAATCCCGGCCTGCAAGGCCGGGAAAATAATCGAAGTTACGCAGCGTCCGGAAGTTACCTAGAATTTCTCGGGAACGTAAAGATGCTCCGGCAGGACTTTGCGTTCATAGTCCGGATTGGACCGGCGCTCCGGCAGGCTGACCGGGTCGTGGGGAACCTCTTCGTAAGGCAGTTGCGACAAGAGGTGGCTGATACAGTTCAGCCGCGCCTGCTTCTTGTCGTTGCCCTCAACGATGAACCAGGGCGCTTCGGGTATGTTCGTGCGCTCGAAGGTTTCTTCCTTTGCCTTTGTATAGTCTTCCCAGCGAACGCGGGATTCCAGATCCATCGGCGATAGCTTCCATTGCTTGAGCGGATCGTGAATGCGCATCAGGAAGCGCAGCTGCTGTTCTTCGTCCGTGATGGAGAACCAGTATTTGATCAGCTTGATGCCCGACCGGACGATCATGCGCTCGAACTCGGGAACATCGTTGAAGAACTGCTCAACCTGATCTTCGCTGGCAAATCCCATCACCCGCTCGACACCGGACCTGTTGTACCAGGAACGGTCGAACATAACGATTTCACCAGCCGCCGGCAGATGCGGAACGTAACGCTGGAAATACCACTGCGATTTCTCGCGCTCGGTCGGCGCCGGCAGCGCGACCACGCGGGCAACCCGCGGGTTGAGACGCTGGGTGATGCGTTTGATCACGCCCCCCTTGCCGGCAGCATCGCGGCCTTCGAACACGACGACAATTTTCTCTCCGCTATGCTGCACCCAGTCCTGGAGCTTCACCAATTCCGCCTGCAGCCTGAGAAGTTCGTGAAAATATGTGTTCCGGTCGATTGTCGATTTGTGCCTCTTGTCGGAGATGAACTGCAGATCCCTGGCGATCAGGTTGTCATCGATCTCCATTTCCAGTTCTTCATCGAGGGAATCCGCCCATTCGGCCTCGACCCAGCTTTTTGCACTTTCGTCGCTCATCTACCGGTCCTTTGAATCATCTCGGTCATCAAAACTCATCAGGAGTGTGAACAGCCTAAGCATGTAAGTTTTTTGACAATCTGGCCAGTTCAACAGCGATAAGTCTCTGACATGGGTCAACAGCGGCATTCTTTGCTTGTAAATGAATGAACGTTCATTTATTGAACATGCAAGGAGGACGCCATGGCAACACATGCTGCCAGGACAGCAAGCCGGCCAAAAGGCCTGGAAACGGCTAAACGCGTGCGCAAGGCGGCGCTGAAACGGTTCGCCAATGCCGGGTATGCTGCCGTCTCGATGCGGGAGATCGCGGCCGATGTCGGTGTCCGGCCCGGCGCGCTCTACAACCACTTCCCGACCAAGCAGGACATCCTGAAGGACCTGATGCTGAGCCATATGTCCGAATTGCTGGCTGCCTGGGAGAGCGCGGATTTTCCGGACACCATGGATCCTCTGGAGCGCTTCGTCCGCTTTCACATCGGCTATCACCTGGAACGCGCCGACGAAGTCTTCATCTCCTATATGGAGCTGCGCAATCTGGAACCGGACAATTTCGCGGCCATCGAAACCGAGCGCCGGCGCTACGAAGCCGTCCTGACATCGATCCTCGAGGAAGGGGCCGCCGCCGGCCGCTATAGGGCGGACGATGCAAGGGTCGCCACCCGGGCGATCATAGCGATGCTGACCGGCATTCCGACCTGGTACCGGGACGGCGGCCGGATCGGCAAGGATGAGCTTGAAGAGCTGTATCTCACCATGGTGCGCAAAGCCGTCGCTCCCGATAGAACAGATCGCCAAACGGAGGCCGGATGACATGAGCATCCTGAAATCGAGCCTGTCACCGAAAAGCAGTGACTTCGAAGCCAACAGATCCGCGCACGAGGCAGCCATGGAAACCGTCAGGACAGCGGCAAGGACCGCCCTCGACGGAGGCGGCGAAAACGCGCGCCAGCGTCATGTCTCCAGGGGCAAGATCCTGCCGCGGGAGCGTGTCTCGCGCTTGCTTGATCCCGGCTCGCCCTTTTTGGAAGTCGGCATGCTGGCGGCACATCAGATGTATGATGGTGCGGCCCCGTCTGCCGGAATGATCGCGGGTATCGGCCGGGTCGAAGGCCAGGAAGTGATGATCCTCGCCAATGATGCGACCGTAAAGGGCGGCACTTACTACCCGATGTCGGTCAAGAAACATCTGCGCGCCCAGGAGATCGCGGCGGAAAACAACCTTCCCTGCATCTACCTCGTGGATTCGGGCGGAGCCAACCTGCCCAATCAGGACGAGGTCTTCCCGGACCGGGATCACTTCGGCCGCATCTTTTACAATCAGGCCAACATGTCCGCGAAAGGCATCGCCCAGATCGCGGTCGTCATGGGAAGCTGCACGGCCGGCGGCGCTTATGTCCCCGCGATGTCCGACGAGACCATCATCGTCAAGAACCAGGGAACGATCTTCCTTGCAGGCCCGCCCCTGGTCAAGGCGGCAACCGGCGAGGAAGTCACGGCGGAAGACCTTGGCGGCGGAGACGTGCACACGCGGCTCTCCGGTGTCGCCGACCATCTGGCCCGCGACGATGCCCATGCGCTCGCCCTCGCCCGCCGGGCTGTTGCCAGCCTCAACCGGACCAAGTCGGATCAACTGGCGCTGCAGAGCCCCGAGGACCCGCTCTACGACCCGGAAGAAATCCTGGGAGTGGTGCCCGCAGATCTCAAGACGCCCTACGACATTCGCGAAGTGATCGCGCGCGTGGTCGACGGGTCGCGCTTTGATGAATTCAAGGCGCGCTACGGCACAACGCTTGTCTGCGGGTTTGCGCATATTCACGGCATGCCGGTCGGCATCGTCGCCAATAACGGCGTGCTTTTTTCCGAAAGCGCGGTCAAGGGCGCACATTTTGTCGAGCTGTGCTCCCAGCGCAAGGTGCCGCTTGTGTTTCTGCAGAACATCACCGGCTTCATGGTCGGACAGAAATATGAAAGCGGCGGCATTGCCAAGGACGGCGCCAAGCTCGTCACGGCTGTTGCCACCACTTCCGTTCCCAAGATCACGATGCTTGTCGGAGGGTCTTTCGGCGCCGGCAATTACGGCATGTGCGGCCGGGCCTATTCGCCCCGCTTCATGTGGACATGGCCGAATTCGCGCATCTCCGTCATGGGCGGCGAACAGGCTGCGGGCGTGCTGGCAACCGTCCGGCGCGACGGCATTGAACGCAAGGGCGGCAGCTGGTCGGCGGAAGAAGAGCTGTCCTTCAGGCAGCCGATCATCGATCAGTTCGAGGAACAGGGGCACCCGCTTTATGCCACCGCCCGTCTCTGGGACGACGGCATTGTCGATCCGCGCAAGACGCGGGACATCCTCGGCCTCTCCTTGTCGGCGGCGCTCAACGCGCCGATCGACGACACCCGCTTCGGTCTCTTCAGGATGTGACGTCATGAGCCGGATCGAGACACATGTCGGGGACATTACCCTGCTGAAGGTCGACGCCATCGTCAACGCGGCCAATGCCTCGCTGCTCGGTGGTGGCGGGGTCGATGGCGCCATCCACCGGGCCGCAGGGCCCGGGCTCCTGGAGGAGTGCCGGACACTCGGCGGCTGCGAGACCGGGGACGCCAGGATCACCGCTGGATACAATTTGCCGGCAAGCCATGTCATTCACACAGTCGGCCCGGTTTGGCGCGGCGGCAACGAAGGCGAACCCGGACTGCTCGCAAGCTGCTACGAAACCAGCCTCCGGCTTACCGCGGCCAATGCCTGCTGCACCGTTGCCTTTCCTGCAATCTCGACAGGCATTTATGGCTATCCGGCGGAGTTGGCAGCTGAAACGGCAGTCAAAACCATTCAGAAGACGCTCGCAGAGCTGCCGGAAATCGAAACGGTTACGCTGGTCGCGTTCGATGACGCGGCGCACGCCCATTTGCTGAACGCGCTGAAGGGGAACGAAGACTGATGTTCAAGAAAATCCTCATAGCCAATCGCGGCGAAATCGCGTGCCGGGTCATCGGGACGGCGAAAAGGCTCGGGATCCGCACGGTCGCGGTCTATTCGGACGCGGACGCAAACGCCAAACATGTCGCCATGGCGGACGAAGCCTTTCGGATCGGTCCGGCACCGGTGGGTGAGAGTTACCTCAGGATCGACAGGATCATCGAGGCTTGCCAGAAAAGCGGCGCTGAGGCGGTGCATCCGGGATACGGCTTCCTGTCCGAAAACCCCGACTTCGTCGAGGCGCTCGATCACGCGGGCATTGCCTTCATCGGCCCGAGCGCCGGGTCCATTCGCGCCATGGGCCTGAAGGATGCCGCCAAGGCGCTGATGGAGCAGGCAGGTGTACCGGTCGTTCCCGGCTATCACGGCGACAATCAGGACCCGGATTTCCTGAAAGACCGGGCAGACGAAATCGGTTACCCCGTGCTGATCAAGGCCCGTGCGGGCGGCGGCGGCAAAGGGATGCGCCGTGTCGATGATCCTGCTGATTTTCGGGGCGCTCTCACCGGTGCCCAGCGGGAGGGAGAAGCAAGTTTCGGGGACGGACGCGTCCTGATCGAAAAATACCTGACCAAGCCGCGTCACATCGAGATCCAGGTTTTCGGCGACAGCCACGGCAATGCGGTTCATCTGTTCGAACGCGACTGCTCCCTGCAAAGGCGTCATCAGAAGGTCATCGAAGAAGCCCCGGCCCCGGACATGCCGCAAGAGATGCGCGCGGCCATGGGTGAGGCTGCGGTCCGCGCAGCAAAGGCGATCGACTATTCCGGCGCGGGGACGATCGAGTTCATTGCGGATGTTTCGGACGGATTGCGGTCCGACCGGTTTTTCTTCATGGAAATGAACACCCGGCTTCAGGTCGAGCATCCGGTGACCGAACTGATCACCGGGGAAGACCTCGTTGAATGGCAATTGCGGGTCGCCGCCGGTGAAGCGCTGCCCAAGACCCAGGAACAGCTTTCCTTTTCGGGCTGGGCCTTCGAAGCGCGGCTCTATGCGGAGGACGCGCCGAAAGGCTTCCTGCCTGCCATCGGTGCGCTGGAACATCTCTCACTTCCCGAGGAAATTGCCCGCGTGGACAGTGGCGTCCGTTCGGGTGACGAGATCACACCCTTTTACGACCCGATGATTGCCAAGGTCATCGTTCACGGCCCGACACGGGACGCGGCGCTCGGCAAGCTGCTGGCGGCTCTTGAGGCAACCGAAGTCGCCGGGTGTGTCACCAACGCGGCCTTTCTGTCGGCCCTCTGCCGTCATGCCGGGTTTTCCAAAGGCGATGTGGACACCGGACTGATCGACCGGGATCTGGCCGCGCTCATCCAGGAGCCCGACGTTCCGGAGGATGCCGTTGCGCTTGCAGCGCTTGCCGCGC
This sequence comes from Pseudomonadota bacterium, assembly GCA_039818365.1. Taxonomy (GTDB): domain Bacteria; phylum Pseudomonadota; class Alphaproteobacteria; order Rhizobiales; family Stappiaceae; genus Roseibium. The sequence continues at coordinate 23,018 of JBCBUA010000022.1, forward strand.
TCGGTCTCACCCGTCCGGCCGAGGGCAACGATCCGTTCGAAACACTTGCCGGCTGGCGGATCTGGAGCGCGTCGCGGCAATTCGCCCTCCTGGAGATTGCTGGCGACCGGCGCGACATCGAGGTCCGTGCGCTCGGCCACCGGCGCTTCGCCGTGCACCTTGAGACAAAGGTCAAGACCTATGACATCATCCGCGTCGATGGTCCTGCGCTGACCTATGACTGCGATGGCCATCGTGCGCGCGTGAAGGTCATTGCCGGCACGCGGGAACTGACCGTTTTCCAGAACGGATACGCGTTTTCGATCGGCCTGCCCGACCGCTTGAGCGGCGACGAAGATCCGGCCGGTGCGGGTGATCAGGTGATCGCACCGATGCCGGGTCTCGTGAAAGTCGTCTTTGCGGACGCGGGAGAGGAAGTCAAAAAGGATCAGCCGCTGCTCATCCTTGAAGCCATGAAAATGGAACACACGTTGAAGGCCCCGCGCGATGGTGTTGTCGGCGCATTGCTTGTCTCGGAAGGGGAGCAGGTGACGGACGGGACTGTTCTGCTGGCCCTGCAGGAGGAAGCCGATGCTGCCGCATGACGCATCGAGCTACGCGGATCTTCGCGCGCGATTTGCGTGGGAGATCCCCGAACGCTTCAATATCGGCACTGCGATCTGCGACGCCTGGGCGGACCGGGACCCGTCCCGCGAGGCCCTGATCTACATTGAGGAAGGCGGCGATACCGCGACCTATACCTATGCGGATCTGAAAAGGCTGTCCAACCAGCTTGCCAATCTGCTTGTCGCATGCCGCGTTCAGCCGGGAGACCGTGTCGGCGTCCTGCTGCCGCAGCGGCCCGAAACGGCCTACGCACACATCGCCGCATTGAAAACAGGCGCGATTTCGATCCCTCTCTTCACCCTTTTCGGCGAAGAAGCACTCGAATACAGATTGCGCGATTCGGGAACGAAAGTCGTCATCACGGACAAGAGCGGCGCTGCGAAACTGGAACCGCTGAGAGACCGGTTGCCCCATCTGAGCGCCGTCTTCTGTGTCGACGGTGAAGACAGCGGTGCCGATGACCTTGCAAGCCATATGGCCGGGCACATGACCGAATTCGAACCCTTCGACACCGGCCCCGATGATCCGGCCATCATCATCTACACATCTGGAACCACAGGCCAGCCCAAAGGGGCCCTGCACGGACACAAGGTCCTGCTTGGCCACCTGCCCGGCGTGGAGATGAGCCACGACTTCCTGGGTCAGCCCGGTGACCGTATCTGGACGCCCGCCGACTGGGCCTGGATCGGTGGGCTGCTTGATGTTCTGATGCCCGCGCTTTACCTGGGCGTTCCGGTTGTCGCCTGCCGGTTCAGGAAGTTCACCGCGGAAAGCGCCTTCCAGCTCCTTGCAGACCAGAAGATCCGCAACACCTTCCTTCCGCCCACGGCGCTCAAGATGATGCGCCAGGTGGCTGACGCCCAAAAGCGGTGGCAGCTTGAACTGCGATCAGTCGCTTCCGGCGGCGAAACGCTTGGCGCGGAGCTGATCGACTGGGGGCGGCAAACCTTCGGGCTGACCATCAACGAGTTCTACGGCCAGACCGAGTGCAACATGATCGTCTCCAGCTGCAGCAGCCTCATGCAGGCGCGGCCGGGCATCATGGGGCGGGCCGTTCCGGGACACCGGGTCGCCATCGTCGATGACACCGGAACACCGGTCCCGGCAAATACACTCGGCAACATCGCCGTGAAACGCCCCGATCCGGTGATGTTCCTGAAATACTGGAACAACGACGCGGCCACGGCAGAAAAATTCGCCAGCGACTGGATGCTGACCGGGGACACGGGTCAGGAAGATGACGACGGCTGGCTGCATTTTGTCGGCCGGGACGATGACGTCATCACGTCGTCCGGTTACCGGATCGGCCCCGGCGAAATCGAGGACTGCCTGCTCCGTCACCCCGCCGTCGCCATGGCGGGTGTCGTCGGCAAGCCGGATCCCCACCGCACAGAGATCGTCAAGGCTTTCATCGTGCTGAAGGACGGGGTCGAACCAACCGACGCCCTTGCCACGGACATTGCCGGCTTCGTCAAGACGCGCCTCGCTGCACATGAATACCCGCGCGAAGTCACCTTTGTGGAGTCTCTGCCCATGACCACGACCGGAAAGGTCATCCGGCGTGAATTGAGAGCCCGTGCCGGGCAGGAGGGGTGAGGAAGATGTTCGCTTCCCGGCCCATTCCCCACCGTCATTCCAGACGCGTGCAGCGTCAGCTGCGCGACGATCCGGAATCCAGACCTCAGCGTGAGCAAAGCGAACACAGAGCAGGGCCACATTGCGCGCGCGTACAGTGCGTGACGCATATCTGGATTCCGGATCTGCGTTCGGCGTTGCCTCACTTGTCCGGAATGACGGTGAAATTTCCAGAGTCCTGCCAAACTCCAGGTTTGAGCGAGTAAACCGATGCCCGAATTCGTTACAATCTTCGAGATGGGTCCGCGTGACGGACTTCAGAATGAAAAGCGGTTTGTCCCGACCGAACAGAAGATCGCCCTCGTCGACCGCCTGTCGGACTGCGATTTCCGCAAGATTGAAGTCACCAGTTTCGTCAGTCCGAAATGGGTTCCGCAAATGGCCGACGCCCAGGAGGTCATGGACGGGATCTACCCCCACCCTGCCGTGGTCTACGCTGTCCTGACCCCCAATGTAAAAGGCTATACGGCAGCCCGGAAGGCATCCGCCGACGAGGTTGCGATTTTCGGTTCGGCATCGGAAGGCTTTTCAAGAAAGAACATCAACTGTTCGGTCGCCGAAAGCATCGAACGGTTCAAGCCCCTGCTCAAGAAGGCCGAACACGATGAAATGCCCGTGCGCGGTTACGTCTCCTGCGTCACCGATTGCCCCTATGACGGGCCGACGCCGCCGGAAAAGGTCGCGGAAGTCGCCGGCCAGCTTCTGGAACTCGGCTGCTACGAGATTTCGCTCGGTGACACGATCGGCGCTGGCACGCCGGAAACGATCGGGAAAATGCTGGACGCCGTCCTTGCGGTTGTGCCTGCTGACAGGCTGGCGGGCCACTATCACGACACCAAGGGGCTGGCGCTGGCCAATATCGAAGTGAGCCTTGAACGCGGGCTGCGCGTTTTCGACAGTGCCATAGCCGGGCTTGGTGGCTGCCCCTATGCACCCGGGGCCAAGGGCAATGTGGCAACGGAAGCTGTGATCGCGCTTGTCGAGGGCAAGGGTTTTGAAACAGGCATCAAGGCGGATCGTCTGGAGGCCGTCGCCGATTACGCGCGTAGCCTGAGGAGCGCCGAGACATGACCTATGAAACCATCTCGATCACGAAGGACGGCCGCGGCGTCGCGACGTTGATGCTCGACCGTCCGGACAAGCACAATTCCATGTCCGCGCAGATGATCGCCGAACTGACGGAAGCCGCGCATCGGCTCGCCGCGGCAGACGACATTCGCGCCGTCATCCTCACCGGCGCGGGCGACAGCTTCTGTGCTGGCGGGGACCTGTCCTGGATGCGTGAACAGTTCGAGGCCGACAGGCCAACGCGCATGGCAGAGGCACGTAAGCTTGCCATGATGCTGAAAGCGCTGAATGAACTTCCCAAACCGCTGATCGGACGCGTCCAGGGGCAGGCCTTTGGCGGTGGCGTCGGTTTGATGAGCGTCTGCGACACGGTGGTGGCCATCGACAGCGCACGCTTCGGCCTGACCGAGGTGCGTCTCGGCCTGATCCCGGCCACCATCAGCCCCTACGTGCTCGCCCGCATGGGCGAAGGCAAGGCGCGGCGTGTCTTCATGTCTGCAAGGATTTTCTCCGCAGAAGAGGCGAAGGATCTGGATCTGGTTGCGAGAGTGATCGGGGAATCCGGTCTTGAAGCCGCCATCGAGACGGAAATCAAACCCTATCTGGGCGCTGCCCCGGCTGCTGTCGCCGCCTCGAAAGCGCTCGCCAGATCGCTTGGCCCCGCGATCACCGATGAGGTCATCGAGGACACGATCCGCCGTCTTGCCGATACCTGGGAGACCCCGGCCGCGCGCGAGGGGATCACCGCGTTCTTTGAGAAAAGAAAACCGGACTGGGTTTCCAGCTAAAGCTTTTTCCGGTCACCAAAGGGACCGGTCAGGGTGTCGCCTGACGTCGCGCGTGTTCGATCAGCGCGGCAATGCGCGCGACTTCCACCTGCTCGCTCTTCGGTGCCTCACGTTCAGGCCCGCCATACATGCGCTCCCGCCGCCTGCGGATCTTCTTGCGCTGCCACTCACTGATGCCGTCCGGCAATTCGATACCGGCCCGGTCCATGCCGATCAGGATCCTCTGCAGATCGGGGATGAGTTCTGATGAGATCGTGAAGGTGCCGCTCGCGGGATGGTTGAACACCAGCGTTTTGGTGCTCTCCGCGCCGTTCAGGAGAACGGCTTTCTTGTGCCCGATCGAGCCGATGGTCGACTGAAACCAGGCGACCCAGCCGGAGGCCTGCCATAACCGGACCTCGATCTTCTTCAGTTCCTCATAGGGCACCCGCGCGCGCCGGCCGAACTGCGTAAATTCGAAACCGTTGCCGAAAAAACGGACCCAGGAGGTTTCCTGGCGCACGGCAACCGCAAAAAAGAGGAAGGCCGTGCTTGCGGGCAGCAGGGCTGCCATCGAAACAAGGGCAAGCGCGCCCGATGTGTTTGCCATCCCGAGAATGGCGACTGGAAAGAACACGATGCCGATACCGAAGCCAATGGCGTCGAGCGCCTGGATCGACGGCCTTGAAACGGGCTTGATGGCTCCGGAAGGTGCGGACGGGCGCGGCAGGGCAGCGTAGATGCCGCCCGAGGCAAGCACGCAGACCAGGCAGCTGAGCGGCGACATGAAGTAGAAGCCGCCGACGATGGCGAGGACACCAAGGCTTAAAGGGAGCACGCGTCGTAAAAATTCAATTTTGGCCGTTTTGCCCAAACCGCTCTCCATGCTTTCGAACAGCGAAACCGTAACAAACTGGGGAGACTTACTGATTCTTCCATTGAATCAACTGAGGCAGCCGAAATCAACAAAGAGATCGAGCTATCCAGAAACAATGTAACCGCATCAGTGAAGATGCAGGGCCAAACTAGATTAAACTTAGACCCAAATTGGATCGGCACACGCCGGTTTTCCTCAAAGACACGCAAAACATCGCCCATCGAACCCGCCGCATTCCAGCCTCACGTCTTTACTCTTGCCTTTGCTGAAATTCTTCGTCGATCCAGCTCAGGAACGCCTCGGAAGCGGGTGTCAGCGCATGTGATGCTGGTGGAAACAGGAAATAGGCTTCCGCCAGTGGTGCCGAATGGGCAAATGGTTTCACAAGAACCCCGTCGTCCAGCAGATCTCCGACAAGCGTGTTGTGCGCCATGGAAAGCCCGCCACCCTGGAGCGCGGCTGAGATGGCGATGACATAGGTCGACGACAGGTTGACATCCCCGTCCCTCTGGAAATCGCGTCCTTGCGATTTGAACCATGTGCTCCACGTCGCGGTCGTGCCTGCGCAATCGAAAAGCGTTGCCGTGGCGAGATCGGGCCGCCCGTTCTGGTAATCCGGCGAACAGACCGGAAAGCACTGGTCGGTCGCAAGGCATTCGGCCGCCGCCGACATCTCCTCGGGACGGCCGAAACGGATTTCAACACTCGCAGAAGCCGCATGCCGTTCAGGATCCCAGATGGGTGTCACGATGTTCAGGATCAGCCACGGGTACCTTGCATAAAGCCGCTTCAGACGCGGCGCGAGCCAGAAGACGGAAAATGCCATGTTGCATTGCAAGGTCAGGGCCGCGCCCCGGTCCGCACCAACGAAGGCCTGTGTGCTGGTGGCAATAAGGTCGAAGGCCTCGCGAAGACTGGGCAAGTAGTTCGCGCCGTCTTCCGTCAGTTCAAGCGCGCGCGTCTTGCGCACGAACAGGTCCCGGCCCAAAAATGCTTCGAGACTGCGCACATGCTGGCTGACCGCCGACTGGGTCAGGTTGAGTTCTGCTGCGGCCCGCGTGAAACTCAGGTGCCGCGCGGAAGACTCAAACGCGCGCAACCAGGTCAAGGGAGGTAAATTCGACTGCAACATCGGATGCATAACCCATGCATTAATTTTGTTAATGTCATAGCCTTGAATTGGTTGTTTGTCAGCACCTGCCCGTCCTGCGAGGATGAGGGCAACACGGAGGGAGATCTGCAATGTTGAAGCTTGCCGAGAACGCGAATATGAGCCACTGGCAGGAGCGGGTGGACATGGCCGCCGCGTTTCGCTGGACAGCACGGCTGAACATGCATGAAGCGGTGGCAAATCACTTCAGCCTGGCCGTCAACGACGACGGCACACAGTTCCTGATGAATGCCAATCAGCAGCATTTCAGCCGTATCAAGGCGTCCGATCTCCTGTTTCTGGATGCGAATGATCCCGCCACAATGGATGCGCCCAACGCGCCTGATCCGACCGCCTGGGGCCTGCACGGCTCCATTCACAGGCTTTGCCCGCATGCCCGCTGCGTCATGCACGTTCACTCGATCCACGCAACCGTTCTCGCCTGTCTGAAGGACAGCACCCTACCGCCCCTCGACCAGAACGCCGCGACATTCTACGGCCGGCAAGTTGTCGACGAAGGATATGGCGGTCTCGCCTTCGAGGACGAGGGTGCGCGCTGCGCGTCCCTGCTGACGGATCCGAAGGTCAAGACCATGATCATGGGCAATCACGGTGTTCTGGTGATCGGCGACACGGTCGCCGACACGTTCAACCGCCTCTATTACTTCGAACGCGCCGCGGAGACCTATATCCGTGCACTGCAGACAGGCCAGCCCCTGCGCATTCTGCCCCATGATGTCGCCGAAAAGACCGCGCGGGAACTGGAGGAGTATCCCGGACAGGCTGATCAGCACCTCAACGAGCTGAAGGCCATTCTCGACGACGAAAAGTCCGACTACGCGAGCTGAGAATGCCTGGCACCGTCCCAACCAATGCGGCTTCTTCGGGTGTGAAGCTCGACAAGAAGACACTGAAAGCCATTGCGGCCAGGTCCGACCGGCCCGGTCTCATCTATCTGGGGCAATGGATCGCCGGGCTGCTGATCACCGGCACCGCTGTCTGGTGGTCTGTCGGGACACTCTGGGTGTGGCCTGCCATGCTCGTGCACGGCATCCTGTTGACCGTTCCGAGCTACGCCATGAGCCACGAAACCGCACACGGCACGGCGTTCCGCACGCGGTGGCTGAACGAAGCGGTTCTGTGGGTCACGTCGCTGATCTACATGGAAGAACCGCTGCACCGGCGCTATACGCACACCAATCACCACACCCATACATGGCATGTCGGCAAGGACAGCCAGATGCCCTTCGACACGCCGATGGGAATTGGCGGCTGGATGGCGGAGATCAGCGGCTTTGCATTGCTGCGCTTTCACCTTGTCGCATTCATCAGTCTTGCCGTCAGGCGCTACACGCCGACGATGCGCTCCGTGGCACCGGAAAGCGAATTGCCCAAAATGACACGCAATGCCCGGATCATGCTGGCGATCTATGCAGCGATCCTGGCCGCGCCCCTTGCCGGCATCTGGTGGCCCGTCTGGCTGCTGGTCGTCCCGCGCATTCTCGGCGCGCCTGTCATGCTGCTGTTCACGCTCATCCAGCATGTCGAGCTTCAGGAAAACGCGCCCTCGATCCTGGACAGCACCCGGTCTTTTGCCGGCGGCCCGGTCGTGAACTTCCTTTACATGAACATGAACAATCACGTTGAGCACCACCTTTATCCGCAGGTTCCCTTCCACGGCCTGCCGGCTCTCTCCGAAGCGGTCAGGGACCAGCTGCCGGCACCGGACCCGGGGTTCTTCCGGACCAATTGGGAGGTGCTCGTGGTAACCCTCAGACGCTCCATGGGCCTCTCGACCAAGGCGCTCAGCATTCGCCAGGCCCCGCACATGATCACCGAAGGCGGACCTGTACGCCGTATCGCCGAGCGCACGATGTGAGGCGTCCTGCCGGGCCGGTGGCGCAACTGCGCCGGTTCCGGGACGGACGTCGGCAAGCGGTTCTGCGCCCCTCATTTGACTGGGAGACCTCATGACGACCTGGGTAGATGCCTGCGCCACGGACGAAATCGACGAAGATGACCTCATCGCCTGGCACCACGGCGGGCACCGCTACGCGATCTACAACACGGACAAGGGCTTCTTCGCGACCGACCTGATGTGCACCCACGAGGAAGAGAGCCTCGAGGAAGGCCTCGTGATGGACTGCATCATTGAATGCCCGCTCCACGGCGGCCGGTTCGATATCCGGACGGGCGAAGCGCTGTCCGCGCCTGTCAGCATCGACCTGAAAACCTATCCGGTAAAGGTGGACGGCGGACGCGTTTATGTGGGCCTCGGTTAGAGCTTGTCCTTCTTTTGATTGCAGAACCGGTCCGCTGGTCATCATACTGTCAGCTTCCGACCAAAACCGGGAGGCACTCATGCCGTCAATCGAAATTCAGGTCATGGAAGGCGTCTTTTCCGGCGAGGAAAAAAGACAGATCATCGAACGTGTGACGGACGCCTTTGCAAGTGTCGCCGGCCAGACGATCAAGGCCGGCACATCCGTCCGCATCCAGGAAATCCGAAGCGGCTCGTGGGGGTATGCCGGCAACCAGATCACGACCGAAATCGCATTGGACATGAAGAAGAAGGGCTGAATCAGACTTCGCGGAGACCAACAGGCACCTTTCCGCAATGCATGATTGCCGGCCGTCCATGTTCTTCTCGCGAAGGCGCAACGGAGGCTCTCGGCGCACCCGGAAAGGGTCAACCGGATCAGCGAGAGCCCGCCCGTTCAAGGCAAGGTTCTATCTCTTGAAAGCGGATTTCAACTTTTCTTTCAAGGCGTGCGCGCGTCCTGACGAGGACTTCAGCGCAGATGGATCGCGGCGAAGCATCAGATCGATTTCCCACATGATCCTTTGTGGGGCCTTGTGAATGCGCTGGTCAAGGAAATGCTCTCCCTTGAAGCGCGATCCCGTTCTCGTGTAGCCGACCAGAATGAACGGAGCCTCGCGCTGACAGCGATTGGCCTGTTCATAAAGATATTCCAGACGCCGCCGCTCCTTTTCGACGCGATCCATCCATTGTCCTTCGAGCTGTCCGCTTGCCATCATGGCCAGGAGCGTGCTGGTTTCGGCCTCGGTGATCAGATATGCACCGAGCAGGGGCGCGGCCTCCAGGATCGTTTCGTTGTCGAAAACCCTCTGCCGAAGCAGTTTATTGGCCTTGGTGTATTCCCGGTAGTCACGGATAACCAGAAACATCACCTGGATCAGCGTGACAGCCGCCTTGCTGATGCCGATTGCGGGGCCCGTTGCCGCGCCGAGGTCGACAAAAAGTCCCGCTGTCTGGGCACCGCCGGCTGCCAGGTTCGTCCCTGACATGATCATGTACTGTGTGCGTTTGCGCTCCAAGAGCCGCTGGACAGCATCAACGGACTGCATCGGTTGACCCGGTGCAATCAGTTTTGCGCTCACCTTTCCGACCTTGTTGGCATCGTACCAGCGCATCGCGCCCTTGATGCCGTTGGTGGCCCCCTTGCCAAGGTTGGTGATCGCACCTAGGAGCGGCATGCATCCGAGGATTTCGGTCGCAATTTCGGCGCCCCCTTCCACAGCCACGGCATCCAGAATGCCGCCCGATTTCAGGATCTGCGTTATTTCGGTGATGATCTCCTGCTGGACCGGTGACGGCTCACCGTTATATCCGGTCTCATAAGTCGGATCGAACTTGCTGCTGTCTGTCATGGCAAGCGTGATGCTTTCCTCGATCCCCGTCATGATCAGCTCGCTGACGGAGGCCTTGGCCATTCCCTCGCCGCCTCTCTTGAAAGCCTTCCAGAAACCGTCCTGTTTCGCGCGATGGGTTCCCATCTGGATCCCGGACGCCGCGCCCCGCCGTGGCTGTGCCTTCACGAAACTCTGGCCCCTGTGCGCACCGGCGGTTACGGCTCCCCGCGCGGTGGTCGGACGGGCACCGCTCCATGTCGACTCGGGCGGTGCGGTGCGGCCGTGTTTTTCCTCGAAGGCATCCAGTTCCCCGCCGAGCGACTGTTTTGCCGCCTTCAGCATCTCCTTGTACTTTGCCATGGATCCCGGACGCCACTGCAGGTGCGTATTGTTGAGCACGCGCGCGCCCAGACTGTCTGCCGCTGCAACGACGACCTCGCGCATCGCTTCCATATCGGTATGTGACAGTTCATTCATGAGCAACCGGTCCTGACGTTCGGGAATAACCTCGTGCAGGTTAGAGGGTCGTGCCTGCCCGTCAAGCGGATTGGAACCAGATGCGATCCTCACACGGCCCGTTGGCTTCCCGTGTCACGCCTTTGAAAGACCGCGCGAATTCCGAACAAGGCCGGCGCACAGGCTGAGGCGTCCAGTCTGGGTTGCCTGTCATTCCGTTTGTTGCAGCCTGCGCTTTGTGCCAGTCTCTCGGGAGCCAAGTGGAGCGCGACCAGATGCCAGAGGACAAGTTGAAGGGCTGGAACTATCTGCCCGAGGTTCCCTTGAAAACATCCCCCTTTTTCATCTGGCCGTTGAACCCGGTCGAAATGGCGAAATGGCTTTGGAATTCCTGGTTCCTGATCACTGAAAAACTGATCATCCTCGCCATTTCCTTTGCCTGTTATGTCTGGTTCCAGCCGCCGCTTGACGACATGAAGTCCTTCGAAATCGGCTGGATCGCGCAGATCTACATGCGCAACATTCTTCTGACCCTGATCGTCGCCGGATCCCTGCATCTGTGGTTCTACACATGGTCGGCACAGGGCCAGAAGCTGAAATTCGACCCGCGCCCGCTGATGGTCAACGGCAAGCAGTTCACCCTCGGCGGACAGGTGCGCGACAACATGGTCTGGACGCTGGGAACCGGTGTTCTGATCTGGACAGCCTTTGAAGCGGTCTGCTTCTGGGCGCTGGCAAACGGTTACATGAGACTGATCACCTTTGAGGCCGATCCGCTCTGGTTTGTTGCGATCTTCTTCCTGATCCCGGTCTGGGAGAGCTTTTATTTCTACCTCATCCACCGG
>JBCBUA010000023.1:0-24708 GCA_039818365.1 Pseudomonadota bacterium
CGAGGCACGCAAACGTCTGTTCCCTCACCCTGACCCTCTCCCAGCGGGAGAGGGGACGTTCGCCTCAGATCGTGCTCATCCGCTTTCATTCGTCACCCGGATCTCCGCTCCGCAGCGTCCGGATCACAAAAGCAGACTTGCACGGCTGCCGCATTACACCTTCATCCTGAGGAGGACCGTCAGGTCCGTCTCGAAGGATAGGCCGCTTGGGTCTGAACCAACCGCGCATCCCTCGAGACAGCGCTCCCGCGCTTCCTCAGTATCAGGATGTTCACTCTAAACGATCATCTCAAAGACACACGCATATGGGACCGGGCGGGTGCAACACGCCCCGCCGTCATTCCAGACAAGCGAGGCAAGGCCGAGCGCTGATCTGGAATCCAGAACTCAGCCCGCGCCAAAGGCGCGTCATCTATCAGGAAAGTGGTTTCGTGTTCGCGCCGCTCACACAGATATCTGGTTTCCTGCCTTCCGCAGCGCATCAGCAGGGATGACACGTCTGTATATGAGGGCTCGTCCTTTGGCACCCGTTTCATGATTAAACACACCCCAGGCAGGGGAGGAATTGCGAGAAGCGATGGCGCTTGTTCACGCTCACCAAGGCAGTGAACAATAGTTCAAAAAAAACCGGCGGTCCTTTCGAACCGCCGGCTTCCTCAAAGCTCCTGGAAAAAAGCTTATTTCATTTCGGTGATGGTCTCAAAGCCGTTGGAGCCGACTTCGAAGAGAGCGTAGGTGCCCGGAACGTCGCCCTTGGCGTCGAAATTGTGGTCACCGGCAGCGCCCTTGTAATCGATGGCGGTACCGGCCGCGATCAGTTCCTTGGCCTTCTTCCATTCACCCGGAAGAATGGCTTCGCCTTCACCGTTGGACACCTCGACAACGGCAGCCGCGACGTCTTCCTTCTTGCCGCCGGCCTTTTCAACGGCCAGTGCCAGCAGGAATGCAGCGTCGTAGGAGGTGTTGGCGAAGATGGCATCCGGATCGCCGCCGATGCCCTTGAAGGCTTCGTTGAACATGTCGAGCGACTTGGACGCTTCACCGACCGGCGAGGACGCCACGAAGGTCGACAGGTTTTCCGCGCCCAGTTCGTTGATCACGGCGTCGGATTTCATGCCGTCACCGCCGACGAACTTGTCGAAGAAACCGTTTTCCAGAGCCTGGCGCAGGATGGTAAGACCGGTGCCGTCGCCGTAGTCGAAGATGACGAGCGTGTCGGCGCCGCCCTTGGCGAGTTCCGCCAGGTTGGAGCGATAGGACGCCTTGCCTTCTTCGTGCGCTGCGAACTGGGTGATGTCACCGCCGAGTTCATCGACATATTCGGCCTTGAATGCGTTGGCGAGGCCGGTGCCGTAGTCGTTGTTGAGATAGGCAACCGCGACCTTGCCATAACCCATGTCCTTCATGGTGCGGGCGAGCGCACGGCCCTGGTAGTCATCGGACGGAACGGTGCGGAACACGGTGCCCTTGTCTTCCAGGCCGGAGATTTCCGGCGAGGTGCCCGACGGTGTGATCAGCGCAATGCCGGCCGGAATCGTGACCGAACCGGCAGCGGCAAGAACAGCGCCCGAGCAATGCGGACCGACGATACCGACAACACCTTCGATGTTGACGGCCTTGGTGGCCGCATCCGTGCCACCCTGCGGGTTGCAGGCGCTGTCGCCGACGACGCCGACCAGGGTTTCGCCGTCACCGATACCGCCCTGTTCGTTCACCTGCTGAACGGCGAGCTGGGCTGCGTCGATCATGGCCGGAGCCATGGCCGCGATCGGGCCGGACACGCCGCCGATCAGACCGATCTTCACGTCAGCCTGTGCGGGCGCGGATGCGAGTGCAGTTGCGGCCATCATGCCGGCGGCAAGTGCAAGAAACTTGGTTTTCATCAAGAGTACCTCCTCGATAGTCCGGTCTTTGCCGGGTCTTTAGTTTGGCGGTTCCTGCGCCCTTCAAAAGTGGGCGACAGGTTCCACGGAGCGGGCCTAAGTCTGGTCCGCCCCGGATTTCGTTACCCGCTGGTCTCCCCTCAATGGCTCAGGGAGCAGCCCTTCCGGCCGGAAGCGCAGCACGAGCTGCAGCATGAGGCCGATCAGGAACAAGCGGATGTATTTTGCCTGGACCGCATATTCAGTCGGAAGACGGTCGGTTGCAATCTCTGAAACGGACCAAATGATCCAAACGACGGCCGCGCCGAGTATGGCGCCGCGATTATTGCCCGATCCGCCCAGGATCAACATGATCCAGATCAGGAACGTTGCCACCATCGGATCGATGGCTTCGGGCGTGATCGAACGGTTGAAATGGGCAAACAGCGCGCCGCCAAGCCCCATCAGGGCCGCACCGAAGATGAAGGCTTCAAGCCGGCGGAACTCGACATTCTTGCCCATTGCCTTGGCCGCGTCTTCATTGTCGCGGATGGCGCGCATCATGCGACCCCAGGGGGCATTGAACTGGCGCTCAACGAGGAAATAGGCGGCGATCAGAACCGCAAGCACGATCACCAGATAGGCAATCTGTGATTCCATGTAGGCGAGGTCCCCGGCCGGACGGGGAATGCTGGAAATGCCGCGTGCCCCGTTGGTCAGGGCCGGTTCGGACTTGATCACCAGGCGGATGATCTCGGCAATGCCGATGGTGGCAATGGCCAGGTAGTCGGAACGGAACCGGAGACAGATCTTGCCGATCGGCCAGGCCACGAGCGCGGCAGCCAGCATGGCCGCGATCCAGCCGACGACAAAGTGCAGGTCGAAACCGCCTATACGGCCGTCCGCGGGCGGCGTCGAGATGATCGCGGACGTGTAGGCGCCAACCGCGAAGAAACCCGCGATCCCGGCATTGAACAGACCTGCAAAGCCCCACTGGATGTTCAGGCCGAGTGCCAGAAGGGCATAGATGCAGATGAAGATCGCCATGAAGAGGGCGTAGTTGACGAGACCCAGAAGTTCCATGCTGCTCCCCTCCCCTTAAAGCACTTTGCCCTTGAGCAGCCCGGTCGGGCGCACAAGCAACATGAACAGCAAGATCGCAAAGGCCATGGCGGCCTTGTACTCGCTTGGAATGAACAGGACCGAGACCTCCTCGGCGACACCTACGATCAGACCGCCGAGAACGGCGCCTTCCACCCGGCCGACACCGCCCAGAATGGCGGCGGCAAACATGGGCAGCAGCATGTGCCAGCCCATCATGGCCTTCAGTTCGGTGTTGATGCCGAGGAAAAAGCCGGATGCTGCGCACAGGCCGCCGGCGATCACCCAGGTCAGCATGACCACTTTCTTGTTGTCGATGCCGGACAGCAAGGCGAGGTTCGGATTGTCGGACATGGCCCGCATGGCCTTGCCCCACTTGGAACGCGTGAGAAAAACCTGCAGAAAACCGACAAGAACGACCATTGCCAGGATCGTGTAGATTTCCCGGTCGCGGACCCGGATGCCGAAATAGTCCTCGGGCCGGACAATGCCGCGGGAATAGGTCTGCGTGTCGACGCCCCAGACGACCTGGACAACAGCCCGGATCATCAGCGCGATGCCGAGCGAGGCCATCACCGTCACGATCTTGGGACGCTCACGCAGGTGTTCGTAAAAGACCTTGTCGATCCCGACCGCAACGGCTGCCGTTCCAAGGATAGCAACGGGAAGCGCGGCATAGGGTGAAACACCAAATCCGGTGACGACGGCAAGTGCCAGAAACGCACCGAGGGTCGCCAGATCGCCATGCGCCAGATGGGCATATCGCAGGATGCCGAAGATCAGGGTGATCCCGACCGCGCCAAGCGCATAGATGGATCCGAGCACAATGCCCGGCACGATGTAGAAATTCAGAAGCTCAAAAAGATCCATGCCGATCACCCACCCAGGAACATTTCGGCGACTTCACGGTCGGCCAGGAGATCCGCGCCCGTGCCCTCATGGCGGTTCTTGCCGGCGGCCAGGACATAACCCCGGTCCGCGAAGGCAAGTGCCTGCTTGGCGTGCTGCTCGACAAGGAGGATGGCCACGCCAGTGTCGCGGACATCCCGGCAGATCTGAAAAATCTGCTCCATGTATTTCGGCGAAAGGCCCGCCGTCGGCTCGTCCAGAAGCAGCAGCTTGGGGTCGAGCATCAGCGCGCGGCCCATGGCAACCATCTGGCGCTGCCCTCCGGAGAGGCTTCCGGCAAGCGTCTTGCGGCGTTCCTTCAGGTCCGGGAACAGCTCATACACCCTGTCATAGGATGCCGACAGATCGCCGGTCTTCAGAAAACCGCCCATTTCCAGGTTTTCGTGGATCGACATCTCCCGGAAAATGTTGTCGACCTGCGGCACGTAGCAGATGCCGCGCTGGACGATCCGGTTCGGCGCCCAGCCGGTGATGTCGTCGCCATCGAACAGCATCTTGCCGCCGCGAATGGTCAGCAAGCCGAAGACGGATTTCATGGCCGTGGACTTGCCGGCCCCGTTCGGTCCGACAATGACGACGATCTCGTCCTGCGATACGGACAAGGACACATCCTGCAGGATATCGGCCTCACCGTAGCCCCCGGTGAGGTGTTCCATCGACAGAAGCGCGCTCATGCGGCATCTCCCGTGGTTTCCCCCAGATACGCTTCCAGGACTTGCGGATCGGAGCGGACGGTCTGGAAGTCGCCCTGGATCAGAACCCGGCCTTCGGCCATGCAGACAACCGGATCGCACAGCTTTTCGATCATCTCCATGTCGTGCTCGATGAGAATGAAGGTGTAGCCGCGTTCCTTGTTGAGGATCTCAATCTTGGCTTCCAGCTTGCGCAACAAGGTCCGGTTCACCCCGGCTGCCGGCTCATCCAGCAGGACCAGCTTGGCGTCGGTCATCATGGTGCGGCCCAGTTCCAGAAGCTTTTTCTGACCACCCGACAGGTTGCCTGCACGTTCATGGGCGACATGGCTCAATTCCAGAAACTCCAGCGTTTTATAGGCCTTGCGCTCCACGTCGTGCTCCGCCGATCTGACGCGCGTCCAGGCCAGCCAGTTCGCGAACAGGCTCTCGCCGGGCTGGGCCGGGGGCACCATCATCAGGTTTTCAAGCGCGGTCAGTTTGTGAAACTCATGCGGGATCTGAAACGTGCGGACGAGCCCCTTGTGGAACAGCTGATGACTGGCGAGGCTCGTGACGTCTTCGCCCAGAAACCGAATGCTGCCGCTCGTCGGCTGCAAGGCCCCGGCAATGAGGTTGAAGAGCGTCGTTTTCCCCGCCCCGTTGGGTCCGATCAGTCCGGTGATGCTGTTCTGTTCGACGCGGAACGAGCAGCCATTGACCGCCTTGAACCCACTAAAATCCATCACGAGCTGGTCAAGCTCAAGCATTCAAGCTCCTTGCCGCCCCCCTGAAGCGGTCTTTCTTTTTTCGTTGCGCTGCGCCCCGCCTTTGTGGCGATGGTTCTGTGGCGCACCCGTGGCGGCCAGCCGCAGCGTTCAGACCTTCTAACTTTATTGACGGCGCAATCAACCGGTAATCACCGGCTTTTTCGCCAGAAAGGGCAAGATTTTTCAAAAAACCCGAGCCATTGGAACAGGCAATTCGCGACTCTGTGGAATTTCCTCGGAATTCGTTCAATGAAGCACAGCTATTCGGGGTCAACAGACGCAGAAATGACGTGTAAAATTTCGAAATTTCTCGTAAAACGTGAAATTCGAGCTGCCGTTGACGGAAACAAAAATGCGCCCTTTACAACAAACTACGCTTCGACACTACGTAAATATGCCAATATTTTTTCGGCTTTTCCTCAACGAATTCAATTTGAAACATTATTCTTAAGCCGACTTCAGAAAATCTCGACTAAAGTTTCACGCAAGTTCCGGCAAACGCACGTGAGCCGGACAAAAACAAGAAGACTTAAGTGACATCAGGCTAAACCGGTATGCGGTCGAAGTCGTGGTTGAGCGTTGGAGGGAAAACTGTCTAACCGCGCGGAATTGTTCGTAAATGAAAGTGAAGTTGAAAGCACTGCCGCGATTGACATAGCCGAAGGCAAGGTCGATGCGTCCATCCTTCTGGAGCTTTATGATCGTCTCGACGCCGCTGTGTGGATCTTCGACTTTGACCACAAAAGGTATCTATGGGCAAACCGCAAAACGCTCGAGATTACCGACGCAGTCTCCCTTGAAGAGTTGCAATCCCGAGACCTCGGGGCCGACATGTCGCCTGCCGTGGAACAGCGCCTGCGGCAATATCAGCAGGATTTCTGTACAAGCGATGTGAGCTTCTCGGAGATCTGGACACTTTATCCCAAGGGCCAGCCAAAAGTTCTTCAGATCGCGATGAGCGGCATTCGCCTGCGCGATGGCCGGATGGCGCTCCTATGCGAGGGCCGCGAACATCACAAACAGCAGCCGGAAACACTTCGCAGCGCCGAAGCCCTCCTGCATACCTCCGTGATGATATCGCTTTTCTCGAAGGAAGGCGCATCTCTCTACAGGAACACGGCCTCCCGCGCAGCCTCGGTCACCCTGGACACACCCTTTCTCGACCAGTTTGTCCATGCCGAAGACGCAACGGACCTGTTCGACATCGTGGAACGCGAGCGAACGCACAAATTCGTCGCCCGCGTGAAAACGAGATCCGGACCGCGGTGGCACGAATTGACGGTGCGCGCCTGTCATGATGCCGTGACCGGGCAGCCCGCCTATCTTGTCAGCGAGACCGATGTCACGGAGCTGCACGAGACAAAGGAACGCGCGCAGTACCTTGCGAGCCACGACACGCTCACAGGTCTTTCCAACCGGACTTACCTTCAGGATCGCCTGTCGCTGATCCTGCATGCGGCGAAACGGACCAACCAGTCGGCGTCCTTCTATCTTCTGGACCTTGACGACTTCAAGCTGGTCAACGATTCCCTCGGTCATGCGGCGGGCGACACGCTCCTGCAGATGGTCGCGGACGAACTCAAGTCCCTTGCCAGCCAGGAAGACGTGATTGCGAGACATGGCGGCGACGAGTTTCTGATCTGCACCCTTGAAGGAAAAAATGGCGCGGAACCCGGGAGTTTCGGCCACGCATTGCTGCAGTCGTTTGCCAGACCGAAGATCATCGAGGGCAAGCAAAGAAAGGTCGGTCTCAGCATTGGATATGCCTGTTTCCCGCAGGATGGCGACACCGTCGACGAACTCATGAGGCATGCGGACCTGGCGCTCTACCAGGCGAAATCCGACACACAAAACAAATGCGTTCAGTTCGATGCCCATATGCGCCAGCTGCGCGACGAACACAGGGCCATCAGGAAGGACCTTGAACGTGCACTGAAGGAGGACGAATTCATCCTTCACTATCAGCCCATCGCCTGCACAAGCACGGACAGGGTCGTTTCGGGCGAAGCGCTGCTGCGCTGGCAGCATCCGCAGAAGGGCCTCATCGGACCGGACGACTTCGTCCACATCGCGGAAGATGCCGGGCTGATTTCGGACATCGGTGCCTGGGTCGCCCGCGAGGTTGCCAGATTGCAGACGCGTATCGACGCGCTTGACTACGCCGTGCCACTGACCCTTGCGCTCAACGTCTCGCCCCGGCAGCTGTCGGACAGCGGGTTTCTTGGCTTCATGAAAGCCCTGCCGAGACAGACCGGCTGTTCGCCCAACCGGATTTCTCTTGAAATTACCGAATCCGTGATCCTCGGTGATATCCCCAACGCGCGCGAAACGCTGACAACGCTGAAAGAATGCGGCTATCAGATCGTCATCGACGATTTCGGCACTGGCTATTCCAACCTTGCCTATCTTCACAACTACCCAATCGACGGCATCAAGATCGACCGCGTGTTCATGGAAGACATCGATACCGGCGGCGAGATCGTCAAGCTCATCCTGTCGCTCGCGACAGCCCTTGGCGCCGACGTTGTCGCCGAGGGTGTCGAAACCATCGAACAACGGTCATGGCTGTCCAGAAACGGCTGCGACCGGTACCAGGGCTACCTCTATTCCAGGCCAGTGCCCCTGGAGCGGTTCCTGTCCATGCTGGAAACGCAGCACAGGCTGGCTGCTATGTGACCTTGGCGCGCGTCTTGAACTCCGGGCGATCCCAACCGCCCGTGTTCAGGATATCTTCCAGGATCGCGACCGCATCGACAACATCTCCATGCGAAAGATAAAGGGGCGTGAAGCCGAAACGCATCACATCCGGAGCCCGGAAATCGCCAATCACCCCGCGTGCAATCAGGGCCTGGATGACCGCATAGCCTTCCTCGAAGCGGAAAGACACCTGGCTGCCGCGTGCGACCGGGTCGCGCGGGCTTGCCAGCGTCAGCTGCGGGCATCTGGCCTCAACTTCCGCAATGAACAATTCGCTGAGCGAAATTGACTTCGCCCTGATCGACGCCATGTCGACGTCCTCGAACACATCGAGCGCGGCGTGGAGGCTGGAAAGCGCCAGGATCGCCGGCGTTCCCACCGTCATGCGATTGATGCCGGACACAGGCCTGTAATCGAGATCGAACGCGAACGGCGCTTCGTGTCCCATCCAGCCGGTCAGGGGGGATGTCACCTGATCCAGGTGCCTGGCCGCGACATAGAGAAAGGCCGGCGCGCCCGGACCGCCATTGAGATACTTGTAGCCGCAGCCGATCGCAAAATCGGCATTTGCTCCCTCCAGGTCGACCTCGATCGCACCAGCCGAATGCGCCAGGTCCCAGATCGCAATCGCCCCGGCATCGTGTGCCCTGCGGGTCAACGCTTCCATGTCGTGAACGCGGCCCGTCCTGTAGTCGACCTGGGTCAGCATCATGACCGCCACCTGGTCATCAAGGGCGGCTTCAATCTCTTCCGGCGCGACGATTTTCAGCTCATGGCCGCGCGCGAGGAGGTCCTTCAGCCCGGAAGCCACATAAAGATCTGTCGGGAAATTGCCGCTGTCGGAAAGTATGACCCTGCGGTCCGGATTGAGCGACAAGGCCGCGGACAGCACCTTGAACACATTGACCGAGGTGCTGTCGCAGGCCACCACCGTGCCGGCCGGCGCGCCGATGAGGCGGCCGATCCGGTCGCCGGTGCGCTGAGGCAGGTCGATCCAGCTGTGCGTATTCCAGGCGCGGATCAGGCTCGTTCCCCATTCGGTTGCGATGACATCGGCGATCCTGCCCGGAACGTGTTTCGGCAGCACTCCGAGGGAATTGCCGTCGAGATAGATCACGCCTTCCGGGATGGAGAAGGCGTCCTTCTTGCGGGCCAAGGTATCGGTCTCATCTAGCGGGTGCGGCGCGGTCATCAAGAGCTCTTTGGAACAGGGATGGAAAAGAGCCCGCACGCTATCAAAGCCGGGTCCGGCAAACAACCAAGCCCCGCGGGCCTCTGGACGGCACTCAAGAAACGTCCGGTCGTCGCACCGGATGTCGCAATCAGCACAGATTTGCCCGTATGGGCGGCGGTCGCACTGCACCATTTTGGTAGCCTGTGCGTCCAAGTGACCCACATCTGCAACATCCAGAAACGCGGCCAGGCACCATGTTCATCAGCGTCTTCGACATTTTCAAGATCGGTATCGGTCCTTCAAGCTCCCATACGGTCGGCCCGATGGTGGCTGTCGCCCGCTACCTGGACAGGGTGCGCGGCCTAGCCGGCGCCGAAGCAGGGGCAGCCCGTCTCACCGTGACGCTGCACGGTTCGCTTGCCTTCACGGGCAAAGGTCACGCGACCGACCGGGCCATCTGCCTCGGCCTTCTGGGCGAACGCCCCGATACGCTCGATCCGGATTGTGTCGAACCGATGCTGGACGCCCTTCACGAGGAACAGCAGCTCCGTATCGCGGGACTGCCGGAGCTTGATTTCGATCCAGGCCGGGATGTCATTTTCGACTACGGGCCACCGTTGCCGCTCCATGCCAACGGGATGACATTCCGGCTTCTGGACAGAGCCGGCGCAGAGATCGACAGCTTCGTCTACTATTCGATCGGCGGCGGGTTTGTCGTCAGCGAACCGGAACTCCTCAACACGAGCAACGCACCGGTGAACGCCCTGACGGCGCAGAACGTCCCCTACCCGTTCGCTACGGCGAAACAGATGCTTGAAATGGGCCGGGAGGCCGGGCTCACGATCGCACAGATGAAGCTGCGCAACGAATGCGCCGGCAAGAGCGTCGAGGACGTCGAAGCCGGGATTGACCGGCTCTGGTCGGCCATGGATGCCTGTATCAACCGGGGGATCACCCAGGCCGGTATCCTTCCCGGCGGGCTCAAGGTGAAACGCCGTGCCGCCGACATCTATCAGCAGCTTGTCCGCGAAGGCCGCAGCAACCCGCTGTTCGAACACAGTGTTGTCGACTGGCTCGGTGTCTATGCCATGGCCGTGAACGAGGAGAACGCAGCCGGCGGCCGGGTTGTCACGGCACCGACCAACGGCGCGGCCGGTGTCATCCCCGCCGTGACGCGCTACTATCTGGATCATTGCCCGTCGGCGGACCAGGCAGGCGTGCGCGTCTTTCTTCTGACAGCGGCCGCCGTTGGCGGCATCATCAAGTCGAACGCATCGATTTCAGGTGCGGAAGTCGGGTGTCAGGGGGAAGTCGGATCCGCGTCGGCGATGGCGGCCGCCGGCCTGTGCGCTGCGCTCGGCGGCACGAACGAGCAGATCGAAAACGCCGCGGAGATCGCGCTTGAGCATCACCTTGGCATGACCTGCGATCCGATCGCCGGTCTCGTCCAGGTCCCCTGCATCGAGCGCAACGCCCTTGGCTCGGTCAAGGCGGTGACCGCTGCCTCGCTCGCGCTGCGCGGTGACGGTACGCATTTCGTGCCGCTGGACGGGTGCATCGAAACCATGCGCCAGACCGGCATGGACATGATGGAGCAGTACAAGGAAACCTCCCAAGGCGGCCTCGCCGTTAACATCGTCGAATGTTAAAGCACTGACAAAAATAACAATTTTGAAGAAAGATTTGCCGTAGGCGGCAAAACCGGCAATAGTCCGTCTCCGGGTTGGTGACTTGCTCCTTTGCACCAATCAAGGGAGGTTTTAGATGGATGTCTTGACATGGCTGGCTGCGCAGTCGTCGCTGGTGTTCCTGTTCATTGCCGTTGCTCTGGGTTATTTTGCCGGCAAACTGAAGATCGGCAATTTCGTTCTCGGCGGTATCGCCGGAACCCTGATCATGGGGGTCATTCTCGGGCAGGTCGGTGTCACCATCGACAGTGCGGTCAAGGATGTTTTCTTCGCACTGTTCATTTATGCGGTCGGCTACCAGGGCGGGCCGCAATTCTTCAGGGCGCTGTCCCTGAAGTCGCTCAACCAGCTCCTTTCGGCCGCGGTCATGTGTATTCTCGGCCTCCTCACGGTGCTCGTGTTTGCGTGGAGCTTCGGCCTTGACCGGGGAACCGCGGCAGGCCTTGCCGCCGGTGGGCTGACCCAGTCGGCAATTATCGGAACGGCCGGTGAGACCATCCAGAAGCTCAGCGTTTCCGCCGATCTGAAACAGATCATGGAGACCAATATCGCGGTCGGATATGCGGTCTGCTACATCTTCGGCTCCATCGGCCCGATCATCATGGTCACCTGGTTCTTTCCGACCGTCATGCGCTGGGACATCCGCAAGGAAGCGCTCAAGCTGGCCGAAAAAATGTCGGGTGGTTCAGCCGAACTGGAACCGGGCCAGTTCAACGCCGCACGGCGCATCGACACGCGCTTTTACCAGCTTGGCAGCGATGCGCCCTTCATCGGCAAGTCGGCACAGGACCTCGATGCCTCCATCGACGACGCCGCCGTCGAGGCCGTGTTGCGTGCCGGTCAGGAAATTCACCTTGACGACGCGCACTCCCTGCAATCCGGCGATGTCGTTGCCGTTACCGGTCTTGTCTCCGCCCTTGACAATCCGGCCACCGCGCCCGGCATCGAGACCCAGGCACCCGACGGCTACAGGCTCGTCCTGGAAAACAGGCACATCGTTCTGACCAATCCCGATTACGCCGGCAACAAGCTGCAGGGCATTCACGACCACACGCAATCCAATGCCCTGCGCGATGTCTTCGTTACCGGGGTCAACCGGATGGGCCGGGACCTGCCATTGTTGCCGGATCTTGAGATCCACAAGGGCGACGAACTTCAGCTGACCGGCAGCCCACGGGATCTGAACGCCGTCCAGAAATCCCTCGGCTATCCGATCTCGTCCGCTGCCGTCACCGATTTCATCTTCTTCGGCATCGGCATGACGCTCGGGCTGCTGCTCGGGCTCGTCGAGTTCAAGATCGGCGGTGTGCCGGTTTCGGTGGGCAGCGGCGGCGGGTGCCTGCTGTCGGGCCTGTTGTTCGGCTGGCTCCGCAGCACGCATCCGCGCTACGCCGCCCTGCCGACCGGTGCCGTCAATTTTCTCAGGGATTTCGGCCTGGCGGTGTTCGTCGGTGTCGTCGGCATCAGCGCAGGCCCACAGGTCCTGACAACGCTGCAGGAACAGGGCATGAGCATCTTCCTGTTCGGTATCGGCGTCACGCTGATCCCGCAATTCATAGGATTTTTCTTTTCCTACTACGTGCTGCGCATCCAGAACCCGATCGAAGCCCTTGCCTGTGTTGCAGGAGGCCGCAGTGCCAATCCGGCCTTCGCAGCGCTCCTGGGCAAGGCGCAAAATGCCACGCCGGTCGTCACCTTCACCGTCACCTATGCCGTCGCCAACGTGTTGCTGACCCTCTGGGGTCCGCTGATCGTCGGCCTCGTTTCCACAAATCCGGCCCAGTAAAAACCCGGGAGATTTCCGATGAGTGCACAAGACTATTCCCAGTATCAGGAACTCAGCCCGTTTGAGCTCAAGGACAAGCTGATCGAGATCGCCTCCTCGGCTGCCCAGCGCATGATGCTGAATGCGGGCCGGGGCAATCCCAACTTTCTGGCAACCCATCCGCGCCGGGGCTTCCTTCGCCTCGGGGACTTCTCGGTCGAGGAAGCCGAGCGCTCCTATTCCTACCTCGACAGCGGCTTCGGCGGACTTCCGGACAAGGAAGGCATGCTGTTGCGGTTCGAGAACTTCATCCATCGGCATGAAGACCGCGACGGCACCACGTTCCTGCGCGCCGCGCTGTCCTATGCCAAGGACCAGCTCGGCATTCACAGGCACGAATTGCTCCACGAAATGGTCGAGGGATTTCTCGGCTGCAACTACCCGGTGCCCCCGCGCATGCTTACCCACGCGGAACGGATCGTCGGTGCTTACCTTGCCAAGGAGATGTTCGGAAACGAGCCGCAACAGGGACCGTTTTCCGTGTTCGCGACCGAGGGCGGCACGGCGGCGATGACCTATATTTTCCAGACGCTCAAGGCCAACGGGCTGGTCAAGCCGGGGGACAAGGTTGCGCTCGGGACACCGATCTTCTCGCCCTATCTGGAAATCCCGCCACTGCCGGAATACGACATGCCCATCGTCGATATCCGGATGGAGGAAGGGGCGGACTGGCAGTTCAGCGACGCGGAGCTCGCCAAGCTGGACGACCCGGATATCAAGGTGTTCTGCATCGTCAATCCGAGCAACCCGCCATCGGTCAAGCTTTCTCCCGAAGACCTCGACAGGGTCGCGGCGGTGATCAACGACAGGCGGCCCGACCTCTTCGTGGTAACCGATGATGTCTACGGCACCTTTGCCGATGACTTCGTCTCTCTGTTTGCGAAATGTCCGCGCAACACGCTCTGCGTTTATTCGTTCTCCAAATATTTCGGGGCGACCGGATGGCGGCTCGGGGTGATCGCGCTTCACGAAGACAATGTCTTTGACGCGGCCCTGGCGGCGCTGCCGGAAGACACGAAGAGAGAACTCGACCGGCGCTACTCATCCCTGACCACGACCCCGCGTGACATCAGGTTCATCGACAGGCTGGTCGCGGACAGCCGGGCCGTTGCATTGAACCATACGGCAGGCGCGTCAACGCCCCAGCAGATCCAGATGATGCTGTTTGCGCTCGCCGGTCTGCTCGACCGCGACGACCGCTACAAGGACGCGGCCAAGAGCCTGATCCGCAAGCGCTTCAACACGCTTGAACTCAACATGGGCGTGACGCCCCACCGCGAGGCCAATGACGTCAACTACTACACGCTGATCAATCTTCAGCATTTGAGCGGGCGCCTTTACGGGGACGCCTTTGCGGACTGGTTCGTTGCCAACAAAAAAGGCTACGACTTCCTGTTCCGCCTCGCCGAGGAGACGAGCGTCGTTCTGCTGCCCGGAAAGGGGTTCGAGGTGGTCGACGCATCCGCACGCGTGTCGCTCGCCAACCTGACCGAGGCCGAATATGCCAAGATCGGCGCCTTTGCGCGCAAGGTGATCTCGGAGTATCACGATGAGTACACAAAGCAGTAGTGCTCTTGGCTGACGGGGCGCCAGGCACCACTTGACGAAGGAAAGTAGCTGAACCGGTCTTGCCGGTTCCGCGTATCCTTACACAGTCTGCCGGCCAATGCCGGTGCTGAAAGAAGAACTTGCCGCCGGGTGCTGGAGAATATCGTGACCATCGTCATCACCCCTGTTGTCGCAAGCCTGCTGGCTCTGCTTTACGTTTTCCTGAGCATCCGGGTGATCGGCGCGCGCCGCTCCGAAAGGATCAGCCTCGGTGACCGCGGCAACGACCTCATGCTGCGGCGCATGCGGGTCCACAGCAATTTCGCCGAGTATACGCCTTTCGCGCTCTTGCTCCTGCTCATGCTTGAACTTCTGGGTGGTGCGCACTGGCTGCTCTACGGGCTGGGTCTTTTCCTGCTCGTCGGCCGAAGCGTTCATGCCTACGGCGTCAGCAGCGAACCGGAACCCATGGCGTTCCGCGTGACGGGCATGCTGCTCACCTTCACGGTGATCGGGATTGCGGCGCTGGCCAATCTTGTTCTTGCGCTCGACAACCTCATGACGGTCGGGCGTCTCGGCCAAGCCTGATAACGTCACCGCGTCAATCAACTGCCCGCGCGTCGAACGGAGATTTGAACTCTATACAAAAAGTCTTTTTCTGGATATAAAATCCAGATGATCTCAAATCCCGACCTCAAGGCTCTCGAACCGGTCTGCAAGGCGATCGCGCTGCTGATGCCGGACATGGTCGAGGTCGTCCTGCACGATCTGAAGACGAACACGATCGCCCATATCGAAAACGGCTTTTCAGCACGCAATGCCGGGGACGATTCCCTGCTGGAAACCGAGAACTATGCCGCCGAACTGAACGCGGACGGGACTATCGGGCCCTATCGGAAATCCAGCCCGGACGGGTCCCGCCTGAAGTCCGTTTCAGCGGTTCTTCGCGACACCCAGGGTCATCCAATCGGGCTGCTCTGCCTCAATTTCAAGACCGGTGATCTGGAAACGGTGTCCGCACTTTTGAGCACAATGACACGCCTTGATGAAGGCATGCAGCCTTCCATCGTGAAGAACGACTGGCGCGAACTCACGAACAAGATCATCGAGACTACTCTCCAGGATCTGAAGATCGCACACAATCAGCTGCGCCGGCCCGCGCGCATCGAAATCCTGCGCCGGCTCCTCAATGCCGATGTCCTTTCTGCCAGGGGGGCCGGTGAGTATGTCGCGAAGGCTCTCGGGATCTCGCGCGCAAGTTTCTACGACATGCTCCGGGAAGCAAAGACCAACAACAAGGAAGCGTCCGCATGACCGTGACCGCAACGAGCCCGCGCCCGATGCGCGACTTCGGACTGGAAGTATTCTTCTCCAGGTGGGAGTTCACCGCACAGCATCATATGACCGCGTCGGACCTTGAGAGCCTGTCGCTGTCCGGGCTTCTGGCGCTCGCCTCAGACGAAGACCGCTCAAGCTTTGAACATCTCTGGCTGGGATATACGGAAACCTGGGGAGCTCCGGCGTTGCGCCGGGAGATTGCAAGCACGTATGACACGCTGTCAGACAGCAACATCCTGTGCCTGGCGGGTGCGGGCGAAGGCCTTTTTGCGGTTCCGAATGTGCTCCTGACGAAAGATGACCATGTCATCGTGCCGACCCCCAACTATCAGGGTGCGGAGACAATTCCGCTTTCCATCTGCGAGGTCACCGGGGTTCCGCTGGACTATGTCTCTCCCTCGGGTTCAAACGAGGCTCCCTGCGGATGGCGTCTCGATCTCGATCGCCTGAAGGATGCCATCAGGCCGAACACCAAACTCATCTCGCTGAATTTCCCTCACAATCCGACCGGTTTCCTGCTGCCGCGGGACGACCTTGAGGCGCTTGTCTCGCTCGCCCGAACGCACGGCATCTACATTCTGAGCGACGAGGTCTATCGCGGCGTCGAACTGGACGAAAAAAACCGGATGCCGCAGATCGCAGATATCTATGAGCGCGGCATTTCCCTCAACGTGATGTCCAAGGCGTACGGACTGCCAGGCCTGCGGATCGGCTGGGTTGCCTCACAGGACCGCGATCTATTGCAAAGACTTGAACGGTTCAAACACTACCTGTCGATCTGCAACGCCGGCCCCTCGGAAATCCTCGCGCTGATCGCCTTGCGAGCAAGGCAGACGATCCTTGCGCGCAACCGTTCGGTCATGGAAGAGAATGCCGCGGCGCTTGAACGGGTCTTCAGCGCTTATCCGGGGCTTTTCGAGTGGCAACGCCCGATGGGCGGCTGCGTCGCCTTTCCGAGATATCTCGGCCCGGACGGCGTCGAAACTTTCACGCGCAAGCTGGTCGAGGAAAGCGGTGTCCTGCTTCTGCCCTCGTCCATTTACGCCAGTGACCTCGGCGATACGCCACAAGACCATTTCCGCATCGGCATCGGACGGGATCGGGTGTTCAAGGACGGTCTGAAAGTAATGCAGGCGCATCTCGGCAAGACCTACCCGGAATTCCACAAATAAACGGCACCCGAACAAGGACGCGCCATGCAGCAAGACCTGACCACGATCGAGAAAGCGGCCTGGAATGCACTCGGCACAGCCGCCGCCGATGCGCAGAAGCCGTTCCGCTATCTGACGCTGGCATCGCTTGGCCGCTGCCAGTTTCCCGAAGCGCGCACCGTCGTGCTTCGCTCCGCTGATGCGTCCACGCGCATTCTGGAGTTTCACACCGATACCCGAAGCCCGAAATGGCGGGAGCTGCAGGACAATGGCAACACGACGATCCTTGGATATTCGGACGTTCTGAAACTGCAGCTGCGGTTGCGCGGACACATGCGGCTTGCCGCTGCCGGCTCGACCGAGGCCGAACGGGTCTGGAGCCGGCTGCCGGCTCACACCAGGGCGACCTACCAGGGCGGCCCTCCCGGAGACGACCTTCCGCCAGAAGGTGACCCGATTGCCCAGGCACCGGTTGCCGAGATCGCAGAAACCGGCCAGGACCGCTTCGGGGTTCTCTACTTCAGGACCCTGTCTCTGGACTGGTGCCAGCTGGCGCGGAACAACAATCTGCGGGCCAGATTTTCCTACGGCGACAACGGTGAACTGGACAGCGCAAGCTGGATCGCGCCCTGAAGGACGACTGCCGCGCTTTCCTGATCAGATCTGTTGCAGGCGGGTCTTGTGGGCATGTGCGATATGCAGACGCGCCGCGGCTTCTGCAGCCTCGCTGTCGCCCTGCGCGATTGCCTCGACGATGGCGGCATGTTCTTCCACGGCGGTTTCCCGGCGCTCCGGGGTGTCCAGCGTGGTTCCCGCCATCAGGATCAGCGACAGGCGCAGGTGCTCGATCAGGTCGACCAGATACCGGTTGTGCGAGGCAAGGCACAGACGCCGGTGAAAATCCCGGTTGGAGCGGACAAGACTGTCCTTGTCGGCCATGCGCTGCCTGTCCGCGTTGACGAGATCCTGCAGGATCTCGATTTCCGGCTGGGAAGCGTGTTTGGCGGCAAGTCCGGCCGCCGTTCCCTCCAGCATTTCGCGCATGAAATAGACTTCGTTGATCTGCCCGTGATCGAGCGTCGGCACGACCATGCCCCGGTTGGGCTCATGGACGGCCAGTCCCTGGGCTTCGAGCCGTTTGAGACCTTCGCGGATCGGCGTCCGCGACACACCGAACTCTTCGGCGAGATCGGCTTCCCGCAGGCGGTCGCCCGGTTTCAGCACCCTGTCTTCGACGAGACCGATCAGACGCTTGTAGATTTCGGATCCATTCATGGGTTCTGGTTAGCGGCAAGACACAGTTTAAGCAAGAGAAGGAGGCTCTCAAACCTCCTTCATCAAGCGTCAGACGCCGACTTTCAGATCACTGAAGGCAAGCCCGTCCGCGCCCTCGTCGGTTTCGAACACGCGCGACACCGTCCAGGTGGCCGTATCTATTTCCGCGACCCGCGCACCATCCTGGGCACCCGTGAACAGCGACTTGCCGTCCGGAGAGAACAACAGGGATGCAGGCCCGTGCGCACCATGCGGAGCGAGATCCACTTCCGCTTTGACCTCATGCGAAGTCCGATCATAGATGACGATCCGGTCTCCGTTCAGGTCGGCGACGGCGGCCATCGTCCCGGCAGGATTGAATTTTACCCGGATCGGCAGATACCCTGTCTCGATCACATGCCGACGCTCCATTTCGTCCGTGTCGAACACGATGATGGTCTCGGACTGGTTGTTGCCGACCCAGAGCGTTTTACCATCCGGGCTGACGTCAACGGCCTCCGGACCGGTATCCGCTTTCACCGTGGTCAAGATCTCCATCGTCTGCGCGTCGATCACCGAGACCTTGTCCGATCCGCGGCTTGTGACATAGGCGGTTTGATCATCGGGAGACATGGCGAGCAGATGGGTTCCGATGAGACCCGGAATGGCATGTCCGGTCACCTTGCCCTTGACGACATCAACGGTGATCACGTCGCGGGTTTCCTCGGTGGTCACGATCACGCTGTCACTGTCACCGAGCCAGGCGATGCCATGCGGTGCCATATGGGGCGAGATATCGATCGTCTTCAGGTGCTCGGCCGTTGCGACATCAAACACGTTGAGCTCCCGGCCGATATAGCCGTCTTCGAGATAGGACACGACGACAACCTTGTCGCCGTCAGGCGACACGGCCAGTTCATGAGGTGACCCGCCCGTGATCGGCCGCTGCACCTCCTGACCGGTATCCAGGTCGATGAAGCTGACGGTCCCGGCATATTTGTTGCCGACCATCAGCGTTGCTGCACTTGCCGAAAGGGCACTTCCAGCGAGAAGACATGTCGCCGTCGCGGCGCAGGTCACATATTTTGCAAAAGACATTTTCAACCTCCAGTCTGTTTCTGTCTTTGGACAGACACCCCTTTTTTTTCAAAGCAAAGAAACGTCCTGGAGATTTATTTGATTCCGATTTCTGCATTTCCTAATTAAACTTCAGTAACAACACACTCAAATACGAATATTTTTATCAATTAAATAAAATACGAACCTCTTATATTGAAATAATTCCGCTAATACACTGAACATCGCCAATTATATTCATGAGGAATATTTATTTTGAAAGATCCTGCGCAAGCATGAGGGCATTGCCGTCCGGATCATAGAAGGTCGCGGTACTGACCATGCCTTCGATCGTTTCCGTGTCGCCGTCGAATTTTACGCCGGCGTTTTCCAATGCCGCGCGTGCGGTGGCAATGTCGGCGATCCCGAATACCGGAACCATGTTCCCGGGTGCGGGCTCAACCTGCTCTCCGAGCCCCAGCGTGACCCCTTCGGTTTTCGTTTGAAGCTCGCTCCAGCCGGCCTCGTCGGCATGATAGAGGACTTCGAAACCGAGATTGTCCCCGTACCATTTTGCGCTGGCGTGTCTGTCCCGCACCGAGAGGGCCAAAGTGATTGTGTTTTCCAGAGAAACGACCGGCATCACGCTTTCCTTTGTATCAAAAATATATTAAATATACTTTATGGAATTGAACCTGCTTGTCAAGCTCACATCAAAGACCTGGTCGCTCAAAATCCTGGCGCTTTTGCATGACGGGGTTCCCGGGCGCCAGGCACCGCTGGTTGCGGCAACGGGCGCCAGCCGGACGTCCTTTGCGAACAGTCTGGAGCACCTGGTCCACCTGAACATGATCGAGCGGAACCCCGGACACGGGCATCCGTTGCGCCCGGAGTTCCGCCTGACGGCGGAAGGAGCCGTCGTCGCAGCGATGGCAAGCCGCATCTTGAAAAGCGTGCCGGATGATGACGCGTTCTCGGTTCTGAAGCGAAGCTGGGCTGTTCCAATCCTCGCCGTCACCGAGACGCCGCAACGGTTCTCGGCGATCAAGTCCGGTCTCGGACAGATCACCGACCGGGCTCTATCCCAGTCCCTGTGTCTTCTGGAAGACCGGGAGTGGCTCAAACGGGACATCGACGTGAGCCAGCGCGCGCCCTACCCGACCTATCTTGCCGTCAACGCAGGCAGAGACATAAACCGGGCGATAGGGCTATAGGGATCTGCCCGGAACGGCAGCCGATCCTTGGCGTCAAGCAGCAGGAAGATAGACGTTCCCGCCGGTCACCGGCCTGCCGGCACCCGTCGTTTCCGGGAAGGTCGTCGGCAGTCCGGCTTTCAGGCGCGCACCCAGAAAAGCCATGGCCTGTGCTTCTAGCGCATCCCCGTCAATTCTGAAGTCATCGGCCGAGACGACGTCTCCGGAGAGACGGTCGCGCAGGGCCTGCATCAGGACCGGGTTCAGCCTGCCGCCGCCGCAGACAAGCCAAAGGCGCGGCGGCCTGGGCAACAGTCCTTCAGCCTTTGCGATCACCTCGGCGGTGAAGGTCATCAGCGTTGCCGCACCGTCCTCAAGGTCCATGCCGTCGACAAAGTCCGCTGAGAAGCTGTAGCGGTCCAGCGATTTTGGTCCGGGCTCGTTCAGAAACGGATGTTTCAACGCCTCTGTCAAACGCGCCTCATCTGCCCTGCCTTTCGCGGCAATCACGCCTCCGGCATCGAAATCGCCGGCTCCATGCTGTCTGACCCAGTCGTCGAGAAGCGCGTTGCCGGGACCGATATCGAAGGCGAGCAGATCATCGCCGTCGATGAAAGTCAGGTTCGAGACCCCGCCAATGTTGAGAAAGCAGAGCGGTTCCCGGTCCGCCCCGACGAGTGTCTTGGCCAGCGCCCGGTGATAGACCGGCACGAGCGGTGCGCCCTCGCCGCCCGCCTTCATGTCCGCAAGACGGACATCGCCAATGACCGGCAGACCAAGGTCATTTGCCAGCCTTTGCGGATCGCCAAGCTGAACCGTTTCACCAACCTTCGGGTCATGCCAGACCGTCTGTCCGTGAAACACGATTGCGTCCGGTTCGAGCGCATGGTGTTGGACAAACGCGCGAATGGCACCGGCATGATCCGCCGTTACGTCCCGTGCAATCTGCGGCCAGTCTTCACGCCCTGCGCCTTTCCGCCCGGCCGCCGCAAGCACACATTCGCGCGTTGCCGGCCGGTAGCCGGTTGTCTGGGCCGGACCGAAGCGGCTGATCGTGTGGCCGTCCGTCGTGATCTCGGCCAGGTCGATGCCATCGGCGGACGTGCCGCTGATGGTGCCGACGATCGACCATCCGGTCATAGGGTATCGGCCACTTTCTTCAGGCTTTGCTCGGCAATGTCGAACAGCTCGTGCACTTGCTGCTCGGTGATGATCAGCGGCGGGCAAAACGCCATGGCGTCCAGCATGGCACGCGAAATCAGGCCGTTTTCATGGAAGACCACATTGGCGGCGGCACCGAGAGAGCCGGGCGTGTCGGAATGGGCCGGATGGTGCAGTTCAGCCGCGCCGATCAGACCGATGCCGCGCGTTTCGACGACCAGCGGATTGTCGGCAAGGCCCTTGAGCCGTGCCTGAAACGTCGGTGCGATCTCCTTGACGTGGCCGACCAGATCGCGCTCCTCGATGATCTTGAGATTTTCTAGGGCAACGGCGGCGGCAACCGGATGCCCGCTGCCGGTGTAGCCATGTCCGAGAACGCCGATACGGTGCGATTCGTCGGCAATCGGCTCATAGACCGTGTCGTTGATCAGAAGCGCGGAGATCGGCTGGTAGGACGACGACAGGGCTTTCGACAGCGTCATCATGTCCGGCTGCAGGTTGAAGGTCTGCGTGCCGAACATGTTGCCCGTGCGGCCGAACCCGCAGATCACCTCGTCGGCAACAAACAGGATCCCGTATTTCTTCAGGATCGGCTGGACCGCTTCCCAATAACCTTCGGGCGGCACCACGACACCGCCCGCGCCCATCACGGGCTCGGCAAAGAAGGCGGCAATGGTCTCGGGCCCTTCGGCCAGGATGAGATCTTCCAGGTCCTGCGCGCACCGTTTTGCAAACTCGGCTTCGCTTTCACCGTCGTTTTTCATCGTGCGGTAATGCGGACTGGTCGTATGCAGGATTTGCGGCAGCGGCAGGTCGAAGGACCTGTGATTGTTCGGCAGGCCCGTCAGGCTGGCCGAGGCGACCGTGACGCCATGATAGCCGCGCATGCGCGAAATGATCTTCTTGCGCTCGGGCTGGCCAAGGGCGTTGGAGCGGTACCAGATCAGCTTGATCGCGGTGTCGTTGGCTTCCGATCCGGAATTGGTGAAATAGACCTTGGACATGGGCACCGGCGCCATCTCGATCAGCTTTTCGGCGAGCTCGATGGAGGGGCCATGGGTCTTGTAGGTGAAGGTGTGATAGTAGGGCAGCTTTTCCATCTGGCGGGCTGCGGCCTCCACCAGGCGCTTTTCGCCGAAGCCGACGGCGACGCTCCAAAGGCCTGCCATGCCCTCGATGTAGCGCTTGCCGTTGATGTCCTCCACGTAGATGCCCTCGCCCTTGTCGATGACAAGCGAGCCGGTGTCTTCCTGGCGGCGGGCGTCGGCATAGGAATGAAGTTGAACAGCGATATCGCGGGCTTCGAGAGAATTCGGCAACTGCGCCATGAAACGCCTCATGTGAACTGGCTAGGTGGAAGATGGATCTGCTGGCAGCCGTATCTGCTGCGAACCGATAATCGCCACGCTAGTGCCGTCCAGAGCGCAGTACAATGAGAATCTTTTGCCTGTGACCGGCAACATGGCCGGGAAAAGGGGTTTTCGAGCCGCAAAAACAAAAAGACCGCGCCGAAGCGCGGTCAATGAGGCTCACGGCCGGCCGTGGTCGGGAACCACGGCCTGTCCATCGCGGCCGATGGGGGGGGCAGAACAGGCGCGACGAACAACCGTATAGCCGGAGTAGGCAATCATTCCGCGACGAGTTTGTAATTTACCGACGGTTTTTTTCGTGCGGAATTTCTTTGTTTTATCAGTACCGTCTGTACAATTCTTATTTGGGCGCGCAATCGCGCTTTCGATTGTCCGCGCCAGCCAATATGCTGTCATTTCGTGCCAGATAGCCCGGGGGAGGCCGTTTTGAGCGAAGCCGAAGTCGATGCCGCATTGATCCGGGCCGCCGTGAAGGTGATGGAAAGCCGCGGCGAGGATATTTCAGATGCACTCGCGGCATCCGGGCTTACACCCGAAGACCTGGAAGGCTTCGACCGCCGGGTTCCGCTCAAGAAATCCGATGCCTTTCTGGAACAGGCCGCGCAATATCTCGATGACGACCTGTTCGGCTTCGATGTCGGCAAGGCGACGCCCACCGGCACGTTCGGCGTGATCGCCTATCTCGGCATATCTGCGGCAACCCTGGAACAGGCGATCCAGAACCACGTCAAATACGTCAATATCTTCGTTGACAGTTACCGGCTCTCGCTCGCCAAGACGGAGACCACCGCGAAGCTCTCCTATCAGGAGGTCGACCGGAGTTCCTATTTCAAGCGGCAGGCAAATGAGGCCGGCATGGCCGCGATCCTGTCGAACTACCGGTTCGGCACAGGCAGGATCCTCCGGCCGGCCGAGATCCACTTTCATCATCAGCGCGCCGAGGCCCCTGCGCAGATGAAACTCTTTTTCGGCTGCCCGATCTTTTTCGGCAGCGACATGCACGGGATCGTGTTTCACGCCGAAGATCTTGCAACGCCGCTGGTGCATTCCGACAAGGACCTGCTCGCGCTCATGTCCAACGTCGCCGACAGGATGCTGGAAGAGCGGCGCTCCGCCCCGAAGAGCTTTCTTGCCAATGTCGAGTTTCACATTATCGACGGTCTGCCCCGGGGGCAGAGCTCAGCAAGCACGGTTTCGGCCAAGTTAGGCATGACCGAGCGCACCTTCGCACGGCGGCTTGCGGACGAAGGCACGACATTTTCGGAAGTCCTGGAGGACGTCAGACGCAACCTTTCGGAAGAGTATCTGCACAAGAGCGATCTCTCCCTGCCCGAGATTGCCTACCTGCTGGGCTACTCGGATTCGCCTGCCTTCATCCGGGCCTACAAACGCTGGTTCGGCGTCACCCCCGGCGCCCGCGCCTCGGAAGTCCGCGGCCTGAAGGCGGGGTGAGGTTTCTTGCGGCGGACCTGACGTTTCGAGGCCCGGCCCGCTCTTTCAGACGGAGGCCCTGCCTCCGCCCCGGGCGTCAGTCCCCGCCGGTCACATCCGGGATGTTCGCCGGTGTGACGGTTTTTGCCTCAAGCGTGTAGGCGGTCGTTGCCAGATGGGTCTTGCTCTGTTGGAGCCGAAGTACGCCCGTTACCCAGACAGGGTCGGCGGAGACGTCCAGCCCGTCCGGAAAGTCGACCGCGATCACCTGGTCCGGCAGCGGCGGTGGCGGGTGATTGCAGTCCTGGCGCAGCGGCGGGATCAGCAGGAACGTCTTCACATCCCTGAATTCGAACTCGAGCGGGTGTGCGTATCCGGCGATCCGCACAGCGTGACCATCCAGGCCTTCGGTTCCCGGCGCGCAGGCTTCGTAGCGGCGCGACAGCAATCGCGCCGAGCCCGCCTGCTGCGCGCATTTCGGCTGGTTCAGATAGTTGTTTAGAAACGCT
>JBCBUA010000023.1:24807-28604 GCA_039818365.1 Pseudomonadota bacterium
GCACAGGACGCCGGGCGGTTTGTGCGCAGATCCGCCCAGGACAGGGTCATCGGCTCCGCCGCGGCGGGCCCGAGCCAGAGCCCTGTCAGCACCAAAGCGCCGGCGACGAACCGGTCAGTTCTTGTCTTGGCCATGTGTGACTGTCAGCGGGCTCAGATAATGCGGGTCGGTCAGGCCCTGCTTGCGCATGGCAATGCCGGTCAGACACTCCCGGACGACCCGGTTGGCATTGAGGGCGGAGACATAGGTCGGGTCCATCAAGGGGGCGAGTTCTACCAGTTCAAAACCGACCACGTTCGATTCGGCGCAGAGCCGCCGGATGATCGGAAAGACCTCGCGCGGCATCAGGCCGCCGGGTTCCGGCGTCCCCGTTCCCGGCACGAAGGCCGGATCGAGCGTGTCGATGTCGAAGGAGACGAAGATGTATTCCGGACCGTCATTGGCTTCCTTGATGACGTCTTCCATGACCGCGTCGAACCCGCGCCGTTCGATCTCGGCCATGGTGTGATAGCGGAACCCGTTTTCACGCATCCATTCGAACGCTTTCTCGTCCGGGTAATAGCCGCGCAGGGCGACCTGAATGAAGTTCCGTCCGTCGACCAGATCTTCCTCGATCAGCCGGT
The DNA here is from genome assembly GCA_039818365.1 of Pseudomonadota bacterium. GTDB lineage: Bacteria > Pseudomonadota > Alphaproteobacteria > Rhizobiales > Stappiaceae > Roseibium. Next base: position 25,431 of record JBCBUA010000023.1, read on the forward strand.
AGACGGGCATGCCGTGGTTGATGAGGTGACCAAAGCCGTATTTGCCGGCATCATAGTGAGCATCGAAATGCACCACGCCGACATTGCCCTTGCCATAGACATCGGTCAGCGCCGCGACATCGGGATACATCAGCGAATGGTCACCGCCTATGATGAAGGGGATGACCCGGCTTCCGTCCACGTGCTGAACTTCCGCGACCTGGCGGACAAAGGACCGCACCGCGTGGATGGTGCGTTCCGTGCTCATCATGTCGTTTGGCGCGTTGCCGTAATCGACGACCGTCATGTCCTGAAGCGGATCGACCATCACATGCATATGCGGCTGCCGGGCCCCGTAGCCGAGATAAATCGACGAATTGCGCACGGCGTTCGGGCCGCGCGAGGCACCGCGGGCACCGCTGCCCATGTCGGTGAAAGCGCCCATGATCGCGACATCGACTTCGGCGGCGGCAAGATCCTCGGGCGTGAACGCCAGCGGCTGATGCAGGAAGGTGGGCAACTGGGCATAGCCCTGACCATAAAACCGCGCCGGGTCCACCAGCCCCGGCGTGCGGCCCTCTTTCTCGCCCTCGTAGCTCGGGAGCGGCGTGCGCCACGCGTTATAGGTCGGGTCCTCGGTATCAAGCGGCACGACCGGTTGTTCGCCCTCCCGGATCGGTGCCTGCTTGCCCTCATATTCGTGGCCGAAATATTGCGCCGAGACAGCCGTGGACAGCAGCAGGGCACAGGTTGCGACAAGGACCGGCAGCGCGGTTCTGATGTTCGGGTCTTTGAGCATGTTTCCCCCCATGCAAGTTGTTTGTAAAAGGCCACCGCCTGAAGTGATCGGAAACCGTTAGAAGAAGGCCTTCAGAAAATGATTGCTCTTGTGCTCGGGCGTTCTGGCAAGATCGAATGCGAGCATCTCCTCGTAGCTCAGACCATCCCGCCAGACGCTTTTCAGTGCATTTGTGCTGGTGATCAGATCGTAGCGCTCGATCCGGCCGAGACCGGCCGCCGGCACGAATTCAACGCCGGCCTCCCGGGAGAAACGCACGGCGGCAACCTCGTCTGCGAGCAGGATGGTCAGCGACTGGTCCGGACCCAACCGGCTTTCCACGGTCGGCTGCATTTCCTTTGCCAGATCCATGATCCAGGCCTTGGACCAGAGGTGATAGGCCTGACCGGGCCTGGCGTCGTAGAGGCGTGCGGTGATCAGGCCGTCCTTGCGCGCGGCGAGTTCGGCTTCGTAGACGACCTTCGCCTCAGGCACCTTGGCGAACAGCATCGCCCAAAGCAGTGGGTTGCCGCAGGCCGCGCCCGCCGACGTGCCGGTGATGAGCAGGAGGACTGCCAACAGGATACGCATACCGGGCCTCCCCTATTCGGCCGTGCTGTCATAGGTGAGTTGCCCACCCATCATGGTGTAGAGCACGTCCACTTCGGAGATGTCGTTCGGGTCGATCTCGTAGAGGTTTTCCGACAGCACCACGAGATCGGCCTTCTTGCCGACGACCAGGCTGCCGACTTCATCATCGATCCCGATGCCATAGGCGGCGTCTATGGTGTGGGACCTCAGCGCCTGTTCCAGTGACATTCCCGCCTCCGGACCGCCAAGCGGAGGCACTTCCTTGCGGCCGTCGAGCGTGCGCGTGATCCCTGTTTCGATTGCCGCCAGCGGGCGATACTCCGAAACGTAGCCAGATACGGGCCAATCCGACCCGAACGAGAACACGCCATCACCGGCCAGAACGGCTGTTACGGGAAACATGCCTTGAACCCGGTCTTCACCAAGTCTCTCCGTCGATACGCCTTGAAGAAGCGGATCGAGGCTCATCCACGCTCCCGAGGAATCGTAGATCACGCCCAACTCACCAAATCGAGCCGCGTCATCCGGATGGATCAGGGTTCCGTGGGTTATCTTGTGCCGTCTGTCCCGGGGCGGGTTGACCCTGATTGCCTCCTCCACAGCGTCAAGCAATTTTCTCACCGCGAGGTCACCAAAACAGTGACAGGTGATATCGATCCCTTCGGCGTCAGCGCGAACGACCGCGTCCTGAACAACATCGTAGGCAATGATCGGCTCGGGAACGATGTCCGGCTTGTCGGAATAGGGTTCGACATAAAGCGCGTTCCACTTGTCGTCGCCGCCGTCCATGTTGATTTTCAAATGGCGTGCCTTGACCAGGTCCGAATTGAAAAGCTCGCGGAGTTCACGCGTTCCCGGCAGCGGATCGACGCTGCCGTCATTCCAGTACCAGGATCCGATGAAACGAAGCGGAAGGTCCCCTTCCTCTTCGAAATCCGCCATCATCTGGAAGCCTTCTTCCTGACTCATGCCTTGAATCCCGTGGTCGTGAACCGCTGTAATCCCGGCAGCCGCAAACCTGTCGAGCCATTCGCGCACACCCCCGGCCATGAATTCCGGCGTTATGTCGATCAGAGCGGACAGAACCTGCAGCTGAGCCGGAACCTCGATGATCCAGCCGGTCGGGTTGCCATCGGCGTCGCGTTCAAAGAAGGAAAACCCCGGCGCGGTGTCCGGCGTGTCCTTGTCGATGCCGGCCATCTCCAGCGCCTTGGAATTGACCCAGGCTGCATGTCCGTCAATCGCCCAGAAAAAAACTGGACGCTCGCTTTCGATCTCATCGAGCATCGCTGCTGTCGGATTGCCGTCGGTCCATGGATTGAAGCGAACACCATATCCGAGGATCACTTCGTCATTGTTGGTTTCCACTTCCTCGCGGATGCGGGCGAAGAGTTCATCCTTGTCATCTGTCTGAAGGTCGACCCCGAGCATGATCAGTCCGCCGACGGCAGCATGAATATGTCCATCGACAAATCCGGGCAGGACCATCTTGCCTTCCAGATCGATCACTTCCGTGCCAAGGCCGATGACATCGCCGAGGCCGGCCGCGTCGCCGACATAGACGATCTCGTCGCCTTCGATCGCAATGGCTTCGGCGATCGTGCCGGTCTCATCCATCGTGTGGATCTGGCCATTGATCAGGGCAACATCGGTCGACGGGTTGGCCCGCGGGTTCTGCGCGAACGTCAGGCTGGAGGCACTCAAAAAAAGCGCCGTCGACACGGTCATCAAACTTCCAATGCGCATTCCTGTTCTCTCCCCCGGAAAGATCCCCCGACGAACGCAAATGTTATAAAATAACGTTTCGTTCCCAATGCCTTAGACGT
>JBCBUA010000023.1:28703-33662 GCA_039818365.1 Pseudomonadota bacterium
GGCCGTGCCTTTTCGTCGATCGGACCCGAGCCCCTGAAAATGTGGCTGACAAGGTTGAGCGGCAGCGCGACGACCTCGCCGATGGCCCTGCCGGGTCCAGCATCCTTGACGGTCACGTCCGGTTTGCCGAGTGTCCCGTGGATTTCGAACGGAGAGACGATCTCGACAAGCTGCTTGCGTTTGGCGCGCGGGGCAAAGGAAAGATCCAGCGCACCGGATCTCAGGTTCACGGTACCCGCTCCGACAAGCTGGACATTTTCCGTCTCAACGATCATCCGCTTCGACGTCGCGACACCGTTCCTGAAATGCAGCGGCAGCACTGCGCAGACGAGCTTGCTGGTGTGCTCCTTGTTGCTGGTCACCAGCCAGGTGAAGACGTTGAGCCCTGTCAGGTCCAGAAGGCGGTTCGGCAAGGTGCCGCCCCAGAGCGAAGCCGACACGTTGCCGGACAGCGTCTTCAGGAAACCCGCCTCGGACCGGGCATTGCCGGTGACATCGAAACTGGCGTAGACCGTGCTGGAAATCGGCGCGGTCAAGCCAATCTCGTTCATCAGGCTCCTGAGCGGAAATTTCTCCATGCGCCCGTGCGCGTGGGCAGGGTGACTTTCCTTGCCGAAATCAACGCCGAAGTCACCGCTGACCGTGCCGCCGATGTAGTCGAGCTTCAGCCCGGCCAGCGTCAGCAGATCGGCGTTATATTCGAGCGTGCCGGTGAGGTTGCCGGCGTGCTTGTTGCCCGAGACGATCTTCTTCACGTCCAGCCCGACCTTCGCACTCAAGGCGGCCTCGAATTCCCTGGTCAGTTCGATATCCGGCCCGTTTTCCTCGCCGGTCACGCTCAACTGGGCAAAGTCCGACAGCGCGGCAAGATCGGTGAAGTCCATTTCCTGTGATGAAATCGCGCCGGTCAGCATCCACTTGCCGTCAACCTCCGCCGGGTTGAGGTGAAGATCCGCATTCACCTGCGTTGCCCCGGAAACGAGATCCCCCTTGAAATTGGCTCCTCCGGCGGAAAGCCCACTGGAGCCGGAAAAGCGGATTTCGGGAAAACTCCGGTCGGTCGTGATGCCGAGTTCGGCCAGCGCCGCTTCCGGCCTGGGCAAGGTCAGATTGGTTGAAAACTCCAATTCGTCGAGCACCCGGAATTCCGGGATCGCCAATGCGAACCCAAGGTCGATGAGATCCGTTCCGGCCGTTTCGCCGCGCAGTTCTTCCAGCCCGAGCGCCCCGGAGGTTTCCCCGACAACAACCGTTCCCCTGACCGTGCCAAGACCGGGCGCGTCGCCGGCAGGCCGGTTGAGCAGCACGGCTGTGGGAAGCTCGAACGTGCCGTCGAGCGATACGCCCCTGAGCGCCAGAATGTCCTCCACATCGCCCTTCATGACCAGATATGGCGCCCCCTCCGGCCCGTCGAGGATGGTGATGTCCTTGAGGCCGATCCGATTGCCGTCACCCTTGATGATGCGTCCGACAGAAATCGGCCCGATCTCGTCAAACTCCAGCAAAAGCGCATTCGTCGTCACGATCGTGCGGTCGATGGAGAGCGCTTCGACCGGGCCGCTCACCCGCCCCGATATCTCTTTCAGATTGATCGCAAGCGCGGAACCGGACACCGTTTCAGGCGGCGCGAAGGTTGATGTGAAGTCGAGATCGAAGACCGATCCCTGGAAAACGTCCGAAACCGTTCCCCGGACTTTTATGACATCGCCATCGTCGCCGTTGAAATCGAGCGCGAGACCGGCGATGTCGAACCTGTCGATCGGTCCGCTCGACTGCCATGTCAGCGACGCCTTGCCCTCGACCGCGCTTTCAAGGCCCAGCGACGCCAGAAGTTCGGTGACGGAGGCGGATGTCGCGGACAGGTCGCCGTCGATGCTGGCGACCTTCCCGGAGGTGTCGACCGTCCCGCTCAGACTGGCTTCGAGCCCGGGCAATGCAAATGACAGGTCGAAGGGCCCACGGCTGTCATGGTCGCGCACCCAGACAGATGACGGCACCACGCCCGAAGCGCTCAGGGGCGTACCGTTGACGGCAGCCTTGATGCTGACCTCCGTTGATGGCGAGGTATCGGTCGTCACCAGCTTGAAAGACTCGATCCTGAAAACCTCATTCCAGCCGTCCGCCTCGTCGATGAAGTGAAACTCGACATCGGTCAGTTCGAGATTGTCAAAGACCGGATTGTTGAGAAGGATCGACAGCAATTCGAACGACCAGGCCTGGCGGCGCTCGCCGGACGGGTCGGCGCGGTATTCGATATCGGCCCCGCTCATGCTGAAATTTCGAATGCCGGACACATCGCCGCGCAGGAGACCGTAGGGCGCGTCGAACTCCACCGTGTCGAAGACGCGGCCTTCTCCGCTGGCGGACCCGGATGACCTCTCAATATAGGTGTCCTCGATTTTCACGCCGAGACGCCGGCCCGGTGTCAGTATGACCGGCCCGCGCACTTCGACCGGACGATCAAATATGCGCGTCAGCACCTGTGCGGCCTGGTCCTGGCGGACGGAGGAATACATGTCCAGGGTCGCAACGGAATAGGCAACGGCAAGGCCTGCCACGAGAAGCGTCACCAGCGTCACGCCGGAAATCCGCAACAGCCGCACCAGTCGCCCCGCTCTGTTTTCGCCCTGATCGCTCAAGCTGCCGGTCTCTCCCTGCGTTTGTCTGGCACCCTGCCTTCCCGTCCAGTCTACGCGTGTTTCGGCGCTGATAGAACGTGGCATTCGAAAAGCCGGCGTAAAATCCGCGTCAGGTCCACTGCTGCCGCGGTTGCACGGGCGGGCCAACACCTTTAAGTCAATTTGAACAAGACCGGCATTCCCGAAGGCGCAATGTCACACGGCGTCCCGCGATGGGCGGCGGGACCCTTTTGCAAGGCCGGGCACCACGAGACACAGGTTTGAATGAAGAGGACTTTCAATGGCAAAGGTTGCATTTCTTGGGCTTGGCGTCATGGGCTACCCGATGGCCGGTTACCTGCAAAAGGCCGGTCACGAAGTGACGGTCTATAACCGCACGACGGCCAAGGCGGAAAAATGGGCGGCCGAATATGGCGGTGCCTTCGCGCCCACACCGCGCGAGGCGGCAGCCGGTGCTGCCTTCGTGATGGCCTGTGTCGGCAATGATGACGACCTGCGCTCGATCTGTCTGGGTGACGACGGCGCGTTCAAGGACATGGCGGCAGGTTCCATCTTCGTCGACCACACGACAGTGTCTGCCAAGGTGACGCGCGAGCTCTATGCCGTTGCCAGCGACGGCGGCGTCTCCTTTGTCGACGCGCCTGTGTCAGGCGGACAGGCGGGTGCTGAAAACGGTCAGCTCGTGGTCATGTGCGGCGGCGATCAGGCAGCTTATGACGCGGCAGAACCCTTTATCGATGCCTATGCCAAGAAATGCGTCAGGCTCGGCGAAAGCGGTGCCGGGCAGCTGACAAAGATGGTCAACCAGATCTGCATTGCAGGTCTTGTCCAGGGACTGTCGGAAGGCCTGCATTTTGCCGAGAAGGCCGGGCTCGACGGGCGCGCGGTCATCGACCTGATCGGCGGCGGGGCCGCCGGCAGCTGGCAGATGGTGAACCGTTACGAGACCATGCTCGACGATCACTTCGATCATGGCTTCGCCGTCGACTGGATGCGCAAGGATCTCGGCATCTGCCTCGCCACTGCCAATGAAAACGGCGCCAGCCTGCCGGTGACCGCCCTTGTCGACCAGTTCTACAAGGACGTCCAGAAAATGGGCGGCGGCCGCTGGGACACCTCGTCCCTCGTCAAGCGGCTGCGCAAGATGGACTGACGCTTCGGAGCCGTCACCGAACGCGGCCAGCACCAAGGCTGCGTATGTTGGAAAAGAGCCACCTGTGTGAGGGATCATGCAGGTGGTTTTTTTGGTGGGGGCGTCGTTGCTTCGTGTTGTAAAGACCCTAGCCCGCCCGCTCCGCTTCCAATCTCGCAACCAATTCCTTCAATCGGGACATGTCGTTGAACACAATGGCCCTGTCGTCAGGCTTTTCAGCGGCATGCGGGTCGTAGCGCAGGACTGCCATTCCGGCCGCGACCGCGGCCTGAACGCCGACATCGCTGTCCTCGACGACGATGCAGGTCTCGGGAGGGTGTCCCATGTCGCGCGCGGCATGCAGGAAAAGACCGGGATCGGGTTTCCAGTAGCCGACAACATAGGAGCTGTAGATGTTGTCGCCAAAGTGCTCTGCCAGACCGCTTACGCTCAACGAATGGGCGATTTTTTTCGGCGGTCCGCTCGAAGCGATGCATCTGGGCCGATCGAGGCTTTCCAGCATCGCTGCTGCGCCGGGCACCGGCTGGAGCCTTTCGGCGAAAAGCTCAGCGACGCGGTCACGGTAGGTCTCCTCAAACGTCTCCGGCAGTTTTCTGCCGATCCGGTTTTCAAGATCAGCCAGGGTCAGGTCGAGCTTGATCCCACGATAGCGGCGCACCAGCTGCTCCGCCGTTTCGCCCAGTTCCGGCAAAAGATCGACGAAAGCCTGGTTGCACAGGATCTCGCTGTCAACGAGCGTTCCGTCCAGATCAAATATGACGCATGTTTCTGCCATCCGACGACTGTCGACACCCCTTTTTGACTCGCCTGAAGCCCTTCATAGCGGCATTGCCGGGCGGCGTCCAAGACAGAGCTTCGGGTGACCGACACCTTTCCCGCCAAAACGGGCGACTGTGTCAGGCAAACGCGCTTTTTGCGCCGCCGGACTTCTGCACCCGGAAGATGGAACTGACATCCGCCGCCGGCGGATAGGGCAAGCGCACCGGAACCTCTTTCATGCGCGGCTGCAGGACCGGTTCACCGATAATCATCCTGTCCTGAAGGTCGTCCCATTGCTGCTGCTGAGACAGGCGCTGTATGTAGGCCGAGCCTCCCATCAGCGGCCAGGCATCCGCCGCACAGCATTCGTAGAAGAGCATCAGCCTCGCACGATCAGAGACGTTAGGG
>JBCBUA010000024.1:0-28628 GCA_039818365.1 Pseudomonadota bacterium
TCCATCCCCATTTCGGCAGCAACCGCACGCAGGGCATCGACAAACTTGCCTTCGACCAGTTCGCGCAGGGCTTCGGGTTTCATCGTCCGCTGGCCCAGCGTCTGTGCCGCGTTGGCAATGGATTCGATGGTCGGCTGAACACGGACGTAGAATTCCGCCAGCACGTCCACGCGCATGCGGTCCCTGGTGATCAGGGCCTGGTCGTTCGAGCGGCGCACCTCAAGGCGCAGCGTGTTCATGTTGACCGGAATCACGTCGTGCAACACCGGCAGCACAAGCGTTCCGCCGTTCATGATCACGCGCTGGCCGCCGAAACCGGTCCTCACGAACGAGACTTCCTTTGACGACCGGCGATAGAGCCTTGAAATGATCAATCCGATGGCCAGCAAGGCGACAAAGCCGATGCCGACGAGAATCAAAATGCTTATGAGTTGGTCCATAACTTACAACTCCCTTGGTCTTTGATGAAAATTGAGAGCCCGGCGCAGGCGTCAGCCGTCGGCGCCGGTCAAAGTCGCGTTGGTGTTCCTGATCGCGGTGAAGTGCGGTCCCAGCTGACGGACGATGATGATGTCCGTCCCCTGTTCCAGCATCTCGCCCTCGACATCCGGTTCAACCAGCACGTAGTGCGACTGCCCGGTCGGGTCGCTGAGACGCGCCTGCGCGGGTAGCCCCTGTTTGGCATGCCCCTGCACGATGACGGCGGGCTTGCCGACGAAAGTCTGCCGCGAGACGGCATCGCTTTCGTCCCTGGGCATCACCCTGGACAGACCAAGTGCGGTCACCCGTGTGAAGGGCAACGCCCCCGCAAACGCCCCGGCAGATGCCAGGATACCCGGCAGGAGGAAACCGCTGACCGATTGCACCAGGCCCTGGAGCACATAGCCGACGAGGCCAAATCCGGTGAGAAAGATCACCAGGATAATCAGCGCGGGCACGCGGCCGAAACAAAGCCAGCCGAGTATCTGGCTGAAGAGCCCCTGCCCCGGCCCGGTCACTTCCGTTCCGGCGGCGACCGTTTCAAGATCTCCCGGCAACGCGCCTCCCTGTATGTCCGCGTCGAAGTCCGGCGCGTCGATTTCGGGGAGGTCCGCGTCCGGCAGGTCCACTTCGGGCAGAAGGCTGTCGATCATGCTCGACAGACCCAGCCCCATGAGCGTGCCCACACCTTCAGCGAGCGCGATCGCAATCATCAGGCCAAGAGCGACCGCAAAAGGCGTGTTCGGCCCGGCTAGGATGAACTCGAACATGTTCAACCGTCTTTCGCCGACGCCTTCAATGCTGCAAGGCGTTCCGAAACCCTGTTCTTGCGGGCAAGGTCATCCAGTTCGGCAAGTTTGGTTGCATCAGCTCTGTCAGCCGTCTGCGTCCCCGGCAAACCGGTCGCGCTCTGCATGACACGATCGAAGGCTTCTTCCGCCTTGCGTGTCTTGCCCTCGACGCTGTCCTTGGGCGCAGCCGCGCCTGACGCAGCGCCGTCGGCTGCACTCTGCTGCTGGGACCTGCGGAAGTTTTCAAGCTCGGCTTCCATTTCCCGCTTTCGGGCCTGAAGCGCGCCTATGTATCCTTCCAGTTCCTTCTCCTCTCGGCTGGCGTCCGCCACAGCGGATTCCAGCACGGGGATCTGGACTTCGAGATCGAGCTGACGTGCGATTGCCGCCTCGGCGAGATCGTCGCGTCCCTCCTTCACCGCCAGGGCGATCTGACCCTGGAGTTCCTCGTGACGCGAGGTGGTTTCTCCAAGCCGCGTGTTCGCAAGATGCTTGTTGGCCAGAACACCGGCCAATTCGTCACGCACCTGGTCGACAGCCCGGTCGACCTCGCGGATCGCTTCTGCCATGACGGTTTCAGGGGAAGTGTTTTCAATGGAGTCCACCAACTGGTTCACACCGCCGGAGACCAGACGCGTTACGCGTGCTACGAGACCTTCTGCCATCTTGTTCCTTCCTTTCCGTTCATTTTCTTCGACAAAATCAAAAAACAAATTCGTCCGCGCAATCGGTATGCCGGCGCGTCAAAGCCGCTGGTGCACCGTGTCGGCACCCTCTCCCGCTGTTGCTGCGTCCACGTTCACACGAACGTCGTTCAATCCCTGGCGGCGCGCCGTTGCTGCAGCAGCCGCGCAACTTCCAGGATCGGCTCCAGGCGCCTGTCCATCAGGGCCGGATCGTAGGTCCGGCTGGGTGTCGTCAGTCCGAGATCGAAGATTTCCTCGATCACGGAAAACAACTCCGCGGACAAGGCCGCCTCGAATTTTACCAGATCCTGCTCGCCCTGCTCAGGCCCCGGTGCCGATGCGATGAGTTCTGCCAGCATTTCGGGCAATCTCTCATACAGTTTCATGACAAGGTCGGACCTGTTTCCGGTTTCCCTCTGCAATTGCCGCAAGCCCCGTTCGGCAGGCCGAACCATCGACCGGAGCAAATCTTCACACGAGGCAACATCCTGTACGCCCTCTTCCCGTTCGCGGGCCGCTTTCAGGATTTCACGCATCTTGTCGCTCGGGGTTCGCGCCCCCTGAACCTCGTAGCCAGCAAGAAATGCCACGTCGTCATCACTGAGCCTGACACTGATCGGAATACTCTTCGGCATGGGCGCTACCAATCGTCTTCGTTTGTCTCAATATGTTTACATATGTACACATACGTTTTCAAATGTCAAGAAAAATCGACTCATAGATGCATGTGTGACGACTACACGTTTCAGGTTCAAGGGATTTGCAAGGACAACTCTCGCATTGAAATCCCGGAAATCCGGGCAAAATTCGGACGCGAGGATGCCGTTGAACCTCCATCGCGCATCGAATAACAGTTCTCACAAATTGTCAGATGCAAGCTCAGGAATGCGGGTAGCCCCCGTCTCAGACATCGCTGGCGAGACGCGATACGAACGCGCCCGCCTCGTGCGACCGGACAACAGCATGCCTGACAAGATCGTCGAAGTGGCTGGCGAAAAGCTGAATATGGCGCGTGTTGGAGAAGGCGAGATAACGCTGCCCCAGATAGAGCGCGGCCCATTTCTGACCGAAGACGGTGAAGGGCGACGAATAGCGGTCCGTTGCCCCGAAAAGATGCAGCCGCAGGGAGGGATAGAGATCCGAGAGGCTCTTTCCCATCACCTCAAGCTGCTCCCTGCGTTCATCGGAAGACAGACCGGACCAGAGGCCCTCGCCGCGCGCAAAGGCTTCAAGAGCTTCCTTGGAAAGCGCAATCTCCATGTCCGATTCCGCGCGGCCGAGCAGAGCCCGCTGATCCCGCGTGCCGGTGATGGCCTGGTCCGCGGTGCGCAGGGTTTCTCCGGCATATTCATAGGCCAGCACCGCGTCTGTCTTCAGAACGTCGGGAAGATTTGCCGGCACGTGACGGATCTTTGCTCCGACAGCGTCACGATACCAGGCCAGAAGATGCTCATCGACCGGATGCCGGTCGGTTTCGGCAATCTGAACCGCCTGATCGAGGATCTCGGCCGCCGCGCCGCGGTGTGTCGACAGGCCAAGAAGCCAGTCCGCGGACACACCCAGGGCGGTTGAAATCGACGCCAGCGCCTGGCCGTTCGGCAGGCGCGGCGCTTCTTCCGACAGAAGCTGAGAGACGGTGGACCGATCCAGGTTCGCACCGCGCGCCAGATCGCTGCGGTTCATGTCGCGGCTGCGGATGGCATCCGACAGCCGCTCGCGGAAGAGTTCAGCACGTTCTCGCTTGTCCATGGTTGAGTATTGTCTGCCTGATTTTGGAAAATCAACAAGGCGTTGAACAAACTCAGCACGCTTCGAATGCTCTCCACATGCAAACGGACGTCATTTCCAGGCCCGCCAGTTGCGCAGCACAAAGGCCTCCCTGCTCCGCAGGGCCTTTCATGCGGCAGAACCGCCGGGCAGCGACGAACACCCAAACCTCCTCACATGTGGAATAAGGCCTTCACGCCGCTGTCAAAGTGGGCAATCCTGACTGGTGTCGATGGCGATTGCGGCTGAGCGTATTCTGGGGGAACTGACATGCCGGAACATGACGAAACAACACCGTCAACGGAGGGAATGGTCGACTACGACGCCAACTCGCTTGCGCAGAAAGAACATGCGCTCGGAAACTCGGCCGTCATCGCGGATCTGGCCCGCCGCGTTGCGGATCTCCCGTTTGGCCTGAACTTTACCGACTATGGATGCGGCCCCGGGCAAAGCGCCATCGAGACCGTTCGACCGGCGCTGGACGCCTGGGCCACCCTGGAACCGCAACGATCCGTCTCGGTCTGCCATGCCGACCAGTCGGGCAATGACTGGAACACGCTCATGAGCCTCGTTGCCGGGGACAGCGGTTATCTGAACCGCCCAAATCCGCCCCTCGTTTCGACCGCCGTCGGCTCCTTTTACGAACGCATGGTGACCGATCGCACGGTCTCTCTCGGCACCTGCTTTTTTGCGAGCCACTGGCTCAGATCAACCGCGAACCTCAACGCGCCCGATACCTTGTGGTTTGCAGACCTGACGGGCGGCGCGCGGCAGGCAATGTGGCAGAAGGCGAAGGCAGACTGGACCAGATTCCTGCGCCTGCGCGCAGAAGAACTTCAGCCGGGAGGATTTTTGTTCGTTTCAACAATCGGCGCTGTTCCGGAGGCTGGTGAAATCAACGATAAGGCGGCATCCGGGCGCGGCATCTATCGCGCGATGCAGGCCGTAACCGCATCGATGGTGGATGACGGACTGCTGGACCGCAGCATCGCCAACACCTTTGTTTTCGGGCTCTGGTTCCTCACGGCGTCTGAAGCCCGCGAACCATTCGAGGACGGATCGGGCCTTGCCGATCTCTACGATGTCGACACGATAGATGTCGTTGGTGTCGACGGCGGCGGAGACGTTTTCTCATCCTGCCTCGATGACCCTGCGGAATACGCCCAGAAATACGCCGGATACACCAAGGCCTTTGCGGCAAGCTCGCTGCGGACCGGGCTGTTCGAACCGACCCTCGGGGACGGCAGGGACACCAAGCCGCTCGAAGAAGAATTCTTCCGGCGCTTCGAAGCGCTCTACCGCGAGAATACGACCGCCTACGCCCTTGAGCAGTGGCATCTGAAGGTCATCCTGCGGCGGAAACAAACATGAGCGGCCGTCAAGGCTCCGGTCGTGTTTGTGCCGGCGCCCCTATTCGGCCGCGTGGGCCAGGAATCCGCCGGACTGGCGCTCCCACAGCGTTGCATAAAGGCCGCCGCGCGCCAGCAGATCGCGGTGCGTTCCCTCTTCGATGATGCGGCCGCCGTCCATGACGACAAGCCTGTCCATGGCCGCGATGGTCGACAGCCGGTGCGCGACCGCGAGCGTGGTTCTTCCCTCCATCATCCGTGCGAGGTTCTGCTGAATGGCGAGCTCCGCCTCGCTGTCGAGCGCGGAGGTCGCTTCATCGAGGATCAGGATCGGGGCATCCTTCAGGAGCACCCTGGCAATGGTGATTCTCTGCCTTTGCCCGCCCGACAGCTTCACGCCCCTGTCACCGACATGCGCGTCGAGCCCGACCCGTTCCTTGCTGTCTTTCTGCTCTGCAATGAAGGCCTCGGCCTCGGACGCCCTTGCTGCGGCAAGCACTTCGGCGTCGCTGGCAGATGGCTTGCCATAGCGGATGTTGTCCCGGATCGACCGGTTGAGCAGCGAGATGTCCTGCGTGACGACGCCGATCTGCCTGCGCAGCGATTCCTGCGTGACGTCCCTGACATCCCGTTCATCGATGGTGATGCGGCCGCTTGATACATCCCTGAGCCGCATCAACAACGAAATGACCGTCGACTTGCCAGCGCCCGAAAGGCCGACAAGGCCCACACGTTCTCCCGGTGCAATCGTCAGATTGAACTTCTCCAGAACCGGTTTTCTGTCCTGCTGATAGGCAAAGGAAACCTCTTGGAATCGGATCTCCCCCTTTGTCACTTTCAACTCGACCGCATCGTCGCGATCCATGATCTCTGGCCGGCTGGTCATGATCGGCATTGCGTCCTTGATCGTGCCCAGCGTGCTGGTGATGGACTGGCCGACACTTATGAAATTGGAGCTCGCCGCCGACAGCGATCTGGTCACCGTCAGGCCAGCGACAAAGTCACCAAGCGTGACCCAGCCGTCCACAAGGCCCCAGAAACCGATGACAACGACGGCCAGCATGAGGAGAACGTTGAGGAAATAGACGCTGCTGTCTGTCAGGATATAGGACCGGTTTTCGCTGTGCCGGGTATCGATCGTTTCGCCGATCACCTTGCGGATCGCACCCGCCTCGGAGTCTTCCGCCGCGAAAAGCTTCACCATCGCGATGTTGGAATAGACATCGGTCATGGCGCCCGTGGCGCGGGAGTTGGCCGCTGCAACCTTGGCGGAACGCTGCATATAGGTCGGGATCGCCAGCCAGGCGACGACACTATTGGCAGCGATCCAGAAGAAAACCGGAACAGCCAGAGGCCAGGCCAGAGCCAGCAACAGCACAAACGAACCTCCAAACTGAATGATCAGAAAGGGGATCGTCTCGATTGCCAGCATCATCTGGCGATGGACAGACATCGTTACCTGAGCGATGCGCGAGGCGACCTGCCCTGCGAACGTGTCTTCAAAGAAGGCGAGGTCCTGCGTTTCGACAGCCTTGTGCGCCTGCCAACGCATTGCCGCTGGCAACAGGATACGGACCGTCTGAAAGGCAAATGTCTGCCGCAACAGGAACACAAGCGGGCTGACGACAACAAACAGGAAGAAGAAAGCGGCAAGGAGCCAGACATGACCGAGCAGGAACGCCCGTGCGCCGTCCGCCGTGACACCGTCGACCACAAACGCAATCGCCCAGATTCCCATCAGGCCGAGCAGCGACGAAATCATGGCCAGGACGGAGACGATGACGAGTTGCCGGCGGAACATCCTGGCAAAGTGCCAGACCAGCCGCAACGGTCCCTGATCGGGCATCGGACTGACCGGCAGGTCAAGTGGCTTCAAGTTCGTTTCGAACGGACGGAAGTAACGATCGATCAAGCCGGCAAAAATCGGTCTGGCAAGCGCCACGTCTCCACCTCCTGAATGGTCGCTCGATCCCGAAACTGCGCGGGAGCGGAACACTGCCCGCAAGTGTGTTCAAACACAAAGCAGGAATTGCCTCAACGGATCAGCATGCATGCCAGGCAGTCTACCCGCTCATCTCACTTTGTGTGCGCGGTCTGATCCTGTACATGCAGCGACGGTCGCCAGACAATAGATGCTCGATGCGTTCAACCGTGGCGCCCGGCCCCAAAACATCCTTGAAAAGGGTGAGCTCCGACCGGCAAAAGCCCTGGCAAGCGGTCGCGGCTGCGCAGATCGAACAGTGATTTTCGACAAGGAGAAACCCGTCTTCTTCCGGGATGACCTCCGCCATGTAGCCTTCCCGGCTGCGCAAATCCGCCAGGACTTCCACCCGACTGCCCAGGTCAGTTGTTTTGCGCATTGCGTCCTTGTAGAGCTTGCCCGTCTTCGCTTCCCGGTGTGCAATCAGGTTTTCCAGACCATCGTTGCCGTAAAGATCCGAAAGCCCTTCCAGCAAGCCGACAATCAGAGTCGAATGACTGTCAGGAAACTGCTGGTGCCCCGCGGCAGTCAATCCCCAGACGCGTTTCGGGCGTCCAACAGAGCCTTTCACGTCCTCAAAATCGACCAATCCCTCCCCGTACATGCCATCGAGATGCTGCCGGACGGCAACAGAGGTGACGCTCAGGTTGCTGGCAAGATCTGCGGCTGTCTGAGGACCTGATGACTTGAGAGCATTTAAGAGACGGGTTCGTGTGCGATCGGCCATGGCACCAATATAGGGCTCGCTTCGCATTAAAAAATAGTTCTCTTATCAAATCGTGACGTCTGGAAGGAGAAAAAAGCGCCAAATTTTCAACGCTCCGCCACTTCCCAAGTTGATTCCGCATCTCGGCCTAAACCACTGACCTTACTACAGCTTCGGGAAAAAACTTAATGTTTACCGCAACTGCCTAAGCATCACTGGGCCGGAGTGGTCTTTTTTCAGGTTGCCGCAAGAAACAGTTCTGGCTTTCTGAGTTTTGACGAAATACAATCTCAAGCAAACCCAACCCATTATCTAAACTAAAAGTAGGCGCTCTAACCTTTCTTTTAGCTTCTTCCGTTAAGAAATAGTCCAATTGGAGGAGTTGATGGAAAAGATCCGGGTTTTTCTGAGATGGATGTCGATTGATCCGCGCCATCCGGAAATCGCGCAAGCGCAATATAACGAACTGAAAACCCAGATCCCTTCTCTTTACGCGCTGCTCATGGTGAACGCGATTGCGGTCGCCTATACGCACTACGATGTGGCGCCCGTCTACCTGACCGTCGGCGTGCTCGTACCAATGCTCATCCTGACGAGCATTCGCATGGTCGCCTGGATCCGCGCCCGTCATGTCACGCTCGGTCCGGACGAAGCCATTCGAAAAATGCGCCAGACGGTCATTCTGGGCAGCATCATGGCCGTGATCTACATCTCATGGTCGCTCAGCCTTGATGGCTATGGCGGCCCGGAGGAACGCGGCCACGTGGCCCTGTTCATCGCGATCACCGTGATCGGATGCATTTTCTGCCTGATGAACCTGCCCCAGGCCGCATTCGCGGTGATGTTCATCGTCACTGTTCCCTACATGGTTTATTACATGCGGCAGGAGCAGGACGTTTACTTCGCCATTGCGATGAACATCTTTCTGGTCTGTCTTGTTGTTCTCCAGGTCCTGATCAGCGGCTACAGGGGCTTTTGCAAACTGGTGCAGTCGCAGTCCGACCTTGCCGCCAAGCAAAAGGAAACCGAGCGCCTTAACGCGGAGAATGCCCGTCTCGCGCAAACCGATGCGCTTACAGATCTGCCGAACCGCCGCTATTTCTTCAATCGGCTCGAAGCCCTGATCACGGACGTCGAGGGAAGCGACACGAAATTCGCGGTCGGCGTGGTTGATCTGGACCGGTTCAAGCCGATCAACGACACTTACGGACACCAGCTCGGCGACCAGCTTCTGATGGAAGTCGGCAACCGGCTCCAGCAACTTGCAGCAGACCGGGACATCGAGGTCTGCCGGCTCGGGGGGGATGAGTTCGGCTTCCTTCACCAGGGCGAGACCGATCAGGCAGCAGGTGTCGGGCAAGCGATCTGCGATCTGATTACCGAACCTTACAGGATCGGCGAGCTGACCCTTTCGGTCGGCGCATCTTGCGGTATTGCCATTTATCCTGACGCCGGGAAATCCGCACACGCCCTCTTCGACCGCTCCGACTATGCGCTCTATAACTCCAAGACGACCTCGCGCGGCCACACGACCGTTTATTCCGAAGAACACGAAGCGCGGATCCGTTCGGAGCGCGCCATTGAAACGGCCTTGCAGAAGGCTGATCTCGACACGGAGTTCCAGGTCTACTTCCAGCCCGTCGTCTCCCTGCCCGACCAGTCCGTCGTCGGGTTCGAAGCTCTGGCGCGGTGGCACAGCCCGGTCCTGAAAAGCGTTCCTCCTGACCAGTTCATCGCTGTGGCGGAACGCACGGGACAAATCAACCGCCTGACACTCTCCCTGTTCGAAAAGGCCGTTCGCCAAATCAAGGCATTGCCCGGAGACCTCAGCCTTTCCTTCAACCTGTCCGCCCAGGACATCACGTCAGCGGTCACGGTTCATGCGCTTCTTGATGCCATCGAACGCCATGGCGTCAACACCAGGCTCATCACGTTCGAGATCACCGAAACATCGGTCATCGGCAGCTATGAGGCGGCCGAGGAATGCCTGCAGACCCTGCGCGGTGCCGGCGTCAAACTGGCACTGGATGATTTCGGAACCGGCTACTCCAGCCTCGGGTATCTGCACCGCCTGCCGATCGACTGCGTCAAGGTCGACCGCAGCTTTGTGGCCGGCATTCACGAACCCGTCGCGAGCGGCGTGATCACGTCGATCATCAATCTGTGCCGTTCCATGGAAATGCTCTGTGTCGTGGAAGGTGTGGAGGACCGGACGCAGCTTGAGCTATTGTCGGCACTGCGCTGCAATCTGGTGCAGGGGTACCACTTCGCGCCGCCGCTGCCGTTCGACCAGATCATGGAAAGCGCTCGCGCGAACGGGACGGTCGCCGGTCTTTCCCTCTCCAGTACGGACGGTCTGGAAGAGCTGAGGCTGTCCAGCGCTTGACAATAGCGCCGTCGGCGCGCCCGACGATCACCTGGAGATCCATCCTTGAGTGGCGGTACAAAGCGGCAGAAAGAGATGCGCAAGGCCTTGCGCACCCTGGCTCCAAGGATACCGATGAGCGACGCGGAGGCTATACTCGGCGTTGCCCTTTCAGGACATCTGCGCCATCTGCCGCCATCGATCGCGCTCTGGCAGGCAACGACAAGCCACATCCGGCATGAACTCACCGAATATGACACCCTGCTCGAAGAAGGCTATGACCGGGACGCGGCGCGATTTTTCGTTGCCCAGACCATGAACGGCATCCTAAACGAGTGGGGATGTAACAGGCAGGTCAGCAGCGATCCGGACCCGTCCGATTGATCCACAGTCTCTCCCGATCAATTTCAACTAGGGCCGCTTGACCACCAGATCGATTTCGACAAGCGCGTCCACGGCAAGGCCCGATACCCCCACGCAGGTACGGCCCGGCAATTTGTCAGTAGGAAAAAACGCCCGGTAAGTCTCGTTCATCTGCGCATAGTCACGTTTGAATTCGGTAAGATAAACGCGCACAAAGACAACGTTCTCAAGACCGAGACCGACGCCCGCCAACACGATCTTCAGGTTCTCCATAACCCTTCTCGTCTGCGCCTCGATGCCGTCCGGCAGAGGCGCTTCCGGGTCGTCCGGAAGGGTCGGCATCTGTCCCGTGACATAAACCCAGCCGTCAGCCTCGACGGCATGCGAGAACGGGGCAACGGGCTGGGGTGCGTCACCAACCATGTGATGAATTGGAAGCATGAAGGTCTCCGGTGATTTTCAGTCTCGAACCGGAGCCACACTAGAGCTTTTTCCGACCAATTTGGATCATTTGATGAGGATATCCGGTTCATTCGGCTAGGCGGGTCACGAAGCGCGATGCGGTGCATCGTGCAAGAGGCGCAACGCAGCCGATGGGCTGGATATTCTCACCCGTTCCGGGACGCGTTCAAGCGAAAAAAATTTAAGTTGGCCGGGCCCTTTTTCGCTCTGGCATCGTTGGTCCACCCTTGTGGTGGGACACACCGCGGCGGGCGAACCGTCTCGCCAGCGCGAAAAAGGGCCTCGGTCAAATGACCCAAATTGGTCGGAAAAAGCTCCAGAACTTTTTCCGGTCGAAAGAACCAAGTTGATCGGAGAAACTCCAGCCCCTCACGTGCGCGGGTAAATCCACTGTTCGGGGATGTGCGCCGTCACCGTTTCACCGCTTTTGATCACACCGGGTTTTTCTACATAGCCGACAAGCCCGCGCAGTCCACGCGCCACCTTCGGAAACAGCAGGTCGAGGCCCTCGCGACCAGGAAAATTCGCCGCAATCGCTGCGCCCGCGAAACGGCACGGGGCATTGTCGCCGTCGACACGGATCACCGTTCCACCTTCGAAGACAAGCCGCGTGCGCGGCGGGATGCGGGTCAGATTCGGAATGGCAGAGATCAGGATATTGCCGCCGATCCATTCCGACCTCAGATCGTCGATCTCCATTCTGGCTGCGACTTCGGAGAGTTCATCCACCGCAAGGATCGACACCTGCCGCTCGTTGCACATCTCCGTGCCGCGCGGATACCAGGGTTCCCGGCCGCCCGATTTGCGGGTGAAACCGGCATGCCTGTCTCCCGGGACACCTTCGAAGGTCAGTTCGAGACTTTCGGCCGCCGTTGTCTGGAAGTCGTCCGGGGATGCGGTCCGGAACACGCCCTCAACCTTCCCGTCCACCTTGAATTTCGGTGCAATCCGGATCTCCTCCGGCATCAATGCGGGCTGGTCTGTCATCGTCTGCTCCTGTCTTTTCACACCGGAAGGTGTAAGCCTGCGGTGAAAAAGACACCAGCAAATCAAATTGATCAACGCATCAAACGTGTTGATCTTTGCCGCTTCCCGGAAACCGCACGTGGCAGGCAGCAGGTTATCCAAAGGCCCGCAGCGATGTGCGGGCCCTGGAAGTCGTTTCTGCGGTTACTGGAGTTTGTAGGAGCAGACCATCTGCGTGTGCTGCGAGTTGATCCAGCAGTTCGGCGGCAGCGGGCCGGTCGGGATCGGATAGTAGTAATAGGTCGGCTGGTTCGCCGCGTTGGCGATTGCCGCCCCGGTCGCAACACCAGCGGCGTAAGCGCCCGGATGGTAGTAGGGACCATATGGCGGGTAGTACGGATGATACGGCGGATAGTAAGGGTGATACGGGTGATAGGGATGATGCCAAGCCCGGCAGCGCGGGTCCTGGGGCGAATGATAGCAGTAGGGACCGTAGGGCTCAAAGCCGACTGACCCCGGCGCAGTCGCCGTTGCGCGGCCGTGATGATGGCGCGGCTGGCGGGCGCTGCGGTCGATGAACAGAGCAACGCCCTTGGCGCTTTCCGGCAGGTCGCCGCGCAACACGGTGACACCGTAAACCATCGAAGACCCTTCCGACTTGGCCGAGGTCAGTTCGACCAGCGCAGGCGCCTTTCCGGTTTCGCTCAGGATCGAGACAACCGCATTTGGCGGTTCCCCCTTGAAACCGTCATCTGAGTTCCAGTAATCGGCAAAGTCAGCATTGGAGATCTGTCCGCCGACGCGGTAAGGCCGGTCGGAAAAGAACAGGACGCCCGTGTTGGCACCGGAGAGTGTCAGGGACGTGCCGTCATAGGACATCTCGCCCGCCTGCTGAACGAAATCGTAGGTTGGCGGCGGTGCCGCGTCGGCATTAGCCGGCAGTGCCGTCTGGGCGCTTGCCGCGCCGGCGGCAAACATGGCCAACAGGCCGGCGCAGACCGTCAGGCCGCGCGGAAATCTTTTGAATTGCATTTGGTCTTCCTCCTCCGGGCCAAGCGGGGTGCCCGATTTCTGACAGTCAAATCTTGCACAAAGCGCCGGTTGAAATTGTGACATGAAACACAGTCTTCGTCGTCAATTGTAGCCGGAAAGAGGCTTTGAAATTAAGATTTGGTAAGTCTCAAACGTCCGTTGCCCCGTCGGCCAGGTCCGAAGTCGCACTCCAGATATGTTCCTGCCTCAGGCCTTGCAGGCAGCGCACGACCTTGCGCGCATAGTAAAGCGTTGCAACCCAATCCGTCATGAGGTCGATGTCGGCCGTCTCTGGTTCGGGCATGGCAGCGAGCCACTCTTCCGCGAGCCCGGGAACCGTTTGCCGCGCCCTGTCCTGCAGCACGGTGTCAAATTCCTGCAGAACACGTTGGTCCATGCGGTCCAGGAGATCTCCAACCGAGGAGTCCCTCCGATGTTCCTGTACTTCTTTTTGGACGGCCTTGCGGGCCTGGCGATAGAGAATGACATAGTCGGCGAGAACGATGACAAGCACATCAAGGTCACCGCTTGTGCGTGCGCTCGACGCCCAGGGGATCTGCTCGGCGCGGTAATTCCGGGCGGCGGAAATCAGGTTCCGGGCCTTGTCTTTCAGTTGCGCATACGCTGCCTGATCCGAACCAGAGTCGTCTTCATCGTCACGCAGGAACGCCTTGCACGTGACCAGATAGGTGCTGGCGAGCCCCCGGACGCCCTCGCCGCTTCGCCTCGGGAACAACAGCCACGCCGCGGCCAGCCCCGCGCTGGCTCCTATGAGCGTGTCGTAAAGGCGCTCCTGGAACTCCGACACCGGCAGTCCTGTCAGAGCCTCCAGTCCGATCAACACCAGGAAGCTGATGATACCGACGGCGATGCCGTAGTTGCGTTCGAACAGGATAATGATCGGCGGCAGCAATGCCACGATCAGAAACAGTCTGACCTCCGGCACCTTGGACAGAAACGGTTCCAGCAGCATCGCCACGACAAACCCGGCGAGCGTCCCGGCGGTCCGCTGGACCGTCTTTTGAACAGTTGCACCAAGGCTGCTGCACAGGACAACGATGACCGTGATCGTGATCCAGTAGGCGTGGCCGAGCTGCAAGATGTGGCCGATGCCGTAGCCGACCGCTGCCGCAACGCTCGCCTGCAGGGAAAGCCACCACGAGATCCGGCTCCAGAAACCGGAAGACCCCGGACTTTTGGTCTCCCCGTCCGCCGCCGACCCGACCACATCGTTTCCCTCCGCAAGGTGCCACAAGCGTTCGAAGGCCTGTGCGATGCGGAGGATCTGGAAGGTGTCCTTCCTGCCCGCCTTGTCAGCCGTGCGCGCCCATTCCAGGTCCGGCCGCTTCGCTCCCGGCCTGTTCTCACCGGTCTCAACACGCCGCAGAATATTCTCTAAGGACGACCGATAGGCTTTGTTGGCCAGAAGCGCCTCGCGCACGTCTTCGGAGAGCGCTTCCACCGCATTGCGCACCACCTCCAGCGCCAAACGCATCATGGCCACCGATTCCGCGGAAAGGCCGCGCAATTGTGTTTCCGCTCCTGCCAGTTCCGCTGACAGCTCCAGCTCGGCGCGAAGCCCGGCCAGGTCGTGGAGCGCGGCCATGCTGGCTTTGTCACCGCGCGTCCGGCCAGTGGCGGCGCGGCCAAGATAGCCGGCGATCGCCTTGCGGTTGGCAGCTTCAACCCGTTCATACGTGCGGCGCGCCGATGGCCGCCAGAGCCCGATCCGCACCAGGGTCGCGATCAAAACGCCCAGCGCCGTCATGAGCGGCAGCCAGAGGCCCGGCGAATGCGGCGTGCTGGACATGATCACGAACAGCCAGAAGATCGAGATCATGCGCCCTGCCCGCAGCCAGAACGGCCCGAGCCCGTCCAGCGCGAAACCGAGCGCGATCACGCCGACCCAGATCACCTGCAGAACCAGAGGCGCCTGGTCGCCGGCCAACATGCCGATCAGCGCACCGATGGCGGCCAGGCCGGTCAGGACCGAGCCAAAACGGACAAGCTCGCCAAGCTCCCCTTTCTTGACAGAAACCGGGGTGAACATCAGCACATGCGCTGCTGCCGAAGCACAGATAACCGCGAGGGCAAACCCCGGCACGCCTTGCGCAAGGTGGCCCAGGCGATCGGCAATCAGTGCGGCGGCGACAACGGCCAGCGTCAGGTGCAGTCCCCGCACCAGGCGCAGGGCTCCCGGGTCATATCGATAGATGCGGGACAGGATACGGGAAACGGCTTGAAGCATCGGCTGAACTTGAATCACTTTCGCCAAGGAACTGATTTCTTTTCGAAGAATGCCTCCGAATTCATGTCTGCGCAAAGCAAAAGCCAACGATTGCCCGGCATTTGCCGCCGCCTATTCTCTCCGGGGGAATTGAAAGGCATCCCGATTTCCAGCATCTCTTGCACAAGATCAGCAAAGAGAGAAACCGCCATGAAAACACTTTATCTTTTCGCCGCTGTCGCCGGGACCGTGGTGCCGTGGATCTTCTTTGGCGGTTTCATTTCGGAGCACGGGATCGACCTATCACTGTTTGTGGCCATGATTTTTGCAACGAAACCGGCAGGCGGCTTTGCTGCGGACCTTCTGATCTGCTGCGCCGTTTTCTGGATCTGGTCGTGGCGCGACGCCCGCGCGCTCGGTTTACGCGGCTGGTGGCTCACGATCCCCGCGGTCTGGCTCGTCGGCCTGTCCCTCGCCCTGCCGCTTTACCTTTGGCTCCGGGAGCGTGAAAGCGAGGCAGATCTCAACGCGTCCTCATCCTGAGGAGGACCAAGAGGTTCGTCTCGGAGGAGAGGCGGCGCTCTGAAGGCTGGTCCGTCACAATCTGGTGCGTTTCGGAATGCCTCTTTATTGTCGTCCCGGTGTTTCGGGTGCAAGGCACATGCAAAACCGGTCAGGCAAGAGGTTACTGGATCCCTGCCTGCGCAGGGATGACAAGAAAAGAGATCGAAATCCTGGTGTTGCGAAAACGCAAGATCAGCAACCGGATCATCCTTCCGGCCAAGCTGTGCGCACTGACCGTGTAATGTGAGGCCGCGTTTCGGTCTCACTGATACCGGATCTCTCTCGGGCCGTTCGGGATGAGGAAAAAATGCCCTCCAGATGAAGCTATCCCTGTTTTGGCAAACATCTCAATTGTCACTGGCCCCGGTTAGCAGAAGCTCTGACATGATCGGCCAGTGATCAGACCACAGGAACGAACCGACCCGGCATGTTTTTGCTTTCACATTGCCATTGATAAAAATGTGGTCCAGCTCGAGCCCGACACCTGGAACCGGAGCGAGCCAGGTCGGGCTCCAGCGCGCGCCGCACGCAACTTTCCGAACCTGGCCCTCGGCCTGGAACGCGGTCATGAGAGGCGACCAGGAGACCGCGTTGAAATCGCCAGCGACCAGAGCAGCGCCGCTGGTTTCACGCAGTTCGCGCGCGACCACTTCAAGGATCGATTTTTGACGCTGGAAATGATCTGGGCTGATCGGTGGAAACGGATGTATCGCAAAAACCGTCAGGCAGGATGGCTGGCCTTCAAAGCAGTAACTTGCCTTTGTGATCGCAAACCGGTTCCGGTTGACCTTCCGTATTTCGACGCTTTGCGGCGGTGACCTGGACAGAATGACAGCGCTCGGCCGGGCGAAAAGTGCCTGTCGCGGCGTCCCTGCAATGTGGGTCATGTCCGGAAACCTGGAAAGAAGCGCATCGTCCGCTGGGACCGGCAGCTCTGTCAGAACCAGAATATCGAAGGCACCGCGGCGGTGCGCATTTGCCAGGCGATCGAGTGCACCGGGCCTACCGAAGAGGTTCGCCGTTCCCACCTTCAGGCCGGCGCGATTGGATGTGGACGCTTCGGCGAAACGCACGCCGTTCAAAATATCCATTTTCCAGACGGAAAAGACGCAAAGAGCAGCGGCCAGGAGAGCGAGTGCCCGGCGCTTGACTACGCAAAGCAGAACGAGCAACGCAGCAGCCAAGAGAGCGATCTGGGCCTGGAATTGTGCCAACAGGTCGAGAGGCCAGCCGACATGCGCCAAGGCGGATCCGGCGCTTGCGCACGTACAGGCCAGAAGCCCCAGACAAGCAATTCTGTCAAACGAAGTCATGCACACCGCATAAATGCAAAAAGGGCAGTCTTTCGACCGCCCTTTCAGCATTTTTCGTGCAAATTTCTCAGCGCGTCAGCGGCTTGTACTTGATCCGGCGCGGGTCGGCGGCATGGGCACCAAGGCGGCGGACCTTGTCCTTTTCGTAGTCCTCGAAGTTGCCTTCGAACCACTCCACGTGGCTGTCACCCTCAAAGGCGAGCATATGCGTGGCCAGACGGTCGAGGAACATGCGATCGTGGCTGATGACCACGGCGCAGCCGGCGTAGTTTTCCAGTGCATCTTCCAGGGCCGCCAGCGTTTCGGTGTCGAGGTCGTTGGTCGGCTCATCAAGCAGGAGAACGTTCGCGCCTTTCTTCAGGACCTTCGCAAGGTGGACGCGGTTGCGCTGACCGCCGGACAGATCGCCGACCTTGGCCTGCTGAGCCGGACCCTTGAAGTTGAAGGACGAGCAATAGGCGCGGGAGTTGATCTCCTTGTCGTCGAGATAGATCACCTCGGCGCCGCCGGAAATCTCTTCCCAGACGGTCTTGTCCGGGTCGAGCGCATCGCGCGACTGGTCGACATAGCCGAGCTGGACACTGTCGCCGATGGTGACATTGCCGCCGTCCGGCTTTTCCTGGCCCGTCAGCATCTTGAAAAGCGTCGATTTGCCGGCACCGTTCGGGCCGATCACGCCGACAATGCCGCCGCGCGGCAGCTTGAAGGAAAGATCCTCGATCAGCAGACGGTCGCCGAAGCCCTTGGACACGCCTTCCAGGTCGATCACGTTGGCCCCGAGACGCTCGCCGACGGGAATGAGGATCTGCTCGATGGAGGGCTGACGCTCCTCCTGCATGGCGACCAGATCCTGATAGGCGCGGATACGGGCCTTGGACTTGGTCTGCCGGCCTTTCGGGCTCATGCCCATCCACTCGCGTTCGCGGGCAATCGCCTTGGAGCGGGCCATGTTCTCGCGGCCTTCCTGCTCCATGCGCTTGGTCTTCTTTTCCAGATAGACCGAGTAGTTGCCCTCGTAGGGGATGCCCTGGCCCCGGTCGAGCTCCAGGATCCAGCCGGTGACGTTGTCGAGGAAGTAGCGGTCGTGGGTGATGATCAGGACCGAGCCCTTGAATTCCCTGAGGTGCCGCTCCAGCCAGTGCACGGTTTCCGCGTCCAGGTGGTTGGTCGGTTCGTCGAGCAGAAGCAGATCGGGTTCGGACAGGAGCAGCTTGCAGAGCGCAACGCGGCGGCGCTCGCCGCCGGACAGGTTGTCGACGGCGCTGTCGGACGGCGGGCAGCGCAGCGCTTCCATCGCCATCTCGACCTGGCTTTCCAGGTTCCACAGGTCCTGGGCGTCGATCTCGTCCTGAAGCGTGGCGGCCTCTTCGGCGGTCTCGTCCGTATAGTCCATCATCAGCTCGTTGTAGCGGTCGAGCTTGGCCTGCTTGTGTGCAACACCTTCCATGATGTTTTCCATGACCGTCTTGGAATTGTCGAGCTGCGGCTCCTGTGGCAGGTAGCCGACCTTGGCGCCTTCCGCGGCCCAGGCCTCGCCGGAATATTCCTTGTCGATGCCGGCCATGATCTTCAGAAGCGTCGACTTGCCGGCTCCGTTCGGGCCCAGGATGCCAATCTTGGCGTCCGGGTAGAAGGAGAGATGGATGTTGTCGAGGACTTTCTTGTCGTTATAGGCCTTGGAGAGGCCATGCATGTGATAGATGAACTGGCGCGCCATGGGGCTCCGCTTCTCCACTTTCGAAAACTGACGGGATTCTTAGGAATTCTGCCGCGTCTTTTAGGGGAAATGCGCGCCGGGGGCAATGGGGGTTTGTCGCCATTCCATGCGATTTGCGCAATGCTGCTCAATGACCGCCCTCAAACGCTGTAAAGGTTTCAGCCAAGTCTTTGAACACTTGCCAACCATCTCCCAAGACTGAACATCAAGTCGGGACCGGCTGCTGCCAGGTGGAGTGCACGTTCGAAATTATGGATCACACACGCACGTAGTTCGTGTGGACACATTCCGGCGGACCCAAAATGGCAATTGCCGGTCACACCTCACGATCTTCGGCGTCAGCCCAGACACGCCGCTTTGGCATTGCGGTACCGTTCCATGACCTTGTCAAGCGAAGCATTGAAGTTGCTCCAGGTCTGAGGTTTCATGTCTTTGCCGGCATAGTTGGACGCGATCGCGACGATATCCGCGCCCGTGCGCGATTTGAGGCGGCCCGGCAGACGCCGTGCCTTTTCCGGCAGTTCCTCGACCTTGTAACAGTGAAATTTCTTGTAGACACAGGTGCAGCGCTTCGGAACCCTGAAATAGGTCTCCATGCGATCCTTTGTGAAATGAACCGGCGTTGCCTTGTTCAGGCCGAGAACCCGTGACCCGGGTGTGTAGGAGGCAACAACGACCGCCCTCAATCCGGGATCGGCGTCGATTTTCCAGTCGGTTGCCTCGTAGGAGTCGAGCCAAAGGATGCGGTCCTTGTCACTTTCAGACAGGTCCACCTGCACAGAATGGTCTTTGGACGAACTTGAATACAAGCTTGCATAGACAAGTTCGTCTTGGCCCGTCTTCCGGCTGCGCATCAACGCATTGAACGCTGCCTGGTCGAGAACGTTCGACAGGTCCTGGAACGTCACCTTGAAGTCCACCGTGTGCCATCCGTTCGTAAAGCCGACTTCGACGAGGTGCTCACCCTTTTCGAATTCGTGCTCGAACTCCGTGTTCTTGCCGCCGAAATAAACGATCTCACCGTTGATCTTGAGGTAGCTTCTGGAATGGCCCTGACTGACGGAAATCGTCTGGCTGACGGTTTCGTCGAAGACCAGCCGGCCTTTCCAGACCGCAATGAAACTGTGCGGATCTATGCCGGTGCTGTTTCCCCGGTTGCCATAGTTGATGGCAATGTCGTTCACCGTCTTTCTGGAAACGGGTCTGTCCGGATGGGACCGGTCGTAGTAGGTCGCCTGGAAGGCATTGAGCGGGATCCTTTCCGGTCCCATACCGCCGAAAAAGAGCGCGAGGCCGGACGCGGCGACAGAGAGACCGAAGAAAGTCATGATGAGATAAGTCTTCAATGCAATGCCACCTTTGCGCGCGGATTTGAGCAACCACAGATTGCCGACCCTGCCATCAAGACCAAGGCGAGAAAAGTGCATCTTTCGCGCAACGCCTTCATTTCATTGAATTTCTGGCAATATCCCTAATCAGGACTTAAAGAACAGCGTCCGTGACCGGACCGCAGCGACTGCAGCCAGCCCGGCACAGTGTCCGGCTTTTGCCGTGCACTTTCATTCATTGCCAATCCCGTCCGCGCCTCCAAGGTCTCCGGCGTCTCGATGCCCCAGGCCAAACCGAGCCGCCGGAGCCCGGCTATGAGCCACCAACCCGGGTCCGTCTGCCCCTTGAGAAAGCCCAGTTTTGCCGACTTCGGAAAGGCGTGATGGTTCTCATGAAAGGCTTCACCGAAGGTGATCAGGCCGAGGCGCGGCAGGTTATACCCTTGAACACAGGCCCCTTTCACGAAAAGCAAATGATCCTTCGGCTGGTGGGCAAAATAGCCGACCAGCCAATGGCCGATAAGGGAAACGGAAACCCGGCAGCAGATGCCCCAGACAACAAATGGCAGACCGCCGAGCAGATAGAGCGGCACGGCAATCACAAGCTGCTGCGCCATCCACGTCTTTTCGACGAGCCGGTAAAACCGATCGCCGGCGATCTGCCGTTCAAGCGTGAACGTCGGTTCCCGCTTCAGGTCAATGCCGCAACACAGCTGCCAATATGCGTCCTTCCAGAACCCGGCGCGGTGCGCAAAAAAATCGTGGCAGTCCGCCTGACGCTGCCCCCAGTCGCGGAAGTCATGCAGTCTGATCATGCCGAAAGGTCCTGCCATGCCGACCAGAACACCGAGATAGACCAGAAGTTTCTCAAGCCATGGCGCGGCCTTGAAGGACCGATGGATCAGCAGCCGGTGCATGCCAACCGAATGCCCGCCGCAGATCGTTATTGCCGTCAGCAAGACAAAAACCGAGAAGGCTGGCCAGGTGAAAGTCAGGGGCCCCGCAACCAGTGCCGCGATCGTCATCCCTATCGTCCAGACGGTCTTGACAGGCCGCAAGGCGACGCGGCCCTCCACGGGATTGGCCCCGTTTTCGCAAGACACCCGTTCCGTTGAAATGCCATTTGGGTTTTCACCACAGATTTCAGACATGCGTTTCCCTTCTCCGCCCGCGTTTGGGCAGGCGGCGACGTGTTCCGCTTCGGGGGCGGATCAAAAAGTTGCAAATCGGCTTGCTGAAACCAGCAGACCCTTGCCTTTGGAAAGGACGTCCATTATTTAGGCAGTAAGCTAATTACCATTAATTCTGTAATTAGGCAATTACCTAAATACAGAATGCTTAATGCATCCTTTTGGAAGGCCGGGCACATATGAGTGAACTTTCCGATGCGATGAATTCCTCGCAAACAGGCGGAATTCAGAAAGTCTTCGAAGCTTTGGCCTCCGCACCGCGGCGCAAGATTCTGGCCTATCTCGCGCACAGTTCTCTGACCGCAGGAGAGATCGCCGAGCGGTTTGACATGTCGAAACCCTCCATCTCACAGCATCTCAGTGTGTTGGAAAGCGCAGGTCTGGTCCGCAAGGAAAAGCGCGGACAATACGTTCACTACTCCATTGTTCAGGACAGTCTTGCAAATACCCTCAACGGATATGTGCAGGAGGTCTGCCCGGTGTCGCGTCCGCTCAAAAAGGAAAGCGCCTCGATCAAGGACGAACGATCCGGCTCGGAAGATTGAAGCAACATTGGCATTGAACGCACTACGCCTCGCTTTTCCTCTTTCCTGAGACGCGATTTCTTGTAAAGTCCGGCGGCTGAAACCCACGCTCCCCGATGCTCCTTCCCGCCGGATATCCCATGCAAAAACCCGACATTCTCATGACCAAACCGATGCTTCCCGTGGTCGAGGAGCAGCTGGACGATGCCTTCACCGTGCACCGGCTGCATGCGGCGGACGACCCGGAAACCATGATTGCGGAGATTGGTCCGAAGATCCGGGGCATCGCGCTCTCCTGGGCGGAGGTGAACGACGCGTTTCTGGCGCAATTCCCGAACCTTGAGATCGTCTCCAGCTTCGGTGTCGGCTATGACCACGTGGACACCGATGCCTGCCTGCGCGCGAAGGTGATGGTCACGCACACGCCCGATGTCCTGACGGACGAAGTCGCCGACACCGCCATCGGCCTGATGATCATGACGGTGCGCGAACTCGGACAGGCCGAAACCTGGCTCAGGGACGGCAACTGGACAAAAAAAGGTGGCTATCCGCTCAGCCAGGCGACGCTGCAAGGGCGCACGCTCGGCATTTTCGGTCTCGGCCGTATCGGCAAGGCAATCGCGAAGCGTGCCGAGAGTTTCGGGTTGAAGATCGAGTATTACGGCCGCTCCCGGCAGGCCGGGGTCGACTACCCCTACCACGCAAGCCTCGTCTCGCTGGCGGCGGCCTGCGACACGTTGATGGTGGTTGCGCCGGGCGGCGCGGAAACCCAGCATGCGGTCAATGCGGAGGTGTTGAAGGCGCTTGGCCCGGATGGCATCGTCGTCAATATCGGCCGGGGGTCGGTGATCGACGAAGCGGCCCTTGCCGAGGCGCTGGAAAGCGGCACGATCTACGGGGCCGGACTGGATGTCTTCGAAGTGGAGCCGTGCACGCCGGAACGGCTGATGAAGCTGCCCCGCGTCACGCTGTTGCCCCATGTCGGCTCTGCGTCGCAGGCGACCCGAAATGCCATGGGTCAGCTCGTGGTCGACAATCTGAAAAGCTGGTTTGAGACCGGCAAACCGCTTACGGCGGTTCCGGAAATGACATAACGGCGACGCGCTGGAGACGATGCTCCGGCGCGCTTTGCCTTTGCGTTCAGTCGATGCTTTCCGCCAGTGCAGCGCCAATATCGGCGATCGCCTTGTTGCGGGTCTGAAATGCGGCCGTTGTCTGGGTGATGTAAACCGCGATGACGAGAGGGTCGCGGCCCCCGGGCCAGATGACGGCAATGTTGTTGCGCGATCCGTTGGCCCCTGCCCCCGTCTTGTCGGCAATGCGCCAGCTTTTCGGGATACCGGCGCGCAGGGTGGCGTTGCCAACCTTGTTGCCTTCCAGCCAGGCAGTCAGCGTTGCCCTCGCTCCGGGTTCAAGGACATCACCCAACACCAGTTTGCGGAGCGTTTCTGCCGCCGCCCATGGCGTGGTGGTGTCCCTCGGATCGCCCGGAATACCGGTGTTCGAGCCCGGTTCCCAACGGTCGATGCGGGTCTTGTCATCCCCGATCTGCCGCATATAGGCCGTCACGCCGTCCGGCCCGCCAAGTTCCACCATGACCAGGTTCGCCGCCGCATTGTCGCTGATCGTGACCGTGATCTCGCACAGCTCCGCGATCGAGAAACTGTCACCGCCGACACGTTTTTCCGTGACGGGCGAATAGGAAACGATATCACTCTCCTCCACAACCACCTCGCGCGCCGGATCTGCGGTCCCGTTCGCGGCGGCATCCAACAATGCCGCGCACAGGAACGCCTTGAATGTGCTGTTCAGGGGAAAGCGCTCATCGCCCCTGTTCGACCAGGTCTTGCCTGTTTGCGTGTCAATGATCGCAACACCAACCCGGGCCGACAAACGCGCCTCGACATCCTTGACCACCCGGGCGACCGGAACGGGGTCAAACTCGGCTGCTCCCGCGGGAACAACGGACAGGAACGGGATCAACAAACCCAGGAGGGCAAACCTGCGACTGCTCAAAATCATCTTCGTCTCCAGACAGTATGAAAAACCGCCCGTCGCGTCCTGCCCCCCTGCCGGACCGCTTCAGGCGCGACAGAGATTGCGCTTGCCTTTCTCATAAGGCAAATGATGATTAGTAACGACGGACATGAGAAAAACTTGGTCATAATCGAGTGCCTTCCAGCTTGCCGAGCTTTTTCCCTCTCCCCTTTGGGAGAGGGTCAGGGTGAGGGGTCGGGCCTCTCAAAGGCACATCAATACCTGTCCCCTCACCCGGCCTTTCAGGCCGACCTCTCCCAACGGGAGAGGTAACGACTTTTGCGGCAAGTCTGGTTTTCAATCGAACATCCTCGTCCTGAAGAAACGCGGAGCGCTGTCTCGAAGGATAAGGAGCAACTGCTTGACATGTGTCCGTATCCAGACCTGCTTCTGGTTTGTGTTTTGAAAGCCACGCGTCGACATTAACCTAGGCGCTCCCTAACAAACCGGAGGGTAGCGATTACCAATGGATCTATCCCGAATCCCTCTCAACGCGCTGCGGGCCTTTGAAGCGTCGGCCAGGTTGCAGAGTTTCACCCGCGCCGGACTGGAACTCCGCGTCTCCCAGACCGCGGTCAGTCACCAGGTTAAAGCGCTTGAGGAAACGCTTCGCGTATCCTTGTTCAAACGGGGAGCACGGGGCGTCACGCTGACCGATGAAGGCCAAGCGCTGCTGCCCGTTCTGTCCGATGCGTTCCGGCGCATGAGCGATGCGCTGAGCCGGTTCGAGGACGGGAACTACCGGGACGTCCTGACCGTTGGCGTCGTCAACAGCCTTGCGACCGGATGGCTTCTGCCCCGGCTCGAGGCATTCTCGAACCTGCATCCTGAGATCGACATCCGGCTGAAAACGAACAACAACCGCGCCGACCTTCTGGAGGACGGACTGGACTGTTTTCTGCGCTTCGGCGACGGCGCCTGGCATGGAACGGAGGCGGTCAGGCTGTTCGCGGCAAAGCTTTCCCCGGTCTGCGCACCTGCGACGGCATCGCGCCTCGCCGAACCTGCCGATCTGGTGCACGAAACCCTGCTTCGGTCCTACAGGTTGAACGAGTGGGCGCTTTGGTTCGAGGCGGCAGCCGTGCCGCCGCCAAGAAGCCGCGGCTGGATCTTCGATTCGTCGCTTTCGATCGTAGAGGCAGCAGCACAGGGCGCCGGCGTTGGCCTTGTCCCCGTTTGCCTGTTTGAGCGCGACCTTGAGACCGAACGGATCGTCCAACCCTTCCCGACCGGTGTCGTCACCGGAAGTTACTGGCTGACATGGTTGAAGTCGCGGCAGGAAACCGGCGCCATGCGCGCCTTTCGCGATTGGCTGGGATCAACGACGCAGTCCCTCCCTTGAGCGCGTTCAGGTCTTTCGCCCGACGATCATTTCCCGCTTGCCCGCAAAACCCGGCTTCCTTTCGACTGTGAAGCCTGCGGCCTGAAGATTGCGGCGCACCCAGCCTGCGGCCGTATAGGTCGCAAGGGTTCCACCGGGCGCAGTCAGATCCGCTGCCTTTGTCAAAAGATCCACGCCCCAGAGTTCCGGGTTTTTTGCGGGGCTGAACCCGTCCAGATACCACGCATCCACCGCCGGAATGACGGTGCCGTCCCTTGCTTGCTGCCCGTGCGGGAGAGCCAGATCCGATATCATGGTCCGGGCATCGCCAACACCGAGAAGGAGATCAGCACCGGCAATCTGCATCCGGTTCCAGCCGGGCACGGGAGCCCAGGTGCGAAGCAGATCGTCACTCAGCGGGGAAAGCGCTGGAAATGCGCCTAGCGCCCGTTCCAGTTGGGCGGCGGAAAGCGGGAAGAGTTCGAAGGACACGAACATGAGGGCCGGAGCCCGGTCCAGCGCAGAGATCAGTTGAAGCGTTGTCAGAAAATTCAGTCCGGTTCCGAAGCCAAACTCGGCGATGGTGAAGCCGGTTCTGCCCGGTACGCGCTCCGGCAGCCGGTTTCCGCCGATGAACACATGCCGCGTTTCTTCAAGCCCGCCGGCTTTTGAAAAATAGGTGTCGTCAAAACCGGTCGCGCGCGGCACATCGCCGTTCAGCCATTCAAGCTCTGGTTCGTGTTTCGACATCAAGTGGGCCTTGCCGGGTTCCGCAGTGTTTCCGCGCCGGTTCAGCGCAGGCATGCGGTAAAGTCTTTGCCAAATCCGATCTGTTCTCATAAGAGAGCGGTCCATTGCTTTCAATCCCGGGATCCTGCCTGACTATGTCCTCCCCGTCCGACGCGCCTTTTGACATAGCGGTTGCCGGCGCCGGAATTTTCGGTCTTTCGATCGCGCACCGCGCGATCAAACAGGGTCTGCGTACGCTCGTTCTTGAGGCTGCGCATGTCGGTGCCGGGTCCAGCGGCGGCGTCCTCGGCGCCCTGATGCCGCATATGCCGGCACGATGGAACCCGAAGAAGGAATTCCAGTTTCAGGCCCTGCTTTCGCTTGAGGACCATATCCGGCTGCTTGAGGAAGAGACCGGCTTGAGCTGCGGTTACGCACGCTGCGGCCGTATTCTGCCGCTGACAACCAGGGACAAGCTGGACCATCACCTTGAACGCGCCGAAGAGAGCAGGCTACGCTGGCATCCGGAGGAGACCGGGTTCACATATGACGTCGAAGCGGCCGGCAGCCGGTCGGACTGGCTGGATGCATCGGCCGCTCCCTTCGGTATCGTTTATGAAACCCTCGCGGCACGCACCTCGCCACGCGACTATCTTGCCGCACTCGCAACGTATGTCCGCCGCCATGCAACGCTGATCGAAAACACTGAGGTCACGGGCTATGACGAGGCATCGTCGACGATCCAACTCGCCGATGGGGAAAGGCTTCAGGCCGGAGTCATGGTTTTGGCAGGCGGGTTCTCAGCATTTGGCCTGATCGAACACTTTACAGGCGAACGAATCGGCCGCGGGGAAAAGGGCCAGGCGCTGCTGATGGACGGCCAGGGCCTTGAGGACAAGCCGGCCATCTATTGCGACGGGCTCTATGTCGTGCCCCATGGCGACGGAACAATTGCCATAGGCAGTACGTCCGACCGGGACTTTGCCGATGCAGCCCCCTCACCGGCGCGCAGCATCGAGCTCATCGACCGTGCGACCCGTTTCTGCCCGCAGCTTGCAGGCCGGAAGGTGCTGTCGGACTGGGCGGGCATCAGACCGCGCTGCCACAAACGGGATCCTGTCGTCGGCCGCCTGCCCGGTTCTCGCCGCCTATATGCGGCGACCGGCGGCTACAAGATTTCCTTTGGCATAGCTCACCTGGTGGCAGACTGCCTTGTCGCGCAAATCACCCAGGAAAGCGCGCAGCAACAGCTACCGCAAACCTTTGAACCAGAACATCATTTCGGTGAGAACCGTCTGGATGCCGACGGCGTTTGAGTGTCATGTGAAGAAAGGTTCGAGCGCACTGGAAAAGCACCCGCGGCGCCGCACAATCAGACAGTCTCGCCTGAGGCTACTTGCCAGGGGCGCTTTCGGAAGATCAAAGGAGCGTCGCGAGCGTGTATATGCCATAAAGGCTCAGGGAGATCGAGCCCCAGAACAGGAGGTTCTTTGCAAGCAGGAACGGAAGCGTTGCAACTCCGCCGCGATCATTCAAAATACCAGCCTTCTCACGCCCGCCCAATTTGGGGTTGTGGACTTCTCCGGCGGCTGTCATCGCTCTGGCCATTTTGGCGTTCCTCGAACCTTCGCGCCCTCAAGACGCTTTCACGTATTTCTCCGTCACATTATCAATAAGCATTATGGAGCAAGTGTTTAACTCTCGTTTAAATTCAGTATGAACGCTTTGTTAATTTCGAACAGGTGAATTTTAATTTAATTCACAAGTAGTTTTCATGCCTGTTGATTGTTCTCAGGCCTTAATAATGTCAATTTTTACGATCTCGTTACTAACAAGGGATGCCCGAAACAAATGAGCCTTGCCAGCGTACGCCGACACCTTGAAATTGTAGCGCCGGAGCTGATCATCATCGAAACGGACCAAAGCAGCGCAACCGTGGAGCTTGCGGCAGAAGCCCATGGCGTTTCTCCCGGCCAGATTGCAAAGACGCTATCGTTTCAGCTCAAGGACAAGATCTTTCTTGTCGTGGCGCGCGGGGATGCCCGCATGGACAACAAGAAAGCCAAGGCGGCCTTCGGCGGAAAGATAAAGATGCTCGGGCTCGATGAGGTGGAGAAGCTGACCGGGCACCCGGTTGGCGGCGTCTGCCCGTTCGGCCTTGCACAACCGCTTCAGGTCTACTGCGACGTTTCCCTGAAGGCGTTTGACATCGTCATCCCGGCGGCCGGGGCAACAAACGCCGCCGTCCGGATCAGTCCTGAACGCCTCGCGGAGATTACCGATGCCCAGTGGGTCGATGTCTGCCAACCGCCGCCGGAGGAGAGCTGAGGCTCAGGGTCCATCACCTAGACCTGGTAATATTCCCGGTACCAGGCGACAAACTTGGCAATGCCCTCGCGCACTGAGGTTCTCGGCGTATAGCCGGTGAGCTTTTGCAGAAGGTCGGCATCCGCCCATGTCGCAACGACATCGCCGGGCTGCATGGGCATCAGATTTCGCTCCGCGGTGCGGCCGGTCGCCTCTTCGATCGCGTCGATGAACTCCGTCAGTTGAACGCTTTTCGAGTTGCCGATATTGACAATGCGCCAGGGTGCAACCGGTGACAGGCTGTCCCCTTCCGGAACTGCTTCTCCCTCGGAAAGACGAACCGGAACTGCGTCCATGAGCAGGCGGATCCCCTCGACAAGGTCTTCCACATAGGTGAAGTCCCGTTTCATGTCGCCGTAGTTA
>JBCBUA010000024.1:28727-33590 GCA_039818365.1 Pseudomonadota bacterium
AGATGCGCATAGGAATGCGCCATCGACTCCGTTGCCTTCTTCGTTGCGGCGTAGAAGGACACCTGATGATCCGCCTTGTCCGTCTCCCGGTACGGCATCGCGTCATTGGCGCCATAAGCTGACGAGGTCGATGCAAGCAGCATATGCTCCGGGGGATGCGCCCGCGCCGCCTCGAGCAGTTCAAACGTTCCGCAAATGTTGCTTTCCAGATAGGAGCGCGGGTTTTCGATGGAGTATCTGACCCCGGCCTGCGCCGCCAGATGAATCACGAAATCGGGCGTTTCGGTGCGGAACAGCGACATGAGCAGGTCTGATGTTTCCACCCGGTCGTTCAAGGCCTGGAAATGCTCGTGCTGAAGCAGCATCTGCTGTCTGCGTTCTTTCAGCCGGACATCGTAATAATCGGTCATGGCATCCAGACCGATGACCCGGAAACCATCCTTCAACAGACGCGTGCACAAGAAGTATCCGATAAATCCGGCCGAACCGGTTACCAAAACGGTTTTCATCTGCGCACGTCGCCCTTTAGCCAATTGGGAATACCTGTTGTCCGCGTCTTATAAGGCTTCGGCGCCGCGGGCAACGGCAAAGTCCTGTTCCATTTTAGACCATGCGTCCGGCAAAAACGCGGCCCCACAAGGTGAGGCCGCGTCTTCAAAAATCATGCGGGCATTTCTCTATGAGACTGTCAGCTGCCCAGAAAGCCGTTATGCCGGAGATAGCCGATAATCTCCTCGGCGACGTCCTCAGGGTCCCGGTCGACATTGCGGATGTGGATCTCGGGGTTTTCCGGGGCTTCATACGGGCTGTCGATGCCGGTGAAGTTCTTGATCTCGCCCCTGTCCGCTTTCTCGTAAAGCCCCTTCGGGTCGCGCTGACGGCAGACATCGATCGGCGTGTCGACGAACACCTCGACAAACTCCCCGTCTGGCAAGAGCTCCCGCGCCATCCGACGCTCGGAAATGAACGGGGAAATGAAGGAAACGAGCGTGATCAGACCGGCATCGGTAAAGAGCTTCGCAACCTCGCCAACGCGCCGGATATTCTCCACGCGGTCGGCGTCGGTGAAACCAAGATCCTTGTTGAGGCCATGGCGTACATTGTCCCCGTCGAGCGTGTAGGTGTGCTTGCCGTCGATATGCAGCTTCTTTTCCACGATCGAGGCGATGGTGGATTTGCCTGAGCCGGACAGACCGGTGAACCACAGAACGGCAGGCTTCTGACCCAGTTTTTCCGAACGTGCGGTCTTGTCCACGTCCAGGGCCTGCCAGTGAATGTTGCTGGCACGCCTGAGCGCAAACCAGACCATTCCGGCGCCGACGGTGGCGTTGGACATCCGATCGATCAGAATGAAGGATCCCGTCGACCGGTTGGCTTCATAAGGATCAAAGGGGACGGCTGCGGACAATGCGAAGTTGCAAAACGCGATCTCGTTCAGCTCCAGCGTTTTCCCGGCGGCATGCTCGAACGTGTTCACGTTGATCTTGTGCTTGATTTCCGACACCGTCGCCGTGACCGTGCGCGTCCCGATCTTCAATAGATACGGGCGTCCGGGCAGCAGCGGCTCGTCGCTCATCCAGATGACATGCGCCGCGAACTGGTCCGCAACGTCCGGGCGGTGGGCTGCGGACGACAGCAGATCGCCGCGTGAAATGTCGATTTCGTCTTCGAGCGTCAGCGTAACAGCTTCGCCCGCGCTGGCTTCCGTGACATCTCCTCCTGCACCAATGATGCTCTTGACCTTGGACGTCTTTGCAGGGCCGGCCACGACGAGCTCTTCTCCGACCGAAACACGGCCGCTGGCGATCGTTCCCGAGTAGCCCCGGAAATCCAGATTGGGCCGGTTGACCCACTGCACCGGAAACCGGAAGGGCGCTTCGAGCGCGTGTTCGCCAACCTCGACGCTTTCCAGATGTTCCAGAAGGGTCGGGCCGGTGTACCAGTCCATGTGTTCGCCTCTGGCGGTCACGTTGTCGCCAAAGCGCGCGGAAATCGGGATCGCCTCGAGGGTTTCAAAATCGAAACCGTTCGCGAACACCTCGAATTCCTTGCGGATCTCGTCAAACCGGTTCTGCGCGTAGTCGACGAGGTCGATCTTATTGACGGCAAGGACAACGTGGCGAATGCCGAGCAGCGACGCGATGAAGGCGTGTCGGCGGGTCTGCACCAGAAGTCCGTTGCGGGCATCCACGAGAAGCACGGCCAGGTCTGCCGTGGAAGCACCGGTCGCCATGTTGCGGGTGTACTGTTCGTGCCCCGGCGTATCGGCCACGATAAACTTGCGTTTGTCGGTGGCAAAAAACCGGTAGGCGACGTCGATCGTGATCCCCTGCTCGCGCTCGGCCTCAAGGCCGTCGACCAGAAGCGCAAGATCGATATCTT
This sequence comes from Pseudomonadota bacterium, assembly GCA_039818365.1. Lineage (GTDB taxonomy): Bacteria > Pseudomonadota > Alphaproteobacteria > Rhizobiales > Stappiaceae > Roseibium. Next base: position 31,110 of record JBCBUA010000024.1, read on the forward strand.
CGCCGACGGTTCCGTGTTTCTTCGAGTCGCGTTCCAGCGCCGCGAGCTGGTCTTCGAAGATCAGCTTGGTGTCGTAAAGCAGGCGGCCGATCAGGGTCGACTTGCCGTCATCGACCGAGCCGCATGTGAGGAACCGGAGCTGATCCTTGGTTTCCTGAGCAAGGATATAGTCCGTGACCGCTGCTTCGGCAGCTTCTTTCACATCTGCAGTCATCTTAGAAATACCCTTCCCGCTTTTTCTTTTCCATGGACGCGCTTTCGTCCTTGTCGATCAGGCGCCCCTGCCGCTCGGATGTGCGGGCGATCAGCATTTCGCGGACAATCGCGGGAAGCGTGTCAGCATCCGATTCAATGGCCCCGGTCAGCGGATAGCAGCCGAGCGTGCGGAACCGGACCTTCTTCTCCTGGATGATTTCACCGGGCTGCAGCTTCATGCGCTCGTCATCGACCATGATAAGCATGCCGTCCCGTTCGACCACCGGCCGCTTTGCCGCCAGATAGAGCGGCACCATGGGGATGTTCTCCGTCAGGATGTACTGCCAGATGTCCAGTTCGGTCCAGTTTGACAGCGGGAACGCACGGATGCTCTCGCCTTTCGCGACACGTGCGTTGTAAAGGTTCCAGAGTTCGGGACGCTGGTTTTTCGGATCCCAGCCATGGCTGGCATTGCGGAAGGAAAAGACGCGTTCCTTTGCCCGGGACTTTTCCTCGTCACGGCGCGCACCACCAAAGGCTGCGTCAAAGCCGTACTTGTCGAGGGCCTGCTTCAGGGCTTCGGTCTTCATGATGTGGGTGTGAACGGATGATCCGTGATCAAACGGATTGATGTTCTGCTGAACGCCTTCCGGATTGGTATAGACGAGCAAATCCAACCCGAGGCGCTTTGCGGTTTCATCCCGAAACCGGATCATGTCCTGAAATTTCCAGGTCGTATCCACATGAAGCAGCGGAAAGGGCGGCTTGGAGGGATAAAATGCCTTCATCGCCAGATGAAGCATGACGCCGGAGTCCTTGCCGATGGAATAGAGCATCACCGGGTTTGAAAACTCCGCTGCCACTTCCCGGATAATGTGGATGCTCTCCGCTTCAAGGCGCTTCAGATTGCTGAGGCGCTCCGGCGTGATCCCGTGAGATTGCATGTTCATGTTCGCTTTTCCGTTCTGACCGGCGAACCGGCTTTATCTGGATGTGTCCTGTCTTTTTTGTGGCACGACGTCTTCAGGCCGCGGTCGGTTCGGGCAGCAGCTCTCTTGAAGCAACGGCGATAAAGTGGGGATTGCGCAGATCGTCCTTGGTGGCATTCACCGGAACCGAATAGACAAAGTCGGTCCCGTCTGCAGCCAGGACGACGGCACCGCCGGCGGCACGCACCACCGCATCTCCGGCAGCAATATCCCACTGCATGGTCGGGGCAAGTCGCGGATAAAGGTCCGCCCTGCCGGCTGCCACCCAGCACAGTTTCAGCGACGAGCCCACCGAGAGACGTTCTGCAACATTCAGCCGATCGATCAGGGCCGATGTTTCTGCCGACAGATGAGAGCGGCTCGCGAGCACGCTCAGTCCGCCTGCCGGCGGCGTCCTGACCTTGACCGGCTCAACCTGCGCAAGGCCGCCATCCGCGATGCGTGCCCTGAAGGCGCCTGGTCCGGCGGCTCCCGTATCCGACGTGAGGTCACCCCAGTAGATCTCTGCAAGCGCTGGGGCAGAGACGACGCCGAAAACGGGCACACCCTTTTCAATCAGCGCGATGTTGACGGTAAACTCGCCGTTTTTCTTGAGAAACTCCTTCGTCCCGTCGAGTGGGTCCACCAGGAAGTAGACCTCGCCGACTGCCGGCAGATTGCCGGCTTCGACGGATTCCTCAGCCACGACCGGTATGTCGGGGAAGGCGTCTGCAAGACCAGCCAGGATGATCCGTTCTGCGGCAGCATCCGCCTTGGTCACCGGTGACCCGTCCGCCTTGTTCTCCACTTCGAACGGTTCGGCATAAATTTTCAGGATCTCCTCGCCGGCCCGAATGGCCAACTGACACAATAAGGATATCTGCTCTTCTGTCATCAACGCCTCGAATATGCCAAAACCTTCGGGTTTCGGGCGGGTTTCACCGGTTCTCACGGCTGGTAGATAAAGGAAACACATGCATCAATTCAAGAAATGGCGTTCCACGGATTCACCCGTTCGGGGAATGCGTCAAACCTGCCATTCGTGACTTTTGGGTGTTTATTGCGCGCACGGCATCCGCTTTCCAACTCGCCCTGAAACTCGCCTGATCTGTCCGTTGTTCGGGTCCCCCTCAATTTGCTTGATGATCGGACCTGAAATTTGTCGCACTGCAAAACACTCTGCGCTGGCACTCTAATTTCCGCGTGCGCATTCCGCAACAAATCTCTTCAATAAATTGCAATGGCGCTCGTCAATTCAACTGAAAATTACAATCAATTTAAATACATTTTTATGCTTTTACGTTAATTTCGCATTCTT
>JBCBUA010000025.1:0-33449 GCA_039818365.1 Pseudomonadota bacterium
GTCATGTGTTCTACGCGAGTTTTGGCACCTTCATGAAAATCAGGCCCAGTCTTGGCGGCACGGGGCAAGGCATCTTGCTCATGATCGCGACGATGTTTCTTTTCAGCGTGATGGACGCGATGGCCAAGGAGGTCGCGCACCGGACCGATACCGTCATGGCGATCTGGGCGCGCTACACCGGGCAAACGGTCGTGGTTGCGCTGCTTGCCGCGCCGCGCATGAAACACGTCCTCAAAACCCGGTATCCGGGTTTGCAGCTTCTGCGGTCGATCTTCCTGCTTCTGGCGACGACCTTCTTCTTTTTCGGGTTCGTGATCATCGGTCTGGGCAACGCTGCCGCCATCATGTCGCTGAACCCTGTGCTCATTACCGTTGGCGCGGCACTGATCCTGGGCGAGCGCTTCGGTCCCCGGCGGGCCATCGGCGTCGGTGCGGCGCTGGTCGGCGCGCTGATCATCATACGTCCGGGTTCGGAGGTGTTTTCGAACGCCGCGCTGTTGCCGCTCTGCGCGGCTTTCGCCTATGCCGGCTATGCGCTGACCACGCGTTTCGTCGGCCGCAACGAGGATGCCTGGACGTCGCTGCTCTATACGGCGGCCTTCGGCACGCTTGTCTTCAGCTTCATCGTGCCGTTCTACTGGGTCACGCCCGATCCGACGGCAACCATGCTGATGCTGATCATGGGCGCGGTCGGCGCGCTCGGCCATTTCTGCGTCATCCGCGCGCTCATGGTCGCCGAAGCCAGCGCAATTGCGCCGTTCACCTACGTCGGACTGCTCTTTGCGATCATCTGGGGCATGGTCTTCTTCGCCGATTTCCCGGACACCTATACCTATCTCGGTGCAGCGGTGATCGTCATTGCCGGGGTTTATGTCTGGCATCGCGAGACGTTGCGGGTCCGCAAAACTCCGTCCGGGTGAGGGGGCGTTTGTGCCGGTCGCCGCCCGCGCGGGGCGATGGCATGGGATCCGCCTCCTCCTTCCGCCTCCGCTCTTGAGGCAAAAGTGGGTTCGATCCGGCAGGCCTCGCATCATGCCCATCAAGCGGCAGCGGCCGTGCCAATGTGTTCGCCCGGATTGCTCTGACCCGATGGTTACGTAAAGCCGTTCCCCAAAACTTTCTCCCTCAGGACGTCGCGCGTGTTCTGCAGATGCGCGCCGTCGAGGAAGGCTTTTGGAATACGGGAAATGTGGTTGCGCATGCGTGACAGGTTTGCATACGAGCGGATCAGCAATTGTTCGCGCTCCTTGCGCAGAGCTGCTCTGCCGAAAAAGGGGAGTTTTTCGGTCTCAAGGCATTTTAACGCTGATGCCAAACCATTGGCGGCTTTCAGAACTTCGCCGAGAGACCTGTCGATCTCCCCGCCGATCTCAGCTTTGGAACCATCATCCTTTATGGAGTTGTATGTCTCGAAGTTGGCGGAAAACCTGTATTCGTAGCCGGCAAGCATCTCGGTGTACTGATCGATCATGCTTTCGGTCAAAACCATGACATCCGCACCCGCTAGTCCTCGATGCTCTTTATCCCCGCCACGATCAGGATGATCTTGGAGGCGATCAGCACGAGGATGACTGGAACATGCCAGCCGAAGACGAACGTGATCCAGCTGACAAATGCGAGACAGAAGATCATCAGAGCTATGGCGGTCACCAAGAGCGTTCCCGCCCGGATCCACTTTTTGCCGCGTTCCTCTTTTGCCCGCGCGCGCCGGTCATTGTCGGTTTCCAGATAGGGCGCCCAAGCCTCGGGATTGGCCTTCGCCATTGATCAGTGCTCCCTCATGTTTGACCCATGCCGCTCGCCGGATGGGCCCCGGGACAATTCGCAGGCAGTGCAGGATCGGGTTTGGTCGTCGGGTGCTTTGAAAAACGGTTTGCTGAGAGTGCGGCATGAAACCGCCGGAACCGTTCGGCGCGGGAGCCGTGAAGGTAAGCCTTTCCATCGGTCTTCCGGCAGATATCTGGTCCTGTTTCCGGGGTCTTCGCGACAATCGTCATGGCCTGATCAGGCATAACGCCCTGACCACCCTGACCGCTCCGGCTGCCCTGACCGTGACGCACAGATTTCTGTTTTCAGCTCACTGATCGACTGATCGAGCCGGCTGCTCTTGAGTTTGAAGGTCATGAATCAGCCCCGTCGCCTCATTCAAGTTGCGCAAGGCTATGTCTGCAATCAGAGGCGGCGTTAGGCGGCTAGCGCAACAAGTTGACCACTGTCCACAATCAGGTGGCCGGGCATTTGGCGAGCTTTTCGTGTTTCGGTGAACAGAGCTTCTTGCCGAGGGGAAACACGGAGGGCGTCTTGGCGACGGGCGGGAACGACTCGCGGGCTGCGACACGTTGCAAGTCACGTCTTGAGCCGGTCTTGAGCGCGCGATCGTCGAAGCAGGTCGCAACGCTTTTCCGCCATTTTTGCCTCGGGAATGGCATGACCGCGCGCACGTCGGGAACGCAAGCAACTTCGGTCGCGCTAGACGTTATCGCAGAAATAAGGGAGAAAAGTCGGCTCCGGACCTGTCCCGCAAAAGAGGGCATTGTGAGCGTACGCCCTGGGCCAATCAAGGAAGGCCCAGAGCTGGAGGTCGTGTCAGCGCGACAGCATCCACGGTCGCCCGGAAGTTGTTTGTTTGGTGCCATCCGGCCGATGGTTCGTGTTGCGTTCGCTTATGCGCCCCTTGGAAAGGCCCGGGCCATGCGTCGACAGACGCTTTGGACTGTCTGCAGCTCGTTCATTCGTCGCGTGGGCGACACGCCTCTCGCCGGAAAGTCCCGATACGTTCGGCGCCCTGAGCAGGGCGCGCGGCGCTTCCTTTCCGCAAACCGGGCAGGGGCAAGGCGATGCATATTCGGCCAGGGAACGCACGGCCTCGAACGGGCCGTGCTCCTCGCAGATGTAATCGTACACCGGCATGTCAGTCTCAAAGGTCCGGCGCGACGGGGACATTGACCGACCCGTCGAGATACTTCGTCGGCCCGTCCGGTCCGGGAAGCAGGTCATATTCGAAGATGTCGGTCGGCAGCCACAAGGTTGCGCAGGCGTTCGGATAGTCGACAATACCCGAAACATGCCCTTGGACGGGGGCGGTCCCGAGGATCGCCAGGGCCTGCTCGCGGGAATAACCGAACTTGGTCATGTATTCGATCGCGTTCAGGCAGGCCTGACGATAGGCTTCCGTCATGTCGATGTAGTGCTGCTTGCCTTCGCTGTCGACGGAGATGCCTTCGAAGATGATGTAGTCATCATATTTGGGCGTCGTCACGGAGGGCTTGAACATCGGGTTCTTGACGCCGTATTTGGACATGCCGTCCTTGATCAGGCTCACCTTGACGTGGAGCCAGCTCGCCATCTCGATGCCGCCGCAGAACGTGATCTCGCCATCGCCTTGCGAGAAATGCGTGTCTCCCATGGAAAGACCGCCGCCTTCCACATAGACAGGGAAGTAGCAGACCGATCCCCGGCTGAGGTCCTTGATGTCGCAGTTGCCGCCGTTTTCGCGCGGAGGCAGAGTACGGGCGGCCTCGGCGGCGGCTTCGTCACGCGCCGCTCCCACCATCTTGCCCATATGGGCGGCCTGGGTATTGGGCAACTCGGCCAGGGCTGGGTTCCGGCCAGGCGCCGTGTCGAACAGGGCCTTTTCCCGCGAATTCCACATGTTCAGCATGTCCCGGCTGGGCAGGCAGCCGATCAGACCCGGGTGAATGAGGCCTGCAAACCTGACGCCCGGAACATGGCGCGACGTGGTGAACATGCCTTTGAAGTCCCAGATCGACTTCTGGGCTTCAGGGAACTGCTCGGTGAGAAAGCCACCGCCGTTGTTTTTCGAGAACACGCCATTGAAGCCCCAGAGGCTTCGGTTGAGCGGACCGACATCGAGCAGTTCGACCACCATGAGGTCTCCCGGCTGTGCGCCCTTCACGCCGATCGGACCCGACAGGTAATGCACCTGTGGCAGTTCGACATCCCGCACGTCCGACGCGTCATCGTTGTTCTTGATCTGGCTACCGGTCCAGTCATACGCCTCGACGATGAAGTCGTCACCGGGCTCGACCCACTCGACAATCGGAATATCCGGGTGCCAGCGGTTGTGAATTTTCTCATTGGTGTGCGGACTTGCGTCCAGATCCACCTTGATCAGCGTTTCAGTCATGTTGGACTCCTTCCTTGGTGTTGAATTGGCCTTGGTAGAACTTGGCTGGGGTTTTGACCGTTCCAGTGCGTATGTCAGACGGACAGGAATGCGGCGACTTTCTCCTCGTCGACGCTGTCGCGCGGTTCGTCGTGCACAAGCCGCCCGTTCTCAAGAACGAGGACGCGGTCAGCGACATCGAGGGCAAAGGACAGGACCTGCTCCGAGACGACGATGGAGAGGTCGCGTTCGTCACGTATGCGCCTCAAAACGCGTGCCATTTCGCGAATGATCGATGGCTGGATACCTTCGGTCGGTTCGTCCAGCAGCAGCACCTTCGGATTGGTCGCCAGCGCGCGCGCGATGGCGAGTTGCTGCTGCTGCCCCCCGGAGAGATTGCCACCGCGGCGGCCCTTCATGTCGAGCAGCACCGGAAACAGTTCGTAGATGTCGCCGGGCACCTTGCTTCTGCCGCTGATCGACAGGCCGGTCTCGATGTTTTCCTGCACCGTCATGGTCGGAAAGATCATCCGCCCCTGCGGCACATAGGCGATGCCGTTGGCGACGCGCTCGTAGCTCGGCATCGAGGTGATGTCGACACCATCGACGGCGGCAGCGCCATCCTGGGTGGGCACGATCCCCATGAGGGACTTCATCAGCGTGGTCTTGCCCATGCCATTGCGGCCCATGATGGCGATGATCTCGCCGGGCGCGACCGTGAAGTCGAGGCCGTGGAGCACTTCACTCTGGCCATAGGCAACGTGATATTGCGCAACATTCAGCATTGGGGCCTCCTAGTGGCCGAGATAGACGTCGATGACTTTGGGGTCCGCCTGCACCTTGGCCATGGAGCCTTCCGAGAGAATCCTGCCCTGGTGAAGAACGGTGACGCGGTGGGCAATGTCCTCGACGAACTTCATGTCGTGCTCCACCACCATCACGGAACGCCCCTTGGTGATCTCGTTCAGAAGCTTCGCCGTCTGCTTGCGTTCAGAAACGCTCATGCCGGCAACCGGTTCGTCCAGCATCAGGAGCTCCGGGTCCTGGATCAGAAGCATGCCGATCTCCAGCCATTGTTTCTGACCGTGGCTGAGCAGCGCGGCCTGTTTGTCGAGAAGGTCGTCGAGGAACACCATGTCCGCGATTTCCTGGACACGGGCCTTCACGTCCTGGTCGCGCTGAAACGTCAGGGCGCCCCAGACGCTGCGTCCGCGCGGGAAGGACAGCTCGAGATTTTCAAAAACCGTCAGATCCTCGTAGATCGACGGGTTCTGGAACTTGCGGCCGACCCCTTCACGGACAATCTCGTGTTCGCGCATGTCGGTCAGTTCCTTGTTGCGGAACTTGATCGAACCGTCGGTTGACCGGGTTCGCCCGCAAATAAGGTCGAGCACCGTGGTCTTGCCGGCCCCGTTCGGGCCGATGATCACGTGGATCTCGTTTTCGTCGACATAGAGATTGAGATCGTCGACCGCCTTGAAGCCGTCGAAGGAGACGGTCAGGTTTTCGATCGAGAGCAGAAAGTCGGTGTTGTTGTTGAGCGTATTCATGGGTGCCTCCTATTCAGCGGCTTTGGCAGACGTGTCGGCACCGAAGCCGGAGGAAGGGGGAGGGGCTATGTCCTGGCGGCCCCTGCGTTTGCCGGTCGAGGCGACACGGTTCACGAGCGGTGCGAGATAGGACTGGTAGAGACCTGACAGACCGTTCGGAAAGATCAGCACCACGGCGATGAAAAGAGCGCCGAGACCAAAGAGCCAGAGTTCCGGGAATGTCTCGGAGAACGTGGTTTTCGCCCAGTTCACAAGCAGGGTTCCGTAGACAGCGCCGAAGATCGACAGGCGGCCGCCGACGGCGCAGAAAATCACCATCTCGATCGACGGCACGATGCCGACGAAGGACGGCGACATGAAACCGACCTGAAGGGTAAACATCGCGCCGCCGATGGCCGAAAGAACTGCAGCGAAACAAAAGACGAAGATCTTGATGTTGGAAACGTCATAGCCTGAGAAGCGCACGCGATCCTCCTGGTCCCGGACCGCGACCAAAAGGCGGCCGAGCTTGCTTTTCAGGACGATCTGGCTGAGCAGCAGGACCGCGATCAGCAGCGCACCGTTCACGTAGTAGAGGATGTATTTCGCCTCGTCGGTACGGATGTCCCAGCCCTTGAGTGTCCTGAGATCGGTGATCCCGTTGACGCCGCCCGTGTAGCCCTGCTGCCCGATGATCAGGATGGTCAGGATCGCGGCGATTGCCTGGGTGATGATCGCGAAATAGACACCCCCGACGCGCCGCTTGAACATCGCCGCGCCGATGATGAAGGCAAAGACGGCCGGCACGATGATGATGGCGAGCAGCGTGAAGGTCAGGCTGTTGAACGGTTCCCAGAACCAGGGCAGCGCGGTGATCTGGTTCCAGTCCATGAAGTCGGGAATGCCCGGCGTCGACTGGATGGCCGTTGCCTCCGGCGTGGACGCTTCCAGCTTCAGGTACATGGCCATGCAGTAGCCGCCGAGGCCAAAGAACACGCCCTGGCCAAGACTTAGGATGCCGCACTTGCCCCAGCACAGAACCAGGCCGACCGCAACAAAGGCATAAGTCAGGTACTTGCCGAACAGGTTGAGCCGGAAGATGTCCATTGCCAGCGGCATGACAACGAAGAGCACGGCGGCAATGACGAGGATGCCGATGAGTTCCTGCCGCGACATGAAGGATTTAAAGCTGGTCATCTCGGCCTCCTTAGCGGCGGATTTTCAGGGAGAAGAGACCCTGCGGACGCAGCATCAGGATGCCGACCACGGTCAGAAGCGTCAGAACCTTGGCCATGGAGCCGGACAGGAAGAACTCCATGGTCGACTGGGCCTGGCTGATGGCAAAGGATGAGGCAATCGTTCCAAGCAGGCTGGCAGCGCCGCCGAACACGACGATCAGGAACGTGTCGACGATGTAAAGCTGGCCGGCGGTGGGGCCGGTCGACCCGATCATCGTGAAGGCGCTTCCGGCAATTCCGGCAATACCGCAGCCAAGCGCGAATGTGTGGCGGTCGACCTTCTGCGTATTGATGCCGACGGCGCCTGCCATGACCCGGTTCTGCACCACGGCGCGGGTCTGCATGCCCATTCGCGAGCGGAACAGGATGAAATAGACGCCGATCGCGATGAAGAGTGTCAGGACCATGACAAAGATGCCGTTGATCGGGATCTCGATGATGTCGGTGAGAGGGACCGATCCCAGAAGCCAGTTCGGCAGCGAAACGCCGACTTCGCGTGCTCCGAAGATGGAGCGGTAGGCCTGCTGGAGGATCAGGCTCAGTCCCCAGGTTGCCAGGAGCGTATCGAGCGGCCGTTTGTAGAGGTGGCGAATGAGCGACCACTCCACGAGTGCGCCAAGCGCACCGGCGGCGACAAAGGCCAGCGCCATTGCAAAGAAGAAGTAGATGCCGAACAGCGCGGGGAAATAGGCCTCGACAAAGTTCGAGCAAAGATACGTGACATAGGCGCCCAGGATCATGAACTCGCCATGCGCCATGTTGATAACGCCCATCTGGCCGAAAATGATTGCGAGGCCCAGGGCCATCAGAACGAAAACGGAAAAGAGGATCAGTCCGGCAAAACCCTGCATGGCAAAGATGGACCCGAGTTCCGTCCAGGTGTAGTCGGCGAACATGGCGCGCGTCTCCAGGCTTCGGGGCTATGCCAATGCAAGGTCCCCTGCTGTGGGAATGGGTAGTGCGAAGGTTGGGCAAGGCACCGCACGCGCTGCATGCGCGCTGTGCCTTGCCAGGTCACCCGTCAAACGGGCGGGTGCTTTCGTCCCGGGGGAGAAGGACGCCGCCCCTTACTGGTAGCCTTCCGGGAACGGATCCGGCTCCATCAGGTCGGCGGTCTCGTAAATGAGTTCGTACTGGCCATCCGGCTTTGCCAGGCCGATGCGCGTCTTGGACCACAGGTGGTGGTTTTCATGCACACGCACATAGCCTTCCGGCGCTGTCGTCAGCTCAATGCCAGGGGACGCGAGGCGCACCTTGTCGATGTCGAAGCTTCCGGCTTTTTCAACCGCCGCCTTCCAGAGCCAGGGACCAAGATACGCGGCCTGCGTCACGTCACCGATGACGACGTCATCGCCCCACATCTCCTTGAACGCCTTCACGAACTCGATGTTGTTCTCGTTCTCCAGCGACTGGAAATATTTCATCGCGGCATAGGCGCCTTCGATGTTTTCGCCGCCAATGCCGCGGATTTCATCCTCGGTCACCGAGATCGTCAAAAGCAGCGGTTTTTCCTTGGTCATGTCGATGCCCGCAGCCTTGAGCTGCTTGTAGAAGGCAACGTTCGAGCCACCCACCACGATGGCGTAGATCACGTCCGGCTTCTTCAGCTTGATCTTGTTGATGACCGAGTTGAACTGGGTGTGGCCGAGCGGATAATACTCCTCGCCGACAACCTTGTGGCCGAGCTTCTCGATGTGCTTGCGGGCGATCTTGTTGGACGTGCGTGGCCAGATATAGTCGGACCCCAGCAGATAGAAGCTTTTGGCCCCTTTTTCCTCCGCCACCCAGTCGATGCCGGCAATGATCTGCTGCGTTGCTTCCTGGCCGGTGTAGATCACGTTGGGCGACTGCTCCAGCCCCTCGTAGAAGGTCGGGTAGTAGAGCATGCCGTTATATTGTTCGAACACCGGAAGGACCGCCTTGCGGGACGCAGATGTCCAGCAGCCGAAGACGGCGGCAACCTTGTCGTTGACGAGGAGTTTCTTGGCCTTTTCCGCGAATGTTGGCCAGTCGGAGGCACCATCTTCCTGAATGTATTCGATCTTCCGGCCGAGCACGCCGCCCATGGCGTTGATCTGGTCGATGGCCAGTTTTTCCGCCTGCACGGACCCGGTTTCGGAGATCGCCATGGTGCCTGTGACGGAGTGAAGAATGCCGACCTGAACGGTGTCGTCTGTGACGGCCAGTCCGGTCGTGTTGACGTCATCGGCAAAGGACGGCGTTACCGCGCCGGTCGCCGCGACGATTGCAGCGGCGGCGGTTCCCGCTAGGAGGGACCGGCGGGACATCCGGCTTTGAATAATGTCTTTCACGCGTCGCATACTTGGACCCCTATCTGGTTCGAGTTTGAGCAGGGCACCAGCGGCACCTCCGCATGTCCAAAGCGTCAACCGGATTTGTGCACTGCCGCAATGCGTCAGTTGCTGTGGGTCAATTGACTGATTCCCCGAACATCGGATCCGTGCAATAGTATTTGATCGTGTAAAACAAAGTTTATATCAGGTGCACTCTCGATTACTTTTGAGTTTATCAAATTTATTTGGTGTGCCATTCGATAGTAATTCACTGGATGGGGAGGTTTTAGGAAGTAAAGAACGGAAATAGGCATGAAAATTGCAGAAAATGACAATGAGATGGGGTTGTTCGTGCTCGAGTGACCAAAACTTGCTGCGAGATTGAGCGGAAGCGTCCGGTTTCGTGGTTGCGATGCACAAAATGTGAGCGAGCCTTTTGCATTGGCCGCAAGGCGGGGGTTTATGGCAGGTTACCAGCGGGTCGTCCGCTCGCGTCGAACGTATAATCAGTGGGTCGCCAACCAGACCTTTGAAGACTACGCCTTGCGCTTCACGGCAAAAAGTGCGCGGCGCTGGTCACCCGTTTGGGTCGCCAACACGGCGCTAGGCGCCATTTCCTTTCTCGCGCTCGAGGCGATTGGCGCCGCAATCACCTACAATTACGGCTTTTCCAATGCAGTCCCCGCGATCATGTTTGTCGGGTTGCTTATTTTTGTGACCGGCTTGCCGATCTCCTACTATGCGGTCAAATACGGCGTCGATATCGACCTGCTGACGCGCGGTGCCGGGTTCGGTTACATCGGTTCGACGGTCACCTCGCTGATCTATGCCAGTTTCACCTTCATCTTTTTCGCGCTCGAAGCTGCGATCATGGCGACGGCGCTCGAGCTGTTCCTGGGGATACCGCTCAATATCGGCTACCTGATCTGCTCCCTGGTCGTCATACCGATGGTGATCTACGGCATCACCCTGATCAGCCGGCTGCAGGTCTACACGCAGCCACTTTGGATCATTCTTCAGCTGCTTCCCTTTGCCTTCCTCGCCTGGCAGGGGCTGGCGCCGGTGGAAGAGTGGCAGAACTTCTCGGGCCGACTGGGCGATGAGGAGGGGCATTTCGACCTGTTGCTGTTCGGCGCGGCGAGTGCGGTTCTGTTCTCGCTCATCGCGCAGATCGGCGAGCAGGTCGACTTCCTGCGTTTTCTGCCGCGCCAGAGAAAGGGCCACCGTGTAAGCTGGTGGGTCGCGCTGCTTGCGGCCGGGCCGGGATGGATTGTCGTCGGCGTCTTCAAGCTTCTGCTTGGTTCCTTTTTGGTGGTTGTCGCGCTTCAAAGCGGACTGGCGCCGGACAAGGCGGTCGAACCGACACACATGTATCTGGTTGCCTTCAGCAAGGTCACGACACCCGAAGTCGCCATCGCGCTGACCGGAATTTTTGTTGTTGTCTGCCAGGTGAAGATCAATGTCACGAATTCCTATGCGGGCTCGATTGCCTGGTCCAACTTCTTTTCCCGCCTGACCCACAGCCACCCCGGCCGCGTGGTTTGGCTTGTCTTCAATGTTGTCATTGCCCTGACATTGATGGAGCTCGGCGTCTACAAGGCCTTGGAGCGGACACTCGGTCTTTACTCGATTGTCGCCGTTGCCTGGATCGGAGCGCTGTTCGCGGATCTCGTGATCAACAAGCCGCTGGGGCTCAGCCCGTCCTATATCGAATTCAAGCGGGCGCATCTTTACGACATCAACCCGGTCGGGCTCGGCTCGATGACGGCGGCAAGCGTTATTGCCTTCGTGGCCTATGCCGGCTGGTTCGGGCAGACCGCGCACGCGCTCGCCAGCTATATCGCGCTGTTCACCGCGATCATTCTGGCGCCCCTCATCGCCTTTGCGACCAAGGGGCGGTACTACATTGCCCGCGAGGCGGTCGAAATCATTTCGAAATCCGGTGAGAAGAAACTCAACGTTCAGTGCTGCATTTGCGAACACACGTTCGAACACGAGGACATGACGCACTGCCCGGTCTATACGGGACCGATCTGCTCGCTGTGCTGTTCCCTGGATGCGCGCTGCGAAGACGATTGCAAGGAAAATGCTCGATGGGGCGACCAGATTTCCCTGCTGCTGCATTCCCTTTTGCCCACCCATACGGCGAACTGGCTTGGATCACGCATCGGCATCTATCTCGGCATCATGCTGATCACGATGCTGTCTCTCGGCGGCATTCTCTACCTTGTCTTTGTCGAGGCCGGAGCCCAGGGAACCGCAGCGGCAACGGACGGTATCGCCCGCGCGCTGACCCAGGTGTTCTTCATTCTGTTGCTGATTTCCGGCGTCATGGCCTGGCTGTTCGTACTTGTCCATGAAAGCCGCAAGTTCGCAAATGAGGAGACCCGGCGTCAGACCAGTCTCCTGATGAAGGAAATCAGGGCGCACCAGCGCACGGATGCCAAGCTGCAAAAGGCCAAGGAGGCGGCCGAGGCCGCCAACCAGGCCAAGAGCAGGTATGTTGTCGGTATCAGTCACGAGCTGCGCTCTCCGCTGAATGCGATTGCGGGCTACGCACAGCTTATGCGCAAGGATCCGACGATCCCGGCCCATCGCCGGGACGCGGTCAAGGTGATCCAGCACTCCGCCGACCATCTGGCCGGCCTGATTGAAGGTCTTCTGGATATTTCCAAGATCGAGGCAGGCCACCTGACGATCTACCGGGAGCGCTTCAACCTGCATGAATTCCTCGCGCAGATCGTCGACATGTTCCGCTTGCAGACCGACGCGAAGGCGCTGGCCTTTTCCTTCAGCCCGGCAGACAATCTGCCCGAGTTTGTCTTCGGCGATGAAAAGAGACTGCGTCAGGTTTTGATCAACCTGCTGTCAAATGCGATCAAATGGACGGACAGGGGCAGTGTCAGCCTCGTCGTCTCCTATCACAGCCAGGTCGCTGAATTCTCGATCGTCGACACCGGTATCGGAATTGCCGAAGAAAACCTGAAACGGATCTTCAATCCCTTTGAAAGGGTGGAGGAAGAAGGGCAGGCGAGCATTCCGGGAACCGGGCTCGGACTGACCATCACCAAGCTCCTGAGCGAAATCATGGGGGGTGACATTCAGGTTGAGAGCGAGAGGGGCAGGGGCAGCACCTTCAAGGTCCGTATCCATTTGAGTGCGGCAAATGCACCTTCCAGGACGGCCCCCGCCGAGAAGAATGTCCTTGGATACGAAGGCGCGGTCCAGACAGTAATGGTCGTTGATGACGATGCCGCGCAAAGGTCCCTGATCTCGGATTTCCTCAGTCCGCTGGGCTTCAAGGTCTTGTCCGCGGCGAGCGGGACGGAGTGCCTGGAGCTGACGAAGACAGAGACGCCCAGCGCTTTTCTCCTGGACATCAGCATGCCCGGCATGAACGGCTGGGATCTTGCCCGAACGCTGCGTGAGACAGGGCACAGCGATGCGCTCATCATCATGATCTCGGCAAATGCGGATGACAGCGGACGGGACCCGATCCACCGGATCTACCACGATGACTATCTGGTGAAGCCTGTCCGCCTGCAGGATCTTCAGGACAAGCTGCAACAGGGTCTGAAACTGGTCTGGCGCACGACGCCCTCGCAGGAACGCCCGCAGCTACACTTCCCGGCCCCCGCGCCCGAGCGCGTTTTTGCCGGAGACAGCCTGCCATCGATAGAGAGCCTTGAGATGCTCAAGCAGCTGAGCAGTCTCGGCTACGTGCGCGGCATCAGGGCAAAGCTGGACGACATTGAAGCGCACGAACCCAATGCAGCGGAATTTGTCGTCCATATGCGCCGCCTCATCCGCGAATTCGATCTCACCAAATATGACAAGGTACTGGAAGGACTTGGACATGATCATGAATGCTCCTAGTCCCAGCGAAACCGTTCTCGTGGTCGATGACGCTCCGGCGTCCCTTGGCATGCTGACCGATGCCCTGGAAGAAGCCGGCTATACGGTTCTGGTCGCCCAGGACGGCCGCAAGGCGCTGGATATCGCCGCGAGGATCACCCCGAGCGCCATCCTGATGGATGCGATCATGCCCGAACTTGACGGTTTCGAGACGAGCAAGCAGATCAAACAGCTCGATGCGCTCCGGGACGTACCGGTTCTTTTCATGACCGGTCTGAGCCAGACGGAACACATTGTCAGGGGTCTGGAGTCCGGTGGCGTCGACTATGTCACCAAACCGGTCGACCCCGAAGAGCTCATCGCAAGGCTGCGTGTCCATATTTCGAACGCCCGCAACAGCCACAGCGCCCATGTGGCTCTGGACGCATCGGGACGGTTTCTGATTTCCGTGGATCTCGCCGGCCGGATTTGCTGGGCGACACCGCAGGCACTGGCACTGCTGGACGGCGCGGACCGGGGCGCCGGCGAAACGTTCGGCCAGCTTCCCGCCGAAGCGACGGACTGGCTGCGCGGCTATTTGCTTGAAACCAGCAAGAGCGTTCTCGTCAACAGCGACGTTGTCGCGGAGATGTCGGGTCTTTCGCTCAGGTTCAGCTACGCGGGGCAGATCAGTTCAAGCGAACATCTCCTGCGCGTCACCGAGGTGGTTGGTGGCAGTCCTTCCGACATCCTGCGCAAATCATTCGATCTGACGGAGCGCGAAGCGGAGGTGCTGAGCTGGATTGCGAACGGCAAGTCGAACAAGGAAATTGCAGCGATCCTGGAGATGAGTCCGCGGACGGTGAACAAGCATCTTGACCGGATATTCGGCAAGCTCGGAGTGGAAAACCGGACTTCTGCAGCCGTGGTTTCCCTCAAGCGGATTTTGGAGGGCTAGGTGATGGACCCATAAAGGCGCGAACTCTCAGCTCCGCTTCAAATCCTGTTGCCTGGGCAGAGGATCCGGAGCACCGGCGAGGTCGTTCAGTGTGGCGGCGAGCTGGTTGGCGAATCTGGCCGAGGCGACGGAAAGCGTTCGCCCCTTCATCTGCATCAAGGTGAGGTTTCCGTATGTGACGTCGCTCTTGGGAAGCGGGCGGAACTCAAGACGGTCATCACCCGCAAGGTTCAGGCCGATCGGAAACTGAAAGCCGACGGCCTGTTCCTGCTGAACATAGTGACGCATGAACTCGAAGGAATCAGCTTCGGCAATCGGCTCCAGTTTCTGGGACATTCGGCTCACGGCGAGGTCCAGAAGGAAACGGATGCCGATCCGCTTCGGCGGGACGACATGCGGGAAACCAAGACAGTCCCGAAGCCGCAGGTCACGTTTTTTGATCAGCGGGTGGTCTTTCGCCATGACGGCGAAGACAGGCTGTTCCACCGAGAGAAGCACATCGAAGTCACCAAGGTGGACGGGCTCGAAAACAAGGGCGAGGTCACTTTGAAATGCCCTGAGGCCTTCTTCGGCCGCTTCCCGGTCGCGCACCTGAACGGAAAAGGAAACACCCGGGTGTTCCGCCCGGTATGCCGCGATCTGAGCCGGCATGAAATAGGGCTGAAGGGCCTGGGAGCAGGCGATGCTGACATGGCCGCGGCGCAGACCGGACAGGTCGGCGACCTGGCTGCGCACGCGCTCAAGATCGGCCATCTGTCCACGGATATGCTCGATCAGGAGTTCGCCGGCCGGGTTGAGCCGGACGCCGCCATGCAGACGTTCGAAAATCGGCGCGCCGAATTCTTCTTCGAACCCGAGGATGCGCCGGTTGAGCGCCGATGACGTGATGTGCATGTCTTCGGCAGCCTTCCGGATCGAGCCGGCCTTGTTGACGGCGTCAATCAGTTTGAGGGTCTGAAGGTGTTTCATTTTCAGGGCCTTGAGTGTTGTGCTGCAAATTTTGAAGCACGAGGATGCAAAAATAGCAATAGAAGTACGCACCTGTTCCGCGCATCGTGTTGGAAAGCGGGAAGGGCGTATCGCGCCTTCCTTCCAAGAGGGGATTGCTATGACCAATGAAACTTCACGCCGCGGGTTCCTGAAAGGTGCCGGCGCAACAGCGTTCGGTGCGTCGGTTTTACCGTTTCTGAAAGTGCTGCCGGCATCGGCTGCCGGAAATGACGTGGTGGTGGCCGTGACCGGTCAGACGATCAACAGTCTGGATATCCATCGCACCGGCACGAACAGGCCAAGCTATCAGGTGGCGGTGAATGTCTATGACCGTCTGGTCAGCTTCGGCACCAAGACGCTCGAAGACGGCAGTCTGTCCTACGACTACTCGGTGATCGAACCGGAAGTCGCGGAAAGCTGGGAGTTCACCGATGATGGCATGGCGATCGTGTTCAAGCTGCGCCCGGACGGGAAATTCCAGGACGGATCGCCGATTACGGCGGATGACGTGAAATGGTCTTTCGACCGCGCTGTCAGCGTCGGCGGGTTCCCGACCGTGCAGATGAAGGCAGGCTCGCTCGAAAAGCCGGAACAGTTCGAAGTCGTCGATGACACGACCTTCAAGATCAATCTGCTGCGTAAGTCGAAGCTGACGCTCCCGGACCTCGCTGTTCCGGTTCCCATGATCATCAACGCCAAGGTCGCGCGCGAGCAGGCGACGGAGGACGATCCCTGGGCGATGGAATACCTGCACAAGAACCCCGCCGGGTCGGGTGCGTTCAAGGTGGCATCGTGGAAACCGGGCGAACAGCTTGTCTACGAGCGCAACGACAACTGGACTTCCGGTCCGGTCCCCTCCGTCAAGCGCGTCGTCCTGCGCGAAGTGCCCAGCCCGGCAACGCGGCGCGCGCTGCTTGAGCGCGGCGATGTCAACATGTCGTTCAACATGCCGAACAAGGACGCTAAGGAACTGTCCGGTGAAGGCGACATCACCATCGCGACGACACCGATCGAAAACGCGATCTATTGCCTTTGCCCGAACCTGTCCTTCGAACCGTTCAAGGACAAGAAGGTGCGTCAGGCGATTGCCTGGTCCGTCCCTTACGAGGAAGTGTTCCAGACCGCCGCCTACGGAAGGGGCGCACCCATGTGGGGCGGTGCCGCCGGCGCTCCTGCCGATATCGCCTGGCCGCAGAAATTCCCGTATTCGACCGACCTGGACAAGGCAAAGGCCCTGCTCGAGGAGGCCGGATACGGCTCGGGCTTCGAAGTGCCGTTGTCGATCTCGCTCAGCCAGACGGACTGGATGGAGCCTGCGGCGCTGCTGATCCAGGAAAATCTCGCCAAGATCGGGATCACGGCGACCATCGAAAAGATCCCGGGTGCCAACTGGCGGACGGCATCCCTGGTCGAAAAGCGGTTGCCGCTGCACCTTGAGACCTTCGGCGGATGGCTGAACTACCCCTGCTACTACTTCTTCTGGGCTTATCTCGAGGGCCATCTCTTCAACTCGTCCAACTACCGGAATGAAGAGATCGAAACGCTCACGTCCGAGACGCTGCACATGAATGTCGATGATCCGGACTATGCGCCCAAGATCAAGCGGATGATCGAGATTGCCTGGGACGAGGTGCCCCGCATTGCCCTTTGGCAACCGGCGCTGAATGTGGGAACGCGCAGCCTGGACGGCTATGAGTACTGGTTCCACCGTCAGCTCGACGTTCGCGGACTGAAGAAGGTCTGAGCGTGATGGCCGGGCGCTTGTCCACAATCGGGGTCAGGATCACACACGCCATTCCCGTGATCCTGGGGGTTGTCGTGGTCAGCTTCCTGCTGACCCGCGCCCTCCCGGGCGATCCGGCCGTCTATTTCGCCGGTGCGGCTGCGGACGAGGAATCGATTGCGGAAATCAGGACAGCGCTTGGGCTGGACAAGCCTCTCTACGAGCAGTTCATCATCTATGCGGGCGATGTCGCCACCGGCGACCTCGGAAACTCGCTCTCCACCGGCCAACCGGTGCTTGAGGACTTGGCGAACCGGCTTCCGGCCTCGCTCGAACTCACGCTGACGGCGCTGTTCTTGTCGTGCTGTATCGCCATTCCCCTCGGCGTGCTTGCAGCCACACGCCCGGGGTCTGCCGTGGATCATCTTTGCCGCGTGCTTGTCACGGCCGGCGTCTCGCTGCCGACATTCTTTACCGGTGTCGTGCTGATTTACGTCTTCTACTATCTGCTCGGGATCGCGCCATCGCCGCTCGGGCGCCTCGATTTCATTTTTATCGAGCCGGATCACGTGACGGGTTTTTATCTGATCGACGCAGCCATTGCAGGCGATTGGGAAACCTGGCTCGGAGCCCTCAAGCAGCTTGTTCTGCCGGCCGTTACATTGGCCCTATTCACCCTTGCTCCGCTCGCGCGGATGACGCGCGCCGCCATGCTCAGCGCCTTGTCGTCGGACTATATCCGCACGGCGCGTGCCGCCGGTCTGACGGAAGACAAGGTGCTGTTCACCTATGCCTTCCGGAACGCATTGCTGCCGGTCATCACCACGCTCGGCATGGTGTTTTCCTTCACGCTTGGCGCAAATGTCCTGGTTGAGAAGGTCTTTGCCTGGCCGGGCATCGGCTCCTATGCGGTCGAGGCGCTGGTCGTTTCCGACTATGCCGCCGTCCAGGGCTTCGTGTTGGCAATGGCGCTTTTGTTTGTTGCCCTCAATCTGGTGATTGATCTCACCTATACGCTCATCGACCCGCGCATCGGATTTGAAACCAAATGAGTGATATGGCAAGCGCATCCGGGGTCGCGAAGGGGACCGACAGCACGATCGCGCACATCGTCTACGTGCTGCGCTCCAACCCCGTCACGCTTCTGGCGTTTGCGATGTTCGCGGTATTGCTGCTAACCGCACTTCTCGGCCCGGCCCTGGTTCCGTACGATCCGTTGGAATCCAACGCCGCGCGCGCGCTTCAGCCACCGTCGTTCGATCACTGGTTCGGCACCGACAATCTTGGCCGCGATGTTCTCAGCCGGGTTGTCATCGCAACGCGGCTCGATCTTGCAATCTCCGTCGCCGCGGTGGCGCTGTCCTTCGTGATCGGATCGGTGCTTGGCAGCATCGCGGGATACTGGGGCGGCTGGCTTGATGCGGTCCTGAACCGCCTGTTCGACACCATCATGGCCTTTCCCCTGTTCGTGCTCGCCATGGGCATCGTGGCCGCTCTCGGAAACACCGTGGAAAACATCGTCTACGCCACAGCGGTCATCAACATTCCGTTTTATGCGCGCCTCGTCAGGGCCGAGGTCAATATCCGGCGCGATGCGGGCTTCGCGCAAGCGGCCAAGCTGGCCGGCAATTCGGACATTCGCGTTCTTGCCCTGCACATTTTCCCCAATGCCTTGCCGCCCATGATGGTGCAGGTGTCGCTCAACCTCGGTTGGGCGATCCTGAACGCCGCCGGTCTGAGCTTTATCGGCCTCGGGGTGCGGCCGCCGACGGCGGAATGGGGGATCATGGTAGCGGAAGGCGCGAACTTCATCGTCTCCGGAGAATGGTGGCTGGCCATATTCCCGGGGCTGGCGCTCATGTTCGCCGTGTTCACGTTCAATCTTCTGGGAGACGGGCTGCGCGACATTGTCGACCCCCGGCAACGCTCATGAGCCTGCTTTCCATCCAGGATCTGAAAGTCGCCTTCCAGACGCGGCGCGGCAGTGTCGATGCCGTCAGGGGCGTTTCTCTCGACGTCAACAAGGGAGAGATCCTCGGTATCGTCGGTGAGTCCGGCTCCGGCAAATCCGTGACCTCCTATGCCCTGATGCGCCTGCTGGACAAGAACGGCAGCATCACCGGAGGCGCGCTCAGTTATGGCGGGATCGACCTGAAGACCGTGCGGGAGAGCGCCATGCGGGATCTGCGCGGGCGCGAGATCTCGATGATCTTCCAGAACCCCAGGGCCGCGCTCAACCCGATCCGCAAGGTCGGGCATCAGATCGAGGATGTTCTGCGCCGTCACTCCAGGGCAACAAGATCCAACGCGAAAGCGGAAGCGATCAAGGCACTGGAAGCGGTCAAGATCCGGGACGCGCAGGCCCGCTACGATGCCTACCCGTTTGAACTGTCCGGCGGAATGTGCCAGCGCGTCGTCATCGCCCTGGCGCTTGCCTGCGACCCGAAACTGCTGATCGCCGACGAACCGACGACCGGTCTCGATATCACCACGCAAAAGGCCGTGATGGATCTCATCGCGGAATTGATCGCAGAGCGCGGTATGAGTGCCATGGTGATCACGCATGATCTTGGCCTTGCCGCGCAATACTGCGACCGCATCGTGGTGATGAAGGATGGCGAGGTGGTGGAGGAAGGCAGCGCGGAGCGCCTGTTCACCGCTCCGCGGCATGCCTATACCCGCAAGCTCGTGGACGCGACGCCGCGCGCCGGTGCCAGCATCCGCTCGCTCCTGCCGGCTGAACAACGAACGCCGGAGCCCGTTCTTGCCGTGTCCGATACGCCGCTGCTGGAAGTCAGGGATCTGGTGAAAACCTTTCACGGCAAGTCGGGACCGGTGCACGCGGTGAAGGGGATTTCCTTTTCCGTCAGGAAAGGACAGAGCGTCGGACTGGTCGGAGAATCGGGCTGCGGCAAGTCAACAACGTCATCCATCGTCGTGCGTCTCGCCGATCCGACATCTGGCGAGATCCTTTTTGACGGCGAAGACCTCGCACAAACACCGGCGAAAAACTTTGCCCGGGACCCGCGCAGAGCAAAGATCCAGATGGTGTTCCAGGACGCGACCGACAGCTTCAACCCGAGGCACACGGCGCGGCATTCAATCGAAGAACCACTGGCGCGTCTTGGCGGACTGTCACGGCGCGGCCGCAAGGAGCGGGTCGGCGAACTGGCCGATCTTGTCGGGCTGCCGAGAGCCTTGCTCGACAGGTTTCCGCACCAGCTTTCGGGAGGGCAAAAGGCCCGCGTCGGCATTGCGCGCGCGATTGCGCTCGATCCAGAATTCCTCATTCTGGACGAGCCGACTGCAGCACTCGATGTTTCCATTCAGGCGATCGTTCTGAACCTGCTGGTCGATCTGCGCGCCAAGCTCGGGATCAGCTATCTCTTTGTCAGCCACGATCTACATGTGGTCCGGCTTCTGTGCGATTATGTCATCGTGATGCGGGACGGTGAAATCGTCGAGGAAGGGCCGGCGATCGAGGTCATGCAAACCCCGTCCCACCCTTACACGCAGGAGCTGCTGGCCGCCGCGCCGGTTCCGCCGGCCCTGCAGGAACCGGCCAGCTCAGCGGCCGAATGAAAAGTGACAGACTTTGAGGATTAAGATGTTCGACCTTCCTTTTACGCTTGCCTCGCTGAAGACCGCTTATGAAGACGGCGTCAGCCCGGCGAAGGTCATTGAAGAAGTCTACCGCCGGATTGCGGACGTGCACGATCCGGGGATTTTTATCCATCTGTGCGACAAACAGGACGTGTTGCAGGACGCCGCCGACCTGGGTGTTTACGACGCGCAAAAGCCGCTTTGGGGTGTTCCGTTCGTCATCAAGGACAACATCGATGCCGCGGGCAAGCCGACGACGGCCGCATGCCCGGCCTATACCTATGAGGCGGGCGAGGACGCGTTTGTCGTCAAGAAGCTCCGGGACGCCGGCGCGCTTCTGATTGGCAAGACAAATCTTGACCAGTTTGCAACCGGCCTGGTCGGTGTGCGGTCGCCCTTTCCGCCGCCCAAGAATTCGGTTGATCCATCGATCGTGCCGGGCGGCTCGTCCGCCGGGTCTGCGGTTGCGGTCGGACATGGCATCGTCAGTTTTTCCCTCGGGACCGACACGGCTGGATCAGGGCGTGTGCCCGCCGCCCTCAACAACATCGTCGGCCTGAAACCGACGCTCGGGTCCTTGTCCGCGACCGGTGTCGTTCCAGCATGCCGCACGCTCGATACGATTTCGATCTTCGCTCTGACGGTGGAAGACGCCTATTCGGTATTCCAGGCCGCCGCCGGTTACGACCGGCAGGATGCGTATTCAAGACGGGTTGCGGTCGCGGACCTGTCGGCATCACCATCTCGCCTGCGGATTGGCATACCCGATGCGGCGACAATCGAGTTTTTTGGCGACGACATCCAGGAAAACGCCTTCCGGGACACGGTGGCTCTGCTGAAGGAAATGGGTGCCGATATCGTCGAGGTCGATTTCACGCCCTTCTACGATGTTGCGCACATGCTCTATGAGGGGGCCTGGGTGGCCGAGCGGCACGCGGTGATCGAGGACCTGATGCGCGACGATCCGGAAGCTGTTCATCCCGTAACCCGCAAGATCGTCGGGGCGGCCCTCGATCTCAGTGCGACCGATGCGTTCCGGGGCATCTACCGGCTGAAGGAACTGGCGCGCATGACGGAACCGGTTCTGGCGGCACTCGATCTCCTGTGTGTGCCGACAATACCGACCTTCTATAGCGTCGCCGACCTGGAAAACGACCCTGTCGGCCCGAATTCGCGCAACGGTACCTATACAAACTTTGTCAATCTCCTGGATATGTGCGGTCTTGCGCTGCCGGTCTCCGCGCGCTCGGATGGCCGGCCCGGCAGTGTCACGCTGCTGGCGTCGGCGGGGCAGGATGGGTTGATCGCCTCTCTCGGTATCGCGCTGGAGAAGCTGGCGCCACATACCCTCGGCGCGACCGGCTGGACCGCGCCGGAGCCGGCGGAACTGCCGACTTCGGCAATGCCGGATGAAATCGCCATTGCCGTTTGTGGCGCGCACATGTCCGGAATGGCGCTGAACAGCGAGTTGACCGGCCGCGGTGGACGCTTTTTGCAAAGCTCCAGAACAAGCGATGCCTATTCGCTTTATGCCCTGGCGGGCGGTCCCCCGAAACGGCCGGGGCTTGTGCGTGGAGCACCGGGCTCCGGTCAGGGGATCGAGCTGGAAATCTGGACGCTGCCAAAGGCGGAGGTCGGCGGGTTTCTTGCCGGTATTCCTGCGCCGCTCGGACTTGGAACGGTTGAGCTTTTCGACGGCTGCAAGGTCACCGGCTTTGTCTGCGAAGCCATCGGCGTGGAAGGGGCGCAAAACATCTCACATCTCGGCAGCTGGCGCACCTATATGGAAGGGGTGAACACTGCGCAGCCGGTGGCGGCGGCGGAATAACAACCAGCGAAAGTCAGGTGACAAGATGACAGACCAGGGTCTTCCCGTAATCGATCTGGCCCCCCTGACGGCAGGGACACAGGAAGGTGTGGCCGCCGTTGCTGCAGACCTTGGGCGCGCAGCGCGTGAAATCGGGTTCTTCTATGTCAGGAACCACGGAGTCGACGCCGCTTTGATTGAAAAGACCTTCACGGCCGCGCATGAGCTGTTCGGCCAGCCGCTCGAAGCCAAGATGGCGCTTACCAAGGATTTCTTCAAAACCAATCGCGGATACGTGCCGATGGAGGGGGAAAACCTGGATCCCGCAAAACCCTCCGATTTGAAGGAGGCCTTCAACATCGGGCTGGATCTTGCGCCGGATGATCCCCGGATCGTGGCCGGGGAACCGTTCCGGGCGGTGAACCAATGGCCCGACCTTCCTGGCTGGAAGGAGACCATGCTGCATTATTTCAACGAGGTCTGGTCCCTGGGGAGGAGGCTGCATCAGGCCATTTCCGTTGATCTCGGTGTTGATCGCGATTTCTTCGAAGACAAGCTCGATGCGCCCATGGCAACACTTCGCCTGCTGCACTATCCGCCGCAGCCATCAAATGCGGAAGAAGGTCAGATCGGCGCGGGCACGCATACCGACTACGGCAACATCACCATTTTGTTGCCCGACGGGGTCGGCGGCCTTGAGGTGCAGCGGCGCGACGGCGTCTGGCTGAAGGCCCCGACAATCGACGGCGCTTTTGTCTGCAACATCGGCGATTGCCTGATGCGCTGGACCAACGATGTTTATGTTTCCACGCCGCATCGTGTCGTCAATACCAGTGGCCGGGAACGGTACTCCATCGCGTTCTTTCTCGACCCCAATCCGGAGGCGGAAGTCGTCTGTCTGCCAGGCTGCCTGAGCCCGGGTGAACCGGCGAAATACCCGGCGATTTCCGGCGCTGACTATCTGAAAACAAGGTTGGACGCGAGCTACGAACCGGTCAGGACCGCCCGAGATTTGAACAGTTGAATGATGAAAAATTAGCCGAAAATATTAAGTGACTAATTTTTAAGCGAAAGCGTCGGTTGCAGGACTCGACGTGTGGGAGAAATGTGTCTTCAGCTGAGCCAGAAAAGTATAAAAGAACTAATAAAATCAATGAATTAATTGAAATCGTGTTTTGCGGGTCGTCTTGCGGGGAAATGGCACAGGGATTGCAAAATCAGATTGAAGAAAAACGGAGCGAGCGATGACGCATGGCTTCGTCATAAAACGGAGGACGTAATGTCAAAGTTTGAACTTACACGCCGCACCATGCTGAAGTCGTCGGCCGCCGGACTTGCCGCTCTCTCTGCAGGCGGCCTGTCAAGCCTGGCGCATGCATCGGACCTGACCGTCGGTATTGTCTATGTCGGGCCACGGGACGATTTCGGCTGGAATCAGGCGCATGCCGTTGCCGCGGCGGCGCTCAAGGACGTTCCGGGCGTGACCGTGGTTGAGGAAGAAAACGTGCCGGAGACGGTCGCGGTCGAGAAGTCGATGGAATCCATGATCAACCTCGACGGCGCCAAGCTGATATTCGCCACGTCCTTCGGTTACTACAAACCGTTCGTTCTGGATCTGGCAGGCAAATACACCGACGTCGAATTCCGGCATGCCGCACCGCTATGGACCGATGCCGATCCGAAAAACGCGGGTAGCTATTTCGGCTATCTCGACCAGGCGCATTATGTGAACGGCGTGGCTGCCGGTCTTTCGACCACCAGTAACAAGCTCGGCTTTGTCGCCGCCAAGCCCATCGGCACCGTTCTGCGCAACATCAATTCCTTCCTCCTTGGCGCGCGCAAGGTGAACCCGGAAGCCACTGTCCAGGTGATCTTCACCGGCGAATGGTCGATGCCGGTACGCGAAGCCGAAGCTGCGAATGCGCTCGTCGATGCCGGATGCGATGTCCTGACCTGTCACGTCGACGGCCCGAAAGTGGTGATCGAAACGGCGGAGTCACGCGGGATCAAATGCTGTGGCCACAATGCCTCGCAGGCACCGCTGGCACCCAAGGGGTTCATCACCGGTGCAGAGTACAAGTGGGAAACCATCTACAAGATGTTCGCCGTGAATCTCGCGGAGGGCCAGCCCCTGCCGAACTTCACCGGTGGCGGGTTTGATGTCGACTTTGTCCGCTCCACACCCTATGGCGCTGGCGCGACGGAAGCGGCGATCGCCGCCGCCGACGCGGCGCGTGCGGACGTCAAGGCGGGCAAGCCTATCTTTGTCGGTCCCATCAACAAGCAGGACGGATCGCCGTTGCTGGCCGCCGGGGCAAGCTTCGACAACTACGAACCATCCCTGGATCAGACCGACTTCCTGATCGAAGGCGTTGTCGGTTCGATCACCTGAGGATCCTTTGACCTCCCCGCCGGCGGCTCGCGTCACCACACGAGCCGTTGGTGGCGCGAACACTTCGGTGTGGCCGCCGTCACTTGACCAGGCGGCAAACCAATTCTCAGGGAAGCGGAATGGCAGATACCACGGAAACGCCCGGCATTGATGTTCAGTCCGGCGTGGCAAACGATCTATTGGACCGGTTCAGACGCTCGTCCGAATACGTGGTCGTTCCACTTCTGGCGCTGGTCTTTTCGGGAGCGCTGTTTTCCGTATTTCTGTTCGCACTCGGCAAGTCGCCGGTGGAATTCTTTTCGCTGGTCTGGCGCGGAGGTTTCGGCACCAGCTTTTCCTGGCAGAACACGCTTGTCCGCGCCGCACCGCTGATTTTCACGGCGCTGTGCGTTGCCATCCCGGCACGCCTCGGCCTGGTCATTATCGGCGGCGAGGGCGCGCTCGTGCTGGGTGGATTTGCCTCTGCGGCGATCGCAATCCCCATGATCGGCTGGATGCCCGGTTTCCTGATGCTCGCCATCATGGCGCTTGCGGGCATGGCGGCCGGCGCGATCTGGATTGGCTGCGTCGGTGCCCTGCGGCACTATCGGGGGGTCAATGAGACCATTGCCTCTCTCCTGATGTTCTACATCGCCGTCTCGATCCTGAATTTCTTTGTCGAAGGCGCACTCAGAGACCCGTCGGACCCGAACAAGCCGTCCACGAAACCGATCGGTTCGGAAAACATGATCGGCGTCATTCCGGGCACGGACGTGCATTGGGGGCTCCTGGTCGGGGTTTTGCTGTGCGGTGTGCTCTACCTGCTCATGAACCGCACAACGTTTGGCTTCGCGGCCCAGATCGCGGGCGGAAATCTCAGGGCCGCGCAGGCGCAGGGGCTTCCTGTCGGTCGCCTGATGGTGATCTCCTGCGCGATTGCCGGTGCCTGTGCCGGTCTTGCCGGGTTCTTCGAGGTCGCCGCTATCCATGGCAAGGCCAACGCATCGCTGATCGCAGGCTATGGCTTTACCGGCATTCTTGTGTCGTTCCTCGCCCGCCACAATCCGCTCGTGATCGTGCCCGTTGCCATTTTCCTGGGCGGCATTGCCGCCTCCGGTGGCCTGGTCCAGCGGCGCATGGATCTTCCGGACGCGACGGTTCTGGTGCTGCAGGGACTTCTGTTCCTGGTCATCCTCGTGTCGGAAACCTTCTACGGACGGCTGTCCATATTCAGGTCGAAGGGAGCTGCGCAATGAGCGACGACGCGGGCCTCATGACGGTGCTGCTGGCCATGTTCGCCGGCGCGATCCGGGTATCAACACCGTTCCTGTTCGTGAGCCTTGGCGAAATGCTCACCGAAAAATCCGGTCGCATCAATCTGGGCCTCGAAGGCACGCTGGTCTTTGGTGCCATGTCCGGATATGCGATCTCCTATCACACCGGCTCGCCCTGGCTCGGTGTGCTTGTCGCCGGTATCTGCGGGTCGTGCTTTGGCGCCCTTCACGGCTACCTGTGCAAGCTCCCGAAAGTCAACGACATTGCGATTGGCATCGCGTTGATGCTGTTCGGCACCGGTCTCGCCTTCTTCTTCGGCAAGGCTTATATCCAGCCGTCCGCGCCGCGATTGCCGGCCATGTCCTTCGGCACGTGGAGTGATCATCCCGGCATCCGGCAAGCGCTTGAAATCAATCCCCTGTTTCTGCTCGGGATCGGTCTGGCGATCTTCCTGTGGTGGGCGCTCAGGAACACGCGTTACGGCCTGATCATCCGGACAACGGGTGACAGTGCGCCGGCGGCCCTTGCCCTGGGGATCAATGTCGACCGGGTCCGGCTGCTGTCGACGATGGCCGGCGGGTTTTTCGCCGGCATCGGCGGGTCCTTCTTGTCTCTCTACTATCCGGGAAGCTGGACGGAAGGTCTGTCTTCCGGGCAGGGGCTGATGGCGGTCGCGCTCGTGATCTTCGCGCGCTGGAACCCGCTCTACTGCTTCTGGGCCGCGCTTTTGTTCGGCGCAGCCGGAGCGCTCGGACCAGCGCTTCAATCCATCGGTATTTCGCGCGGCTATCACTTCTTCAATGCCGCGCCCTACATCCTGACCCTTTTGATCATGATCGCGAGCACGTCGCCGCGCCGCTCCTTGAAAGGGGCTCCCGGCGAACTCTCGATCACCAAATAAGGAGCCACGCAATGAGCGGACTTGGAGGACTGAACAAAGCCCCGAACGGAGTGGTTCTGGGCATGGTGCAACTGCAACTGCCGACGGTCGTCACCGAAATCGATTTGGCCAGCCAGACGAAGGTTATCGTGGACATGGTGGCGAAGGCACGCCGCAACATGCCGACAATGGACATGGTCGTTTTCCCCGAATATGCGCTTCACGGCCTGTCGATGGACATCAATCCGAACATCATGTGCACGCTCGACGGACCGGAAGTGGCCGCGTTCAAGAAAGCCTGTGCCGACAACGACATCTGGGGCTGCTTCTCCATCATGGAACTCAATCCCGGCGGCATGCCCTACAATTCCGGCCTGATCATCGACAACACGGGCGAACTGAAGCTCTATTACCGCAAGATGCATCCCTGGGTGCCGGTTGAACCGTGGGAGCCGGGCGATCAGGGCATTCCGGTGATCGACGGACCGAACGGCAGCAGGATGGCGCTGATCATCTGCCACGACGGAATGTTCCCGGAAATGGCCCGTGAGTGTGCTTACAAGGGCGCTGAAATCATGATCCGGACGGCCGGTTACACGGCTCCGATCCGGGATAGCTGGAAATTCACCAATCAATCCAACGCGTTCTGCAACCTGATGGTCACCGCGAATGTCTGCATGTGCGGCACGGATGGAACGTTCGACAGCATGGGCGAAGGCATGATCGTCAATTTCGACGGCACCATACTGGCGCACGGCACCAGCGGACGGGCCAACGAGATCATCACTGCGGAAGTGCGCCCGGACCTGGTGCGCGAGGCCCGTATAAACTGGGGCGTGGAGAACAACATCTACCAGTTCGGCCATCGCGGCTACGTCGCCGTCAAGGGCGGGGCGCAGGATTGCCCCTACACCTACATGACCGATCTTGCGGCCGGAAAATACCGTCTGCCGTGGGAAGACGAGGTCATTCACACGGACGGCACCTCCTGCGGTTTCGACGCACCTGTCCGCCGCTTCGGCGACAAGGCCCTGAGCGATGCAGCGGAGTGATCATCATGAGCCTGGCTGAAACACGTCCCGCCGAACGCGAAGGGCCCGTTGCTGCCGATCCCTATCCCTGGCCCTATAACGGCGACATGAGACCGGAGAACACGGCACTGGTCATCATCGACATGCAGACCGACTTTTGCGGCAAGGGCGGCTATGTCGACAGCATGGGATACGACATCAGCCTGACGCGTGCGCCGATTGAACCGATCAGAACCGTGCTCGCCGCCATGCGCGCGGCCGGGTATCACATCATTCACACACGGGAGGGGCATCGGCCCGATCTTGCCGATCTGCCGGCGAACAAGCGTTGGCGGTCGCAGCGAATAGGTGCCGGGATCGGCGACCCGGGCCCGTGCGGAAAGATCCTCGTCCGGGGCGAGCCCGGTTGGGAGATCATTCCCGAACTCGCCCCTCTGCCGGGAGAGCCGGTCATCGACAAGCCTGGCAAGGGATCGTTTTGCGCAACGGATTTGGAATTGCTGCTGCGGACCAGAGGCATCGACAACCTTGTCCTGACCGGCATCACGACCGACGTCTGCGTGCACACGACCATGCGCGAAGCCAATGATCGCGGCTTCGAATGCCTCGTTTTGTCCGATTGCTGTGGTGCGACCGACAAGGGAAATCATGACGCCGCCCTGAAAATGGTGACCATGCAGGGAGGCGTTTTTGGTGCCGTTGCCGACAGTGCGGCTCTGCTTGCCGGTTTGCGGGCCGCACGGGGAGCGGTGCGCATATGAGTGTTGCGCTGGAAACTGGATCGGCAACCCGCGCGATCGGTGTTGAAACCGTCGGGATGACCAAGGCCTTTGGAAATCTCGTCGCACTCGATGACGTGTCGATCCGGGTGACGCCCGGGTCCTTTCATGCATTGCTTGGCGAAAACGGCGCGGGCAAGTCGACGCTCGTCAAGTGCATGATGGGATTCTATCAGCCGACAAGCGGTGCCATGCTGGTAAACGACGAGGAGGCCGACGTGCCCAACCCGCGCGCGGCCCACGCGCTCGGCATTGGCATGGTCTATCAGCACTTTACGCTGGTGCCGTCTCTGACCGCCGCTGAAAACCTCGTCATCGCGCGCGCCGACGCACCGCGCGTGATCGACTGGAAAGCGGAACGCGCGGCGTTGAGCGCCTTTCTGGAAACGACTCCCTTCAAGGTGCCGCTCGATGTTCCGGTCTCCGGGCTTTCCGCCGGTGAAAAACAGAAACTGGAAATCCTGAAACAGCTCTATCTGGATCAGCGTTTCCTGATACTCGACGAACCGACATCCGTGCTGACGCCGGACGAGGCCGACGAGGTTCTCGGATTGCTGCGCGCCATGACCGAGGCCGGGGATCTGACAATTCTGATGATCACGCACAAGTTTCGCGAAGTCACCGCCTATGCGGACGATGTGACCGTGCTCAGGCGCGGACGCGTGGTCGGAAGCGGCAGGGTCGGCGATCTTTCCGTCGATGACATGAGCCGCATGATGATCGGCGAAACGGAAATCCGGGAGAGCGCGGCGCGGACAACGCATGCGCACGCGGACCTCAAGCTGGAACTGGCCGGCTTGTTCGCCGATGATGACGAGGAACTGCCTGCGATCGAGGCCATCAGCCTGAAGATCCATGCCGGTGAAATTCTCGGTATTGCCGGCGTCTCGGGGAACGGCCAGTCGGAGTTGATCGAGGTCCTTTCCGGGCAACGGATGCTGAAGGACGGCCGGATTTTCATCGGTAAGGAGCCCTATGAACCCGAGCGCGGTCAGATGGACGCGTTCAAGGTGTTCGGCTTTTCCGAAGAACCCCTGAAAAACGTGGCGGTGCCCCGCATGAGCGTTGCGGAAAACATGGCGTTTCGCACCTTCGACAAGGCGCCGATCTCCCCCTTTAAAGGCTGGTTGTCGCCGCCGCCCATGCGCCGGCAGGCGAAAGACCTGATCGCGGCCTACAGGGTCAAGACCCCTTCGACGGAAGAACCGATCGAAAACCTGTCCGGCGGAAATGTTCAGCGCGCGATCCTGGCGCGCGAGCTCTCCGGTGACGTTGATATCCTGATTGTCGCCAATCCCTGTTTCGGCCTGGACTTTGCGTCCGTGGCCGAAATCAGGGCGCAGATCATGGACCAGCGCAACAAGGGGGCCGCGATCCTGCTTGTATCCGAGGACCTGGACGAAATCCTCGAACTTGCCGACACGGTTGCGGTCATGTCCGAAGGCCGGATCACCTATCAGTCCCCCATGGCGGAGACGGACAGGGCAACGATCGGCCACGCGATGGCGGGGCATCACTGATGTTCAAGGTCGACGCCGATCCCTTCACCTTTTCCTTCGAACCTGGACGCACGGCGCTGGTCGTGATCGACATGCAGCGCGACTTTATCGAACCGGGCGGGTTCGGGGAAACGCTCGGCAATAATGTTTCCCACATGCAGCGCGCAATCGCGCCGACGCGGACCCTGTTGCAGCTGTTCCGGGAGAAGGCATGGCCGGTTTTTCACACGCGCGAGTGCCACGCCGCCGACCTCAGCGATTGTCCGCCGGCAAAAAGGGACCGTGGCAATCCGTCAATGCGCATTGGAGATGACGGGCCGATGGGCCGCATCCTTGTGCGCGGCGAGCCGGGTGCCGAGATCGTGTCCGAATGCGCACCTCTTGAGGGAGAAATCGTCATCGACAAACCCGGAAAGGGCGCATTCTACGCGACATCGCTCGGCGAGGACCTTGCAAGATTGAACATCCGGAGCCTGGTTTTTGCCGGTGTCACAACGGAAGTCTGTGTTCAGACGACCATGCGCGAGGCCAACGACCGGGGCTTTGAGTGCCTCCTGATCGAAGAGGCGACCGAGAGCTACTTTCCGGAGTTCAAGGCGGCGACCCTCGACATGATCCGGGCGCAGGGCGGGATCGTCGGCTGGACCGCGCCGTTGACGTCATTTGCCGCAGCACTGAACGAATAGGACGAGGATGTCATGAGCGCTGAATTCGATGCCAGATCCCATGTGGCCCACATGGAGAAGGTCCTTGGACTTGCCATTGAGGAAGACTGGCGGCCGGTGGTCGAGGCGCATATCGCCGCGATCGAACAGGCGGCGGAACTTGTTCAATCCGCTGCGCTGGATGAACAGGTCGAGGCCGCTCCGGTGTTCAGGGCATGAACGGCGGAACTGACTTTGCCGCGCTGACGGCAGTCGATATCGCGCACGCTGTCGGCAATGGCCGCCTGTCGGCAAAGGACGTCGCCGAGGCGTCGCTGGCGCAGATCGAAAACCGCAATCCGGTGGTCAACGCCTTTACCGACGTCACAGCGGAAACCACCTTGGCGGATGCGCAAAGGGTCGACGATGCCGTTGCCGCCGGAAAAAGACTGCCGCTTGCCGGCGTTCCCTTCGCGGTGAAGAACCTCTTCGACATGGAAGGGGTCGTCACGCGGGCCGGGTCGAAGATCAATCGTGGGAATGCCCCGGCAGTGGCGGACGCAACGCTCGTTCAAAATCTGCGCGGCAAGGGCGCTGTTCTGATGGGCGGGCTGAACATGGGCGAATATGCCTATGACTTCACAGGCGAAAATGTCCATGACGGAAACTGCTTGAACCCCCATGACCCGGGCCGCATGAGCGGCGGCTCGTCGTCAGGCTCCGGTGCGGCGGTTGCTTCCGGCATGGTGCCTGTGAGCCTTGGGTCCGACACCAACGGGTCCATCCGCGTGCCCTCGTCCTTCTGCGGCCTCTTCGGCCTCAAGCCGACCTATGGGCGCCTGTCGCGTCACGGCACATACCCGTTTGTCGGCAGTCTCGACCACCTGGGGCCAATGGCCAGGTCCGCAGGCGATCTGTCGCTCGTCTTTGACGCGCTACAGGGCCCCGACCCGAACGACCCGGCCCAGGCGGAAGAACCCGTGCTTGCGACACGGGAACGTCTTGACCGGGGCGCGGACGGATTGCGGATCGCTATCGCCGGAGGCTACTTCCGGGAAAAGGCCGAAGCGGAAGCGCTTGCCGCCGTTGATGCTGTTGCGCAAGCGCTCGGGGCCTTGGGTGAAATCGACATTCCCGAAGCAGCGCGCGCACGCGCTGCGGCCTATGTGATCACCAGCGCGGAGGGCGCGAACCTGCATTTTGACAGGATCACGACGCGGCCCGGGGACTACGACCCGGACACGCGCGACCGGTTTCTGGCGGGAACGATGGTGCCCGCCGTCTGGGTTCAGCAGGCGCAGAGGTTTCGCAGCCGGTTCCGCGAAACCATGCGGAAGATTTTCGAGGAGGTCGACATTCTGCTAGCACCGGCAACGCCCTTTTCCGCGCTGCCGTCCGGAACGAAAACCATCACGCTGGACGGTGTCTCGATGCCGGCGCGCCCGAATATCGGGCTGTTTACGCAGCCCGTATCCTTTATCGGGCTCCCCGTGGTCGCGGTCCCTGTCTGGCTGGAAGGTGCGGTGCTGCCGATCGGTGTCCAGGTGATTGCACCGGCCTGGCGCGAAGACCTTGCCCTGAGAGTTGCTGCCGAACTTGAACGTGCGGGCGTGTGCCGGGCCCCGGTCGCCAGCTGAACCAGATCGGGCAAGCCGAAACAAACTGGGTTTAAGGGGAAAGATCATGGACGACGCACGCTGGTCGGGGCGGAACGTGGACAAGGACCGGATCAGGCATCTCATCTGGTCCGGCCTGGAGACAAGCGGCACCAGCATCGGTCCGGCCCATAGCTGCATTCCGAATTTTGCGGGCGCGGACCTTGCCGCGCGCAACCTTGCGCGGTTGCCTCAGTGGCAGGCGGCGCGCGTTGTGAAGTGCAATCCCGATCCGCCGCAAATTCCCGTCAGGCTGCGTGCTCTCTATGAAGGCAAGATCGTCTATGCACCGGTGCCCGAACTCCTCAAACCGTTTCCTTTCGTGCGCCTCGATCCTGTAAAGCTTGAAAGGAAAGGCATTCAGTTCGAATTGGCTGCCACTTCGCAAGGCTTTGTCGAACACGGCGATCCGGTCGAATTCGAGGACATGGAACCGCTTGATTTCGTCGTTGTTGGATGTGTCGCCGTCAGCAGGGCGGGAGCGCGGACCGGAAAGGGCGGCGGTTTTGCCGATCTTGAACTCGGCATCTTCCGGGAACTGGACAAACTGAAACCGGGCACACCGATCACCACGACGGTGCACTCATCGCAGGTCGTCGGCAACGAAGAGCTTGTCATGATGCAGCATGACAGCGCGCT
Organism: Pseudomonadota bacterium; assembly: GCA_039818365.1. Lineage (GTDB taxonomy): Bacteria > Pseudomonadota > Alphaproteobacteria > Rhizobiales > Stappiaceae > Roseibium. The sequence continues at coordinate 32,876 of JBCBUA010000025.1, forward strand.
GGACGCAATCGCGACGGAAACCGAACTGATCAAGACCGGGACGACATTCCCTCAGCCCAAAGGTGTCGCCTGGGATGCCGTTCAGGCGGACCAGTTCAGGGATATTCCGTTTCTGGAAAGGTTGCGCGACCGGCTCACCGCCTCTGGGAGGGGAGACTGATGGAAATCAACATTGCATCGGTGAAGGCGGAGGTCGAAGCGGTGTTCGCCGAATATGAAACAGCCCTTGTCGGCAACGATGTCGCAACGCTGGACCGCCTGTTTTTCGATGCCCCCACGACAATCCGGTATGGCGGCGGCGAGAATCTATACGGATATGACGAGATCGCCGCCTTCAGGTCGGCGCGAAGCGACAGCAACCTTCAACGGCGGCTGGAAAAAACCGTCATCACCACCTATGGAACCGATTTCGCAACGGCCTCGACCCTGTTCTATCGCGACACGGCCCCCGGAAAGGTCGGCCGCCAGATGCAGACCTGGATGAGGACACCTCGCGGATGGAAGGTCGTCGCAGCCCATGTCAGCGTGGTAGAAGAGTGAGCTTGCGGACGTTGGTCCTCCGCGTGCCCTGTCC
>JBCBUA010000026.1:0-32721 GCA_039818365.1 Pseudomonadota bacterium
CAAGGGTCTTCGACGATGTCGGTGATGCGTTTTCCGGGTCCTGCCGGATGTGACCTCCGGGTTGCTTCCGTTCGACTTTCAGTATTCTGAAACGGCCGGTCCAAAAATATCCGGCAGGTGCCTTGCATTCAGGACTGAGCAGTCCATATTAGGGCCATGTCCAACGCAGCACGCCAAGCATCCGACCAGAAAACCCGTATGCCGGGCCCCGGCAGACCGCGGAATTTCGACGAGGCATCCGCCCTCGAAGCTGCATTGCTGGTCTTCTGGCAAAAGGGTTACGAAGCAACATCGCTGGACGACCTGACCAAGGCGATGAGCCTGAGCAGGTCGAGTTTCTACGCAGCGTTTGGCAGCAAACAGGCGTTGTTCCGCCGTGCGCTGTCGCACTACTCCCGCAACGGGCTGCAGACCTTGAAAAATGTGGCCGATACGGCGGATGGAAACCCCGTGGATGCCATGATGCAGGCGCTTTCCAATCCCCGGGGCGGGGTGAAGGGATGCATGCTGATCAATTGCATCACGGAACTTGCACCGCACGATGAAGGCGTGGCCGAGATCGGGCGCAGGCATCTGGAAAAGATCGAGGAAATCTTTGCCGACGTACTCGACCCGGAAAATCCCGACGCCGCCCGCGCCCGCGCGCGCGCCCTGTCGTCGCTGGCGATCGGAACCCTGGCGCTGCGCAAGGCCGGATATCCGGCGGATCGGATCGCAGAGACCCTGAAACAGGCAAAGGTCATTCTTCCCGCCTGACGAAGCTTCTCAATGAAAAGGGCTGCACAGAGGCAAGACCCTGACACATAAATATGGACCGATTGGTCCGTAATTTAGGGGCACACATTCCTCCGACATTGAAAAGGAACCGAAAATGTCTGATCACAAGCTGTTCACACCCGCAAAGGCCGGTGCGGTCGAACTCAGGAACCGCATTGTCATGGCGCCGCTGACGCGCAATCGGGCAAGGGCTGAAGACGACGCCCCTTATGAAATCCATGCGGAGTATTACGGTCAGCGCGCCGGGGCAGGGTTGATCATCACAGAAGCCTCCCAGATCTCGCCCCAAGGCAAGGGATATGCCTGGACGCCCGGTATTCATTCCGAGGCCCAGATTGAGGGATGGAAGAAGGTGACCGATGCCGTTCACGCCAAGGGCGGCAAGATCGTCATTCAGCTCTGGCATGTCGGGCGGATCTCGCACCCGGTGCTGCAGCCGGGTGGTGTCGATCCTGTCGCGCCGTCCGCGATAGCGGCGAACTCAAAGACCTTCGACGGCTCCCAGTTCGTTGAAACGCCCATGCCGCGCGCACTGGCAGCCGAGGAGATCCCCGGCATCGTGGATGACTATCGCCAGGCGGCTGAAAACGCAAAGAAGGCCGGATTTGACGGTGTCGAGGTGCATGCGGCGAACGGCTACCTCATCGACCAGTTCCTGCGGGACGGCTCGAACAGGCGTGAGGACGTCTATGGCGGTTCGATCGAAAACCGGACACGTTTTTTGAAAGAGGTCATGGACGCGGTGGTGTCCGTGTGGGGTGGCGACAGGGTCGGGGTTCGGCTCAGCCCGTTCTCCAGCGCCAATGACATTGCGGACAGCAATCCGCAGGAAACGTTCTCCCACGCAATCCGGTTGCTCAACGGCTACGGGCTGGCTTATCTGCATCTTGTCGAAGGCCAGACCGGAGGTCCGCGTGACATTCCCGAAGGGGGTGATCTTGCGGCGCTCTACGCGCTCTTTGACGGAGCGCGCATGGGCAACAACGGCTATGACCGCGCGCTGGCGGTCGACGCGGTTGGTTCGGATACGCTTGATCTCGTCGCCTTCGGTCGTCCCTTCATCTCCAATCCGGACCTGGTTGACAGGCTGGAAAAGGACGCCCCGCTCAACGCCCTCGATCCGGACACGCTCTACGGCGGCAACGAAAAGGGATATACGGACTACCCGACACTTGCCGAAAGCGCCGTGGCCGCACAATAAGACTTGGTTCCTTCGGGTTGCCTGGCATCCACTCTTCCAGGGCAGCCTGAAGGAAAGCCGGTGCGGGTTTACGGCCCGCACCGGCTTTTTTGGTGTTCGGTGATCCGCTAACCGGTTTTACCGCTTTCAGGCACGCCTGCGATTGTCTGATCGATTTCCTCCAGCACCAGACCGCGTGTCTCGGGCGCGAAGCTCCAGGCATACCAGATGCCGAACGCGCAGCAGGCGGCAAAGAGCCCGAAAGTCAGAGCCTCGCCGAGGGCTGCCGCGAGCACGGGAAACAGGAAAATGACCAGAAAGTTGCAAAGCCAGTTGGAAATGGAGGCAACCGCCATGCCCTTTCCCCTGAGCGCAAGGGGAAACAGCTCCGACATGTAGAGCCAGGGAAGGGGCCCGAGGCTGATGGCAAAGAAGAAGACGAACGAGAACAGGCCGACCAGCGAGAGCCAGGCCAGGTTGTTGTCGTTCAACTGGAACAGCACCGCGACAAGAGCCATGCTCAGGAAAGCGCCCAGGAATCCGAAGATGAACAAGGGGCGCCGCCCGAGTCGGTCGACCACGATCATCGCGAGGATGGTTACGCTCATGTTGAGCGCGCCAATACCCATCGTCGCCACGAGTTCGTTGGCGAGGCCCTTGAAACCGGCATTGTCGAGGATTTGGGGCGCGTAGTTCAGGATCACGTTAATCCCGCTGAATTGCTGCAGGAAGAACGCCAGAACGGAGAAAATGAGCAGTCCACGCAGCGCCGGATCCTTGAACCGGCTCCAGCTCTCCTCCGCCGGATCTGCGGGCCGGCTGCTTTCGATCTCCTCGACGATCGTGTCCAACCTCTCCGCGCTTGCCTCCGGTTGAACGGTCTTAAGGACGTCACGCGCCTCCTTGTCCCTCCCGGCAAGCACCAGCCAGCGCGGACTTTCGGGCGCCCTGAGGATGCCGGCAAGGCAGATAACCGCGGGCACGAGGCTGAACCCGAGCATGTAACGCCACGAACCGATGAAGGAAAACGCCCAGTCGACGACGAAGGCCGAGAGGATGCCGATCGTGATCATCAGCTGAAACGCGGAGACGACCGCGCCGCGGATCCGGGCCGGCGCAATTTCTGCCAGATACATAGGTGCCACCAGCGACGAAGCACCGATCGCCGCACCGATCACCAGCCGTGCAACGGTGAGAGACCACACGCTGAATGCCAGCGCGGCAGCGAGTGACCCCGCGGCGAACAGCAGTGCGCTGAACATCAGAACCGGGCGTCTTCCGAACCGGTCGACCGTGACAAGCGCCAGGACGGCACCGAAAATGGCGCCAAACGGCACCGCCCCGGTCATGAAACCTTCGCTTTGCGCCGTGAAGGCGAACTCTTTTTTCAAGAGCGGCAGAGCGCCGGAAATCACGCCAACATCGGTACCGAACAGGAAACCGAAAATGGCGGCAAGCAGAGCAATTAAGAATAGCAACGCGTTTCTCCCCACAACGCATACGCGCTGTCGACCCGCGTTCGATGCGCGGGTTCTATGATTTGGTCTGTAACCTTCGCCCGACACTGTTTGCCGATGCAAGTCAAAAGATGAAGTCCAAAAAGTTGTATGCGCGCCTTGCGTGGAGTTATGTCGGCAAGGGAAGGGGAAACGGGGTTCAATGAAGGGCACGATAGAGCACCCGGGATGCGCCGGGCACGCGCCGAGTTGCATGATATGACAAGGTGGGACTCTTCTGTGCAAAAGTGCCGGTTCGCGTTCGTATCACTCAAGTCGCGGAAGGTCGCCGATGGCCCTGAACAGGCTTGTTTGACCCGGGATCGCCGCGCAGAGGATAGAAAAGGCGGGCAAGTGCCCGCCTTCATTGACGGCTGAAGTTTCGAACCGCCAGGTGGCACCGGTTCACGCCGCAGCGTTGGTTTCGACGCGAACACTTCCTTCTTCGGGAATATCGCGCAGCTCGCCGAGGAAGCGCTGCATTTCCTTTTCCAGAACGTCGGCTTGCTGGGAAAGTTCAACGGAAAACGAATGGACCCGGGTCGCAATTGTTCCGGTGTCTTCCACCGCACCTTGAACAGACGATATTGTCTGAGAAACCATTTGAGAAATCGAAGCGGCTTCAACGGCGTTGCCGGAAATGTCGGACGTCGATGCACTTTGCGTTTCCACGGCGGCCGAAATCGAGGCGGCTGTGGTGTCGAGCAATCCGATCACGTCTCTGATCTGATCTATGGCGGTTACCGATTCCTGAGTGATCGCCTGCATGCTTGAGATCTGCCCGGTGATTTCTTCGGTGGCTTTGCCGGTCTGGCTGGCCAGGCTTTTGACTTCTGAGGCAACCACGGCAAATCCTTTTCCGGCTTCGCCGGCCCGCGCGGCCTCGATGGTTGCATTCAATGCCAGAAGGTTCGTTTTGTCGGCGATGGCACTGATAAGCTCAACCACGGCCCCGATCTTCTGAGCACGCTCGGAGAGATTTCCGATCGTTTTGGAGGCATGCGAAACCGTAGATTTCGCTTCGTTTGTAACCTCGAGCGAAGTCCGGACTTCGCTGCTGATGCTCGAAATCGAGCCTAGGAGGTTTTCCGACATGGACGCGACCGATTTCGCGACAGTGGCCGCATTCTCGGTCGAACTGGCGGAGGATCCGGCTTCTGTGCTTGCCCTTTCGACGTAAAGGGACATATCCCCCGCCGATTCCTGAAGTTTCTTGGCCGCTTCTGCAACGGTGTCCGCAATTCCCTTGATGCTGCTTTCAAGTTCTTCTGCCAGATTCAGGCGCGCACGCCGCCGGTCGCTATTTGCGCGCTTTTCTGCAGTTTCCCGATCCCGTTTGAGTTTCTCACGCTCCAGGGCGGCTTCCTTGAATACCTGAAGGGCACGAGCGATGACCCCGACTTCCAGCCGGCTTTCCAGATAGGGGATGGAAACCTCCAGGTGACCGTTAGCCAGGCTTCGTGTCGTTTGACTGATGTCCAGGAGAGGTTTGGTCACGAGGCGCTGTACGAACCAGAAACTGAGCATACACCCGATGAGGGCCGCCACACCGATCACCATCGACAGCGTCATGGACGAGACGCTTTCTTCAGTGATCTGCTCTGTGATGGCGGTGAGGCCGGAAAACGAGGTTTCCTGTATCGCTGCCAGGTGTTCGTTGGATTCCCCGATAGTTGTATTCCAGTCATCGATTGTCAGTGTTTATGCAGCTCCGGTTGCGCCGATGTTATCCGTGTCGCCTCCCTGGGTTCCGGATGCGAAGATGGCATCGCGAGAAGCGACGTAACCGGACCTGAACGCGGAAACTCTGTCGTTGACCGCTTCTTGCAGATCGGGATCGGAGAACAGGCCCTCCAACGCGTCGAGACCTGACATGTAGATACGATGCTCGCCGGCTGAGTTGGCGATATCGGCCTGCCCAAATGCCCTGCGCGATACCAGGATACCCGCAAGTTGGCTGCTTTCGATGGAAAAGCTCTCATAAATCTGACCGCTCAGCGCAACGATTTGCTGATAGTCATGAAGACGGGGATCCTGTTTTGTCAGTTCCTTGGTGATCCCCGTCACCATCGAACCGATTTCCCCGGAACTTTTGCGTGCGAATATGTGCAACGCATCACCGACCTTGGGATCGCGCAGCATGGCAGCTGTCGTGATCTGCGCGTCAATGGCAACGCGCAGCGCATCGATCGTTTCGAGACTTTCGGTGAAAGTCGCCAATGCGCTGCCAATGTCGCCGGTCACCTCTTGTTTTCTCTCAAGCAGGAGACCCTTTGCTGCTGTAAGATCGTTGCGCAGCTTCGTTAGCCCGGCAATCTGGTCCTCGCTGGCCGGGAATGGCTGCGCGATCAGCGCATTGGTTGCCATGACCTCGTTCGTCATCAGCTGGTTCACAGCGACGAGCGATTTTACGAGTTCGAGCTGTGCATTCGTCTCGTTTGAGACACGAAATATCTCCCAATCCTGGCGGACCTGGAGCGTACACAATCCGAGCACAACGATCGCAAAGAAGCCTACTACTGTATTAATAAGTAGCCGTGCCGACATTTGCAGTTTCCCTTTTCTGTGACTTCGAGGAGAACTAGAGCGCGTTGTACATGAACACGGCTTTGTTCATCTCGACGAGGAGTGCGTTGTTGTTCGTGGCAATGACGTTGATTTCGTCTTCGCTTGCATCGTCCCCCTCGACGACTTTCAGGAAGATTGCGTGCAGCGGATCCCACATTTGCTGGACCAGTTGCAACTGTGCCAGGATTTCGGGTGTGGGAGCTGGAGCCAGTGCCTTCGCCGCATCACCGTTTATAAGGCCTGACAAGGAGGCCTCGAACAGCTCCACGGTATCCTTCAGGGCAGCGCGGCTGTTTTCAACATCCACTCCGGCAACCACGAGACAGAACTCCTTGCTTGCCTTTTGAGAGAGCATGCGCTGTCGGCCGGAGACGTTGAGCGCAAGAGCAAGCGCGGGGTGAACCTCACCGCTGCTGCCATAGACTTTTTCGATTGTTCCAACCGTTTTATGCATCTGACGCAGGACCGGAAGATTGATTTCGGAAATCTCCGAAAGCTGATCATCCGAGATTGTTTTCTTTGCCAGAATGTCTTCATTGACCGCTTGAAAACCTGCCCAGAGCTGCGCCACTTGAGCGAGATCGTTGACGATCTCGGGGTTGTTTTCAGGCAGCATGCCCTGATCGGCATCTCCCTTTTTCAGGCCCTCCAGGGTTTGAACGAACAAGGTATGCGCGTCATCCAGCATCTTGAGATGGTCAGCGGGTTGGATCTCCAGGTGTGCAAAGCATGCCGCCTTAGCCATGCGCTGTGACAGCATGCGCTGCCGGCCGGCGAGATTGATTTTGGTCTTGCCGTCGGACGCAACCGTTGTCGCGGCGGCAAAGTTCACGGGAGTGCCGAATGCAAATGAACTTGCAATGACCGCGATTGCCAGAACTGCTGTGGCTTTCATGTCGTCTTCCTCATGTGTAAACGGGTTTTTGACTGATGTAACGTCGTGAGTTCCGGCACCGCAGTCGATCTGCAACTGTCGGACACCGGGAGGATTGAGTGTTGGAGTGTGTGGCCCTTTTGGCGGAGTCACGCTTTTGCAATCCGGCCGCTCGAGGTTGTGGCAATACCTGGAACACAGGTTGCGAACTCAGCCCGTTTGGCCTTCTTCAATTGGGACTTCCGGGCGTGGGATCTGCGTCCGAACGGCTTTGCACAAAGGGAAGCCGAACGTTTGAACTGATCCCGTGCTTGCGACCCGCTTCAGCAACACGGCTGTTGGCAGCGCAGAAAAGGCTGGTGTCGCTGACAGGGTAGAGGCCTTGGCAGCTTTGCGTTCTTTTTGCAGGGGCGATTTGCCTGCGGGGCACAGTGCAATTGGATTTGCACGCGCGGAATCCGAAGTCTGCCAATGCGGCAGCTGTAATTTTGTCATTCCTGGACGTCCTCTTGTCGGACGTCCCCCACACGGGCAAAACATAGCGGGCAGACAATAAAATAAGTGTAAATACAGTTGCGTTGAAATGCTTTTGCTAAGTCCAAAGTGTTCGCGCTAGGTTGAAATCTTGATTTTTACTGAGACGCCTAAATAAATAGAGACGGTCTGCGCAATCCGTTTTGCAGCGATGTGAAAGGTTATCCCGGCAGAGGAAACGGCGAGGGCATGCGGAAGGATTGGAGGAAACTCTGCTTTCAGGCGGATTGTCTTCAAAACCGCCCCGCCAATGCGGATTTTTTACGTCAGTGCATTGCCAAGGCGGCAGCGCTACCACATATCCGGCTGACCTTTATTCAACCAGCCGAAGTCGCCGCGTTCATGGATTCAATCACACAATTCGTTCTGGGTGCCGCCGTATCGACCGCTTGTCTCGGACACAGGATCGGTCCGCGCAAGGCGGCGATTGTCGGCGGATTGCTCGGCACGCTGCCGGATCTCGACGTCTTCATTCCCTTCGACGATCCGATCGACAGTTTCGTTTATCACCGCGGCTGGTCCCATTCGATCTTCGTTCATGCGCTGGCAGCACCGGTGGTCGGCGAAGTGCTGGTGCGGCTCTTCAAGGGGCTGCGCGAGCATCGCTGGCTCACCTGGGGAGCCGTGTTCCTCGTGTTTGCGACACACGCCATGATCGACGCCATGACCGTCTATGGAACGCGGATCTTCTGGCCGGTCTATCCCGATCCTGTGGGTGTCGGCTCGGTCTTCATTATCGACCCGCTCTACTCGATCCCCTTGCTGATCGTTGTGGTTTACGCGCTCTGCAAGAAGAACTGGACGTCACGGTTGCGCAACTGGGTCGCCGGCGCTCTGATCGCCACCACCGCCTATATGGGACTGAGCGTGGTTCTGCAGCAATATGTGCAGGGACAGGCGCGGCTCGCGTTCCAGGCCCAGGGGATCGAACCGGATGCCGTCTACGCGATCGCGGCCCCGTTCAATATCCTGCTCTGGAAAGTCATCGGCCTGGAGGAAGACCGCTACGAGAACCTCTACTACTCGCTGCTCGACGGCCCCGGAGAGCCGGAGATCTACGAGCATCCGCGCCATCCCGAACTCGCGGCCTGCCTGTCTGACACACCTGCCTTCCAGAAACTGGAATGGTTCAGCCGTGGATTCTTCAGAACGGAGCTGGTTGGCGACAAGATCGTGGTGTCGGACCTGCGCATGGGGCTGACACCGGGCTACGCCTTCCGGTTTGCGATCGGTGAGTTGAACGACGACGGAATTCAGCCGATTGCGCCCCAGCGCGACACTGGCCTCGGCCGTATCGACGCCGATGACTGGGACTGGTTCGTGGCGCGGCTGAAAGGGCTTCCCAGCGTGCGCAATGCCGAGGCGAGAGCCGGGGGTGTTGTTGCATCCTCAGTGCCGAATGCATGCGCTGCCGGCCCTGTCACGGGCTAGAACTCATAAATCAGGCTGAAGCGTTTCCCGCCTTATTCCGTTTTTTCCGGGTCGGGGAGCGGCTGCAACAGCGTTTCCGTTAGCAGGGACGCTGGGTCATGTATTTGCGGCACCTGCTGGCAATCCGCAACCGGTTCGCCGGTTTCGCCCTGGTGTTCCTTGAGCGTTGCGCATATCGGGATTGCCGACTGCCGCGTGCCGCTGACCGCAACGCTCATGGCGTCGTGCAGCGTTCCCTCGGTTTCGCGCAGGGCGAGGGCAAGATGTTTGGCAAACAGGGAAATCGTCCGGTCTGCCGAGTAGTTCGCGCTCTGTCCGTCACCGGCGGAGGAAACAAGAGCCTCGGGCCTGCCCTTGTGATCGACGGTGTGCTTGTCGAGCAGGTGCATGTTCACCGCGTAGGAATCGTTGGTATCGAGGATGAGAATGACCTCGGCTGCCGGGATCGTGTGCAAAATGGCAGCAAAGGCAGGCGCTGTGATCCAGATCCCGTCGCTTATGGCTGACGCTGCCGTTTCCGGTTTCTCGTCGGCCCAGAATTCCAGAACGAAACCGTTTTCCTCGTCCGGCTGGTCGCCTTCCAGTTGGCCGAGCGGCAGATTTGCATAGATGATCAACCGGTCTCCAGCACCAAGGCGGTTGGCAAGTTCCGTCGCCTTGAGCTTCAGGGCGGAGGCACTCGCTCCCTCGTTGATCAGAAGGTGCAGATTGTCAGGGCCTGCGTCGAGGCGCGGGCTGAGCGCCTCTACAACACGGTCCAGACTGTTGTAGCAGACCTCCAGTGCCTGGGCGTTCCAGGGCGGACAGTTTCCAATCCCGAGCACATGATTGTTAAGACCTGGCTTCGTCTGTGCACGCGCTTCGTCATCGCCGGCAAGACAGGCGGCTGCCAGGAAGGCGGCGACGGCCGCGCCAAGCGTTTTGCGCACTGTGCGCAAACACATTGCTGTGTGCATCTTGGCGTTGCCGGGCAAAGTCACTCTATCCCTCCGGGACGCAAAAACGGCTTCATTTATGGGCCCGTACCCTAGTGCAAGCCCGTGAAGACAATGCAAAAGTGAGCCGGAAATTCAATAGAACTCTGACGTGGTCTGTTAATCAACTCAATTCGTCAAAGGGTCTTCGATAAGGCAAAAGTTAAAAACCGATTGGTATTTTTGGCTGCTTTGCGCCTTGCAAGGAAAGAGAGCGCGGTTTCCGGTCAATTGCTCAGCTGTTTCAGTTTTTCTACTATATTCACGGTGTCGTCGGTGAGGGTGCCGGTGTCCGCGTTGCCGACGCGCGTCACCATCTGGATGAGATCCGGCAGCGTGTCACGACCGCCCAGATGGACGGTCCGTTTGATGAGCCGGCGGATCATGTCGTCCGGATTACTGCTTTGGCTGGCGAGCCATTTTGAAAACACATAAAGATCTTCGGCCTCATCTTCAGACATTTCAAAGACCGATTGGAGTTGCTCCATGATGGCTGCCTGTTCCGCTCTGGAAATGCCGCCATCCGTTTCCGCGGTCAGCACGAGAAGGGCGGCCGCCGTCACGCGGGGATCGTCGACCCCTTCACTTGGATGCTGGTTCGCGCGCGTCTGGAACCCGAAGCGGCGGGCGGCTGCCTTGACCTCATGGGTGGCGTCCAGCACGACACGTGTCGTGTCGACCTCCTGACGGGTGCGGTAAAGCCAATAGGCGGCTCCGGCGACGAGCGCGATGACAACCAGCAATGTGGGCAACGACGATCTCCTTCAGTGTCTGCCTGTTCCCATAACGACACGATTGCGAAGACATCGTGACAGGGTCACGATGCGGCTTCGATTTCCTGCCTCTGGGCATGTACGAGACGCTCGACGACATTCTCGATGATCTTGTGGCCGGCATCCTGGTCCAGCGACATGATCGATTCCGGGTGGAACTGAACGGCGGCGATCGGCTCGCTTTCGTGCTCAATCGCCATGACGACCCCGTCCTCGGTTTCGGCCGTGACCCGGACATCGCCCGGAAGTGTCGCCCGTTTTGCGTAAAGCGAATGATAGCGGCCGACGACAACCGGCGCGTTCAGACCTTCAAACAGCATCGAGTTGCCGGAGAGTTTGATCGGCGAAGGCTTGCCGTGCATGGGAATGTCGAGTTGCCCGAGATCCGCTCCGAAATATTCCGACAGGGCCTGAAGACCGAGGCACACCCCGAAAATCGGCAGGGCGCGCGACCGCGCGCGCCCGATCGTGGCGGCGCAGTCGAAATCCTTGGGATTGCCCGGTCCCGGAGACAGGACAACCAGATCGGGGTCGACATCGTGGAAAACATGATCGGCGACCGGTGTGCGATAGGTCACGACGTCGGCGCCTGTCTGCCTGAAGTAGTTGGCAAGCGTGTGAACGAAGCTGTCCTCGTGGTCCACGAGCAGGATTTTCAGACCCTTGCCCGGTTTGGCATCTTCCGTCCGGGTGGTCGCCTTGCCGGCAAGGCCGGCTTCGCGCACGGCCGCGCGCATGGCTTCGGCCTTGAGTTCCGTTTCTGCTTCCTCGTCCTCCGGGACGCTGTCATAAAGCAGCGTGGCCCCGGCGCGGATCTGGGCCAGGCCGTCCTTGATGCGCACGGTCCTGAGAGTAAGACCGGTGTTCATGTCGCCGTTGAACAGCACCGCGCCGATGGCGCCGCCATACCAGGCGCGGGGCGACTTCTCGTGATCTTCGATGAACTGCATCGCCCAGCGCTTGGGCGCACCGGTCACGGTGACCGCCCAGGTATGGGACAGGAACGCGTCGAGCGCATCCATGTCCGGGCGCAGGATCCCCTCGATATGGTCCACCGTGTGGATCAGCCGCGAGTACATCTCGATCTGTCGGCGTCCGATTACCTTGACCGACCCGGGCACGCAAACGCGGCTCTTGTCGTTGCGGTCTACGTCGGAGCACATGGTCAGCTCGGCTTCGTCCTTTGCCGAATTCAGCAACTTGCGGATCTGCGCTTCGTCTTCGATTGCGTTTTTGCCGCGCCGGATCGTCCCGGAAATCGGACATGTCTCAACGCGCCTGCCACCGGTGACGCGCACATACATCTCAGGCGACGCGCCGACGAGATATTCCGCATTGCCCAGATTGAAAAAGAACGAGTAGGGCGAGGGGTTGATCTGCGCCAGACGCCTGGAGACCGCCGAGGGAGGATTGGCGCATGGCTCGTAGAATGTCTGGCCCGGAACCGTCTCAAACAGGTCGCCGCGCCTGAAATAATCCTTGGCTTCCTCGACCAGCTTTGCATATTCGCCCGGTTCGTGATCGCCGCGTCCGGGATCGCGGTTCGCCGGCATGTAAGCGTGTTTCTCGCCTGTCCGCTCCAGGCCCCTTGTGGTTCTGCCGTTCACGACAAAGTCGTATTCCAGCACATAGGCGCGCTTGCCGTGGTGATCGACAATCAGGATTTCATCGGGCAGGAACAGCACCACGTCGCGCTGGTCCCCGGGCCGTTCCAGCTTCAGGTCGATCGGCTCGAACTGGAAGGCGACGTCGTAGCCGAACGCACCGTAAAGACCCAACTGGTCGTCGTCACATGCAAAAAGATCCTTGAGGGCGCGCACGATCGAAAAGGTTGACGGCTGGCGGGAGCGTTCCTCCTCGTTGAAGAGCCGGTCGGGTTTCTTGACCGTGAGTGTGATGCGCTCGTCGGTGGCCTCGAAGGTTTCGACAACCTCATGTGTTTTGAGGGCGTCTGCGATCGCGGGAACCAGGACCTTGCCGCGTTCGTTCAGCGCCCGGATATCGACGGTTCTGTCGGCGGCTTCCACAACAAGCGGCGGATTGACCAGCGCCATGTCCCAGCGCGTATAACGCCCGGGGTATTCGTAGGAAGACGCGAGGACCGCGCCCAGTTCGCTATCCAGCCGGTCGATCCAGTCCGACGTGCCGGTTTCGTAGTCGGAAGGGCGTGATGTCCGCTGGATCGTGATCCCGCTTTCCGTTTCAAAGGTCTGGTCTGCCAATGCCGGCATGGTCTTTCCGTTCCCGTCTCGTCGGCCCGTTGGAAGCCTGGCGGCCTCAAGATGCACCAAGGCCGCCGTCGGTATCCCGCGGCGGCCTTGGTGCTAAACTCTGATCCCTTCAGTGCATGATCCATCGCAGGCCGCCTATGTCGCGCCGCGCCACCACCATGCTGCTTTCAGGTTCGTTCTCATGGTCTGACGCATAGCTCATGAGCGCCGCGATGGCAACGGTCTATCGCAAAGGCCGGATCGACTGCCGCTTTTTTGCCCATATCCGGGAGGCAGCTGCCCATATTTTTTCTCCTGCCTTGACCCGAAAACAAAGATGCTGTTTTGCAGTGCGTAACCATTGTGGATGTATCTTCGGTCCGACGAGCATTCACAATATCGGTTCGGGTGCGATGAGGGGCAAATGGAACACTACGATCTGATCGTGATTGGCAGCGGGCCGGCGGGACGCCGCGCTGCCATTCAGGCGGCGAAATTCGGACGCAGCGTGCTGGTCGTGGAAAGGGGGCGACGGGTCGGCGGTGTTTCGGTTCATACCGGCACGATCCCGTCCAAGACCTTGCGCGAAACGGTTCTGAACCTCACCGGATGGCGGGAACGCGGGTTCTACGGCAGTTCCTATCGCGTGAAGCAGGATCTCACCGCGGCCGACCTTAGGGCGCGCCTGCACATCACCCTCAATCACGAGGTCGATGTTCTTGAACATCAGTTCTCGCGCAACAAGGTCGACACGGTTCGCGGCGAAGCCCGTTTCCTGGACACGAACCTGATCGAGGTTGAGGGCGATGCCGGCGAAATCCTGAAATACGGGGCGGACAGGTTTGTCATCGCTGTCGGGACCAAACCGTTCCGTCCAGACTATGTTCCCTTCGACGGCGAATATGTGCTCGACAGTGACGAGATCCTGGAACTGGGCGAGATCCCCCGGTCCATTGCCGTGATCGGGGCCGGGGTGATTGGTGTTGAATACGCATCGATCTTCTCCGCGCTCGACGTGCATGTCACGCTGGTCGAACCGCGCGACAGCATGCTTGATTTTCTCGACAAGGAACTCGTTGCGGATTTCACGCACCAGCTCCGCGACCGGGGCATCGCGCTCCGTTTCGGTGCGACGGTCGAAAAGATTGTGAAACACGGGCCGGGAGACTGCGAGATCACGCTCGAAGGCGGCCGCTGTGTCCGGACCAATGTCATCCTGTTCGCGGCTGGAAGAATGGGGGCGACGCCGAAACTCCATCTCGACAAATGCGGACTATCGGTTGACCATCGCGGCAGGCTGAAAGTCGATCCCACGACATTTCAGACCGAAGTCGACCACATCTTTGCAGCCGGTGATGTCATCGGCTTCCCCAGTCTCGCATCGACCTCCATGGAACAGGGACGTATTGCGGCATGTCAGGCGCTCGGCGAAACGGCTTATGACCCGCCGGAGTACTTTCCGTACGGGATCTATGCGGTGCCGGAGATATCGACCGTCGGCATGACCGAAGAGGAAATCAAGGAACGCGGCATTCCCTACGAATGCGGTGTCGCACGCTTCAGGGAAACCTCCCGCGGACACATCATGGGCCTCGATACGGGCATGCTCAAGATGATCTTCTCGCTGAAGACCCGGCGCCTGCTTGGGTGTCACATCGTCGGGGAAGGGGCAACGGAACTGGTTCACATCGGCCAAGCGGTTCTCAACCTCAAGGGAACGTTGGAGTACTTTGTTGAAAACACCTTCAACTATCCGACGCTTGCCGAAGCCTACAAGATCGCGGCGCTGGATGCGTGGAACAGGATGCCGCCAATTGACGAATAGTCATCCCGTTAACACTTGAAAAATTTCGCTTTTTCCTAACAGAAGCCAAAACTTCTTAACGCATACGCCGTTAGGATTGCACGAATACTGATTCTTGGATTGTGAAAGTCTCTGATGGCACGCACCCTGCTTGTGAAAAACGCGGATATCCTGGTGACCATGGATGGTGACCGCCGGGAGATCGAATCCGGCGGCCTGTTCGCCGAAGACGGTCTGATAACGGCCGTGGGTCCGTCGCACGAATTGCCGGAGGCTGCCGATACGGTTATCGATGCGTCCGGACAGATCGTGCTGCCCGGGTTCGTGAACACGCATCATCATCTCAACCAGACGCTCACGCGCAATCTGCCGGCCGCCCAGAACAACAATCTGTTTCCCTGGCTTCAGGCCCATTACCGGATCTGGGCACGCACCAATCCGGATGCGTCTCGTGCGAGTGCGCTGGTCGGCCTCGCGGAACTTGCCCTGTCCGGATGCACCACCGTCTTCGACCATTCCTATCTGTTTCAGAGCGGCAACAAGGTCGACTATCAGATCGAGGCTGCGCGTGATCTCGGCGTTCGCTTTCACGCCAGCAGGGGATCCATGTCGCTTGGCGAAAGCAAGGGCGGCCTGCCGCCGGACGAGTGCGTCGAAGACGAGGACGATATCCTGAAGGACAGTATCCGCGTCATCGACCGGTATCATGATGCCTCGGTCGGGGCGATGACCCGGATCGTGGTCGCGCCGTGTTCCCCGTTCTCGGTCTCCGAAGACCTGTTGCGGGACAGCGCCCGGCTGGCCCGCGACAAGGGGGTCATGCTGCACACCCATCTGTGCGAGACGCTGGACGAGGAACGCTACACGCTGGAACGTTTCGGCAAACGTCCCGTGGAATGGATGGAAGGGCTGGACTGGACCGGGCCGGATATCTGGTATGCCCACGCCATTCATGTCGATGACGATGAGATCCAGGTGTTCTCATCGACGGGGTGCGGTGCTGCGCACTGTCCGTGTTCCAACATGCGCCTTGCCTCCGGCATCGCGCCGGTGAAGAAATACATGGCCGCCGGTGTCAAGGTCGGGCTGGGCGTTGACGGATCGGCCAGCAATGACGGCTCCAACATGTTGTCGGAAGTGCGCCAGGCCATGCTTCTGGCGCGCCTGAAGCTTGGACTGACACCGCCTGACGCGCACGAACACGCCGCGCTGCCGCCTTCGCATCCGCTGCGTGCCGGCGAGTGGATGACGGCGAGGGAAGCCTTGGAACTGGCGACCCTGGGCGGGGCATCCGTCCTCGGGCGGGATGACATAGGCTCGCTGGAGACCGGCAAATGTGCCGACTTCTTCACGCTCGATCTCAATACGATCGAGTTCGCCGGCGGCCTGCATGATCCCGTCGCAGCCGTTGTTTTCTGCAGCCCCAGGGGAGCGAAGACAACAGTCATCAATGGCAGGGTTGTTGTTGACGACGGCCGGATCGTGACCCTGGATATGGATAGGGTTGTCGCAGACCACAACAAGATGAGCCTTGAGCTTGCGGCCGGAGTCTGACCGGCTTCGTTCGCGTGGGAACGGCGCGTCCCGTTTACGGTTCTGCCGGTGTCTTTCCTTGTAGGACGATCGCGCTCAGCACAGCCAGCAGTTTTCGGGCAGTGTGGCCGACGCGACGGTTTCGCCGTTGCCAATCCAGTCCATGATGCCCTTTTCCACGTTCACGACGTTGGTGAAGCCGGCCTGGCCTGCGAGATACTCAGACAGGACCTGGCTGCGGCGGCCTGTCCGGCAGATGAAAACAACCTCGTCCTGCGGGCCCGAGACAAGTTTCTGCAGCTCGGTTCCGAACTCCGGATTGACGTTGCCGTTGGCGTCGAAAAACGTGACGAGATGGGTGCCGGGAATAACACCGGTCTCTTTCCACTCATCCGGCCTGCGGATGTCGATCACCGTTGCGCCTGCTGCGAGCATTTCCTTCAGCCTGTCATTGCCGATGTCGGAATATTTCTTGCCTTTGACATCGAGCAGTTCGATCTCGAACTTGAGCGTGGCATTGGGCGGTATCACGCCACCTGCGCCTTGCGCTCCATAGGCCAGGTTCGGCGGAATGACCAGTTCGCGCTTGCCACCGACCTGCATGCCCTCAACGCCTTGCTCCCAGCCGGGGATGACGCGCCTTTCACCAAGCGTGAAAGAGAATGGGGTGCCCCGGTCGACGCTTGAATCGAACTTGGTGCCATCCATCAGCCAGCCGGTGTAATGCACAACGACGGTCTCGCCGACATTGGCTTCTTCTCCGGTTCCCTTTTCGATGTCGCGGATTTGCAGTTCGGTTTGCGCAAGCGCGGAAGCGCTCAAAAAAACCGTCACAAAAAGAGTGGTCAGCCACTTAATCATCACGCTTGATCCATAAAGTCCATAAATTGGTTTGCCTGAGGGTCGGCGATCGGCCCCCGGAATGCAAGTCACGCTCTTTTAACGAACGATCACGTGAAAAGGATCAGGCAGATGATGCGGCGCATTGGCACATTCGGGTGGCTGGTTGGTTTTTCTGCGGGTGCAGTCCTGCTTGCCGGGACGCCTCTGCTGGCAGAGGATCTTGAGCTGACGCTTCCGATCGACTGCATTCTCGGAAAAGACTGCTTCGTCCAGAACTATGTCGATATCGACCCGACATCCGCGGTGTTGACCGCATCTTGCGACCGCGCGGGTTATGACGGCCACAAGGGAACGGATTTCAGGGTTCTCAATACCTCCGCAAGCGCAGACGTTGTGGCCGCTGCACCTGGTGTCGTCAGAGGCGTCCGCGACGAAATGCCGGACCGGCTCGTTCTTTCGGAAGACGATCGCAAACAGGTCGGTGGCAAGGAATGCGGCAACGGCGTCGTGATAGCCCATGACGATGGCTGGGAGACCCAGTACTGCCATCTGCGCCTCGGATCGGTGACCGTAAAGCCCGGCCAGAGCGTAGAACGGGGCACCAAGCTCGGCCTGGTCGGCTATTCGGGATTTGCCGCGTTCCCGCATGTGCATCTGTCCGTGCGCAAAGATGGTGAAATGATCGACCCCTTTCTGGGAACGCAAGCAAATGCGCGTGCGCGCCTGGACACTTGCCGCTCGGACGGATCCGATCCGCTGCGATACGAGGGAGCTCTTTGGCAAGCCGACATAAACGGCCTGCTGATCGACGGTACGGGCAAGATCATCGAGACCGGATTTGCCGACAATCCGGTGAAATCAATTGACGTGGAACGCGACGCCGTAACGTCGCCGGCTGCCGGGTCTTCGGCTCTTGTGTTTTTCGCGCGGCTGATCAATGTCCGCAAGGGCGACAGGATCGCTTTGAGGCTGGTGGGACCGGAGGGCGTTCTTGCCGAAACCGACGGCAAACCGATCGAAGGACAGAAGGCCCAGTGGGTTGCCTTCGCCGGACGCAAACTGAAACAGGAGCGCTGGCAGGCGGGCAACTATGTCGGAACGGCCATGCTGATCCGGGACGGCGAGATCATACAGCAGGAAACATCGGTGCTGGCGCTCTGAGGCGAGGCCTTGCGCGTGCGGCTGGCACCCGATAGGCAGGCTCGGTTTGGGTTTGTGCGTGTCTATCTGCCGCCCACCGGATCGTGGACGCTTCTGATCAGTTTGCCGAGAAGGGAAGAGAGCTGTTTCTGTTCGGGGCCGGTCAGTCCGTCGACGGCCCCGTGCTGCATGTCGACATAGTCGGGGATCATGTCCTTGACCAGTTTCAGGCCCTTGCGTGTCACGCAAACCGTGAGTGCGCGCCGGTCTTCGGGGTGCGGGCGGCGTTCCACGAGGCCGGCCTTTTCAAGTTTGTCGACGCGTGCCGTCATCCCGCCCGAACTCATCATTGTCGATCTGTAGAGCTCTGTCGGCGTGAGCTGGTAGGGGGGACCTGACCTCACAAGCGTTGCAAGCACGTCGAATTCGCCGAGTTTCAGCCCGATCTCCGCGTAGGCCGGAACAAGAAAGTCCCGGTTCATGATCTGCGCAGCTTCATTGAGCCGGCCGAGCAGAACCATCGGCTGCAGCTTGTCGGCCACCGAAGGCACTTCTTTTTGCCACTGCAGGCTTGCCCGTTCAGCCCGGTCTATCAGCAGGTCCTCAGGATCGCCGAAGAGATTCTTTGCTCCATTCGAAGTGTCTTTGTCTGACTTTGCCATGTCCAACTCGAGGCTCATGCTTTCCGGACCGGTCAGCATGTCATTTGCGGTGCTGACGGGAAACCGTCGATCTTTCAGGAATTTAACGTCAGAACCATTCCTGCTCGGGCATGCATTGTCAATCTTTTTCAAGAATCTTTAAATCAAGTATCTTGAAATCAAGATAAAATCTGTTACCTAATCGCGGGCAGGGAGGCGAGCCCCCGATCAACCGCGAGGAAGGCATCATGAGCGTTACGGCAGAGTGTGAAAATCAGGACGGTGTTGCTGAAACCCGCAGAAAGAAAACCGCCGGTGCCGGCAAATTGCTTGAAACGCCGCTTGTTCTGTTGCTGATCATTGGCACGTTTCTGGCCGTTTCTACGGTCTTTGCAAAAGCGGCTCCGGGTATCGGCTGGCATCCTGTCGGCTTGCTTCAATGGTCCGTTCTTGGCGGTGCTGCGGCACTCTTTGCAGCAACAAGGCTGGCCGCTCTGAAAAAGGGCGGCACGGGCCCGGGCAAGGCGGTTGCCGACCGGAGCCGGCTGCTTGTCTACATCCTTGTCACGGGGGTTCTGTTCATCCTGCCGAACATGATCGCAGTGACTGCCGCGCCGAAAGTGGGGGCCGGATTCGTGGCGCTTTGCTACGCGTTTCCGCTGGTGCTGACCTATGCCTTTGCCGTTGTGCTGAGGTTGCAGCGTTTTCAGCTGCTTATGGTTGGCGGCGTGCTCTTCGGGGTCGCGGGGGGCGTGCTGCTCGCCATTTCAGGGACAACGCTGTCCGCGGAGGCTTCTCTCTGGTCTGTCTGGGCACTGTCGATCCCAGTCTTTCTTGCCGCTGGAAACATCTATCGTACGCTCAAATGGCCGGAAGGCGCGAAACCGGCCGATCTTGCACTCGGCATGATGGTGGTCGGCTTTCTGGCGCTGGTTGTCTTCACCGGACTTTGGAGCATTCCCACAGCACCGGCGGTCTGGACGTGGGAAGCGGCGATGCTGCTGGTTGCCCAGATCGCAATCTTCGGCCTGCAATACGGTCTCTATTTCCGCCTGCAGAAGACCGCCGGGCCGGTCTATCTCAGTCAGATAGGATCGGTCGCGGCCGTGGTCGGGCTCGTGCTTGGCTTTCTTGTGTTCAACGAAGTGCCGAATGCCGCCAAGCTGGCTGCCGTTGCCTTTGTCGGCCTCGGTATCGTTCTTGTAACATTGGGACAGCGTCGCCTGCAGCGCACGGCCCCTTGAGGCTCAATTCCACAGCCAGGCAGCGCCGCGGACCCCTGAACTGTCGCCGTGAACCGCCTTGCGTATGGGCGTGTCGAACGTGTCGGAGAAGATATAGGGCGCCATGGCGGGGGGAAGATCGTCATAGAGTTCTTCGATATTCGACATGCCGCCACCGAGAACGAACACATCCGGGTCCAGCAGGTTTGCGGACATGGCGAGCGAGCGGGCGAGACGGCTGACATAGGCCTCGTAGATCCCGATTGCGACCGGATCTCCGTCCCGCTTGAGCGCCATGATTTCATGGCCCTTCAGCAATGTTCCGGTCTTCTCCTTGTAGTCGAGCTGAAACCCGGTGCCGGAGCACCATCTGTCTATGACGCCCTTGTGGCCGATCCAGCTGTCGGGACCGGGAAATTCCTCGGCCGTCAGCCAGGGCACGGTGATCGCACCCCATTCACCGCCGATACCGTTGGCGCCCAGATGCGCCTTTGCGTCAATTGCAATGCCGGAACCGCTTCCGGTCCCGATGATGATCGCATGAACGACATGCGCACCGGAACCGGCGCCGTCCGTTGCCTCGGAAACGGCGAGACAGTTGGCATCGTTCTGGATGCGCACGGGCCTGCCGAGCACGGCTTCCAGATCCTTGTCGAGCGGTTTGCCGTTCATCCAGGTCGAGTTCGCATTCTTGACGAGACCCGATTTCGGAGAAAGCGAACCGGGAATGCCGAGCCCCAGCGTACCGGATTGACCGGTTGCGGTCTCGGCGGCACCGACCAGGAACTTCACGGCCTCAAGACAGCCCTGATAGTCGTCGCGCGGTGTGTCGACACGTTGCCGGAAGAGCTCTTTTCCGTCCTGCGACAACGCGATGATTTCTATCTTGGTGCCGCCCCAGTCTATCCCAAGCCGCATGATGTCTTTTCCCCTAGTCGCCCGCCGGCTCAAACCAACGTTTTGAATGTATCGAACGTGGTTCCGAATTAGCCGAAGCTAACGCGCACAAGGCGTTCCGGTGCAGTGCACTTCGGCTCGACCGGGAAACGGCGGGTCGCGACAGCGCATTCTGCGCCGAATGAACTCGGTGCACGTGGACTGATGTCAGAACGGGGCTCTATTTGCCGAGAACAGGACACAAATGCAAGGGTTGACCCGCCGAAACAAACCGAAACCCTCTGGATTTCACGGCTGACTCGTCTCTTTCGAGCCAGTTGCAAAAAAGAGAACCGGCCCGAGCCGGTTCCCTGCAAGTTGCTGATTTATTGAATTGAGATGCTTGCCGATTTAGGGACCCGGCCGGTCAGGAAGCGGGATGAATTCCTCCGCATCGCCCGGCACAGTGTCGAAGCGGCCTTGCTTCCAGTCTTCCTTGGCTTGCTCGATGCGTTCCTTGGACGAGGAAACGAAGTTCCACCAGATATACCGGTCCCCGTCCATGGGTTCGCCGCCGAGAACAACGAAGCGTGCGGGATTGGGCGTGTTGTTCTCGATGACGAGGTGGTCGCCCGGTTTGAAGACCAGCAGCTGCGCCGGGTCGAATGCCTGTCCTGCAATCGTTATCTGACCAGCGATCGTGTAAACACCGCGCTCTTCCCACCCTGTGTCGAGGGGAACCTTGGCACCCGGTTCCAGCGAGATGTCCGCATAGAACATGTCCGAGGCCGTCTTGACCGGAGCCGTGTGCCCGTAAAGGCTGCCGGCGATCAGCTTCACCGAGGCGCCGTTGTCGGAAAATTCGGGCTGTTCGTCCGTGCCATGGTGCTGGAACGTCGGGTCGCCTTCCTCAAGATGTTTCGGCAAGGCGACCCAGCTCTGCAATCCGAACAGCGGCCGTTTTTCGGTCATGCGTTCGGGCCGCTCGCGCTCCGAGTGCACGATGCCCTTGCCGGCGCTCATCCAGTTGAGTGCGCCAGGTGCAATCGCGATTTCCGTGCCGAGGCTGTCGCGGTGATACATCTCTCCTTCAAAGAGATAGGTAACCGTGGCGAGTCCGATATGGGGGTGAGGGCGCACGTCGACACCACCGCCGACCAGGAGCTCCGCCGGCCCCATCTGATCGAAGAATATGAAGGGTCCGACCATGCGGCGTTTCGCCGAGGGCAGGGCCCGCCGAACCGAAAAGCCGCCGAGATCGGACGTGCGCGGTACGATTATCGTGTCGATCGGATCGCAACTTGATGCGACACCCGGTATCGGATCCGGACTGTTCAACCAGCTCATTGACCTCTCCTTGCCGTCAAACTCTGCTCAGGCTCTTAGATAGGGCCGCAAAGCCGAATGTGTCCATTGAACAGTCTGTTTCCATCTGGTCAGGCGTTCCTGGACGTGTATAACGGCGATCCAGCAACCGTCTCCGGAAGCACTTCAATGAAACGTGTCATGATCGTCGGTGGCCCGGGCTCCGGGAAAAGCACGCTTGCGCGCCGCTTGGGTGATCGGACCGGTCTGCCTGTTTTTCACATGGACAAGATCCACTGGTGCGCCGGGTGGGTGGAACGCGCACGCGAAGAAAAGGGGCGCATGACCCATGAAGTGCACATTCAGGATCGCTGGATCTTCGAGGGCGGGCATTCCAGCACCTATCCCGAACGGGTGGCGAGGGCCGACACGTTTGTCTGGCTTGATGTTCCGGTCGGCCTGCGCATCTACAGGGTCCTGAAAAGATCGGTCGTCAACTACGGAAAAACGCGTCCGGATCTGGCTGACGGATGCCCGGAAAGGTTTGATCTGCAGACGATCGAGTTTCTCAGTTTCATCTGGCGGACGCGGCATACTGCACGCGCCAAGCTGCTCGCCATATATCAGGATCCGCCGCCGCATCTCCAGGTGTTCAGATTGACAACCAGGGTTGAATTCGATGCGTTTTTGAGAACATGTGCGGAGCACGGTGACGCAGACCAGAACGGCAGCAGCACAGTTTGAGGAAATTCATGCAACTCGATCCATTCTACCCGATTGTCGACAGTTCAGACTGGGTTGAGCGCCTTGTGCCCCTGGGGGTGAAACTGCTGCAATTGCGTATCAAGAACGCGGCCGGTGAAACTGCTCTTCGAAAGGAAATCGCGGCGTCCAGAACGATCTGCGAACAACATGGCTGTCAGCTGATCGTGAATGACCATTGGCAGCTGGCGATCGATGAGGCCTGCGACTTTGTCCATCTCGGACAGGAGGATCTGGCCGACGCGGATATCGATGCCATCCGCCGTGCCGGTATCCGCCTGGGCGTTTCCACACATGATGGCGAAGAACTTGAAACCGCGCTTTCCGTGGCGCCGGATTACATCGCGCTTGGTCCCGTGTTTCCGACCAGCTCGAAATCCCTCAAGTGGGCACCGCAGGGTCTGGAAAGGGTCACGGGCTGGAAGTCACAGGTCGGCGATCTGCCGCTTGTCGCGATCGGCGGCATCTCTCTTGAAAAGGCCGGGGAGGTCCTTAGAAGCGGGGCCGATAGTCTTGCCGTCATAAGCGATGTCACACGCAGCCCGGATCCGGAGCAGCGCACGAGGGACTGGATCGAAGACACGCGTGATTGGCGCAGGGCTTGAAGAGCGCTCAGAACATCGCTCTGTCGCGCGCGACCTGATCGCGCAGGAAGTTCTGGACTGCAGCAACGTGGCGGAGCGGACGGGAGCTTTCATGAGTAACCATCCAGTAGGCGCGGTTCAATTTCAGATCCGGCAGAACAGGCACAAGGTCAGGATCCTCGCGCGCGATAAAATCGTGCAGGATGCCGATGCCCGCGCCGCCCCGGACCGCCTCGGTTTGTCCGAGGGCAGAGGCGATCTCAAATCGCGCAGTCCAGTCCTTGCTGAACTCCGTCCCGTAGTTCAGCTGTGGTGAATAAAGCAGGTCTTCCACGTAGCCGATAAGATCGTGCGCGCTGAGATCGGCTGACGATGCGGGTGTGCCGCGCGCGTTCAAATAGGCTTTCGAGGCATAAAGACCGAGTGCGTAATCAACCAGCTTGCCCGCGACCAGGCGCCCCGTTTCAGGCCGGTCGATTGTGACCGCGATGTCCGCCTCGCGGCGGGACAGGGAAAAGGAGCGGGCGACCGGAACAAGTTGCACCGTCAGGCCCGGGTGTCTTTCGGTCAGCCTGCCAAGCCTGGGGGCGAGATAGGCGACACCAAATCCGTCCGGAGCACCGATACGGACGGTCCCGGCAATTTCCGGCGTGTCGCCGCCAAGATCGGCTTCCGCGGCAACCGCTTCGGCTTCCATACGCTCGGCGCGCTCGAAAAAACGGCTGCCCGCCTCTGTCATCAGGCACCCAGAGGTCGACCGGTCGAAGAGCCGCACACCCAGACTTTCTTCGAGGGACGTAAGGCGCCTTGCGACCGTTGCATGGTTGACACCAAGGCGTTTTGCAGCTGCCAGAATTTGACCGGTTCGGGCAATCGCAAGAAAAATTCTGATGTCGTCCCAGTTCATGGCTTTTGATCCGCTTTTGCTGCTGCCCCGCACCACCGGGCTTGACCCGGTGAACCACGCCGTATTCTCTGGTGCCAACGCGCCTCCGGTCTGGATCAGAGCACGCAATGCAATTCCGGGCCGGTTCCGGCGACTGAATGCCATAACATCAAAAAATGCACAACAGATCCGTAAAACTGGATCTTGTTAATGACAAAAATAAAAGCGAAAAAGATCGCAATCGGAGTGTACACATGGCCGCGCCGGCGAACCGGTTTCGGTTGATTGGGAGAATTTGAAATGCAGAAAATCGGTCATTTTATCGACGGAAAGCATGTCGAGGGGACGTCCGGCCGCTTTACCGATGTCTACAATCCGGCCACGGGTGAAGTTCAGGCGCAGGTCGCGCTCGCCAGCCAGGCCGAAATCGACGCGGCTGTCTCCAATGCAGCTGAAGCGCAACTTGGCTGGGCCGCGACCAACCCGCAGCGCCGCGCCCGCGTCATGATGAAATTTGTTGATCTGCTGAACCGCGACATGGACAAGCTGGCCGAGGCGCTCTCCCGCGAACACGGCAAGACGCTGCCCGATGCCAAGGGCGACATCATTCGAGGTCTCGAAGTCGCCGAGTTCTGCATTGGTGCACCGCATCTACTCAAAGGTGAATACACTGAAGGAGCGGGGCCGGGCATCGACATGTATTCCATGCGGCAGCCCTTGGGTGTCGTTGCCGGCATCACGCCGTTCAACTTCCCGGCCATGATCCCGATGTGGAAGTTCTGCCCCGCGATTTCCTGCGGCAACGCCTTCATTCTGAAACCGTCCGAACGGGACCCCTCCGTGCCGATCATGCTTGCCGAACTCATGATCGAAGCCGGTCTGCCGGCCGGCGTCCTGAATGTGGTCAACGGCGACAAGAGCGCCGTGGATGCGATCTGCGACGACGAGACCATCCAGGCTGTCGGCTTTGTCGGTTCGACACCGATCGCCCAGTATGTCTATTCCCGGGCAACGGCAAACGGAAAACGCGCCCAGTGTTTCGGCGGTGCCAAGAACCACATGATCATCATGCCGGATGCCGACCTCGACCAGGCGGCCGACGCGCTGGTTGGTGCCGGCTATGGCGCGGCCGGTGAGCGCTGTATGGCGGTTTCCGTTGCGGTTCCCGTCGGCGAGACCACTGCCAATGCATTGATCGAGAAACTGGCTCCGAAGGTCGAAGCCCTGAAGATCGGCCCTTATACGGCAGGCGACGATGTCGACTTCGGCCCGCTGGTGACCAAGGAAGCCCTCTGGCGCGTGCGCGGACTTGTCGACCAGGGCGTCAAGGAAGGGGCGAACCTCGTCGTGGACGGCCGTGATTTCTCCATGCAGGGCTATGAGAACGGTTTCTTCATGGGCGGCTGTCTGTTCGACAACGTCACCAAGGAAATGGACATCTACAAGACCGAGATCTTCGGCCCGGTTCTGTCCGTTGTCCGCGCGGAAAGCTACGAGGAAGCACTCGATCTGCCGCTCAGCCACGAATACGGCAACGGCACCGCTATCTTCACCCGTGACGGCGACACGGCGCGCGATTTCGCCTCCCGCATCAATATCGGCATGGTCGGTATCAATGTTCCGATCCCGGTGCCGCTTGCCTATCACACGTTCGGCGGCTGGAAGAAATCCGGTTTCGGCGATCTGAACCAGCACGGTCCGGACGGTTTCAAGTTCTACACCCGTACGAAGACCGTCACCTCGCGTTGGCCATCGGGTCTGAAGGACGGTGCGGAGTTTGTCATTCCCACCATGAAGTAGGCCAGTTCGAACGAAGTGAAGAAAACGGCGCCTCTGGCGCCGTTTTTTGTCAGGCCGCGGCGGCCGGCGCTTCGACCGTGCGGTCGGGAGCATAGTGCGACATGGTGAGGACGGCGTCGATTTCGGCAAGAAGCGCTGCAAACGTCTGATCGCTCATGATCTTTTCCGAGGCAGCTTTTGCGCAGGCCAGGTCCTTCCAGAAAACGACATCGGCGAACATGCCGCCGTCTTCAATGGCTTCGTAGGCCGTCCAGGAGACAAAGCCTTCGAATTGCCTTGCAATGTCCTGTGCTGCCCGGCGCGCCAACCGCGCCTTGTCCTTGTCCTTGACCTTGAAAACGACGAGTTCCAGGCAGGGATGTGTCATGACGTGCTCCTTGAATGCAGTGATTTCGACGAGCCGGACCATCGCACAGACCTCCTGACAGCATCCCGTCAGCACATTGTCCAGGTTCGTGCGCCAAAAAGTCTCGAAAGTTTCATCTGCCCAATTCTGGCGAAACGGCAACGGTCGTTGTAAGACGAAATGCCGGGAGACGAGGTTTGCAGACTTTAAGAATTGCCATGAGGTCGCGCGCCGAGCGACACAAGTCGGACCGGTTGCAACGGACTTTAAGGGTGCTGGGACGGGTTTGGGAAAAGACGCGAAAAACGGTCCAGAGATTGCGGAGCCGGACGAGAGCGACAGGAAAGCGCTGACCCGGGCAGGGGCTGTCATGGCGTTTGCTGACCTTTTGTGGCTGCCGCAGGCAGGTCTTCTTGCCTGGTCACTGGGTGCGGTGTTGTCGCAATCGGTTGAGCCCGGAACGACAGGCACGCAGATCCCGCTGACAGGTGGTGTCCTTGTTGCTGCCGTTTCGCTGATCCTGATCGCCGTTGTTCGCGTCTGCCTTCAGTACCATGCCCAGGGGATGGCCCGGCGCACGGCGCGCAACATCCAGGAAAAGGCCAGATCCGCTTTGCTGCGTGCCGCTGCCGCGCGATCTCCCGCAGAGAGCTTTCCCGCGTCCGGCGCCTTTGCCGCCCATGTTGTCGATCAGGTGGATCTGCTGGGTCCATTTTATCGGAACTACATGCCGCAATTGGCGCGCCTCAAGATCGTGCCGGTCGGGATCGTCCTCATTACGGCGTGGTTCAGCTGGCTTGCAGCCTTGATCCTGCTTGTCTGCGGACCCGTGATCCCGGTGTTCATGGCATTGATCGGGTCGCGCGCCAAGGTGGCGAGCGAGGAACAGCAGGAGGAACTCACACGGCTCAGCGGCATGCTGCTTGACCGGATCAAGGGACTGGAAACGCTTAAGGTTTTTGGTGCGCTCGACCGCACCAAGTCAGAAATCCAGGATGCGGGAGAACGTTTCAGGCTCGGCACGATGAAAGTGCTGAAGGTGGCCTTTCTGTCTTCAACGGTGCTGGAGCTCTTCTCCGCGCTCGGTATTGCCTTTTCGGCGGTTTATGTGGGTTTTACGCTGCTGGGTGACCTAGACATCGGTACATGGGGATCGCCCCTCAGCTATGCAGGTGGCCTGTTTGTTCTTCTGCTGGCACCGGAATTCTTCGCGCCGCTCCGTGCCTTTTCCGCGGCCTATCACGATCGCGCGGCCGGGATCGCTGCCTGCCGCAGGCTCTCCGGACTTATGGCGGAGATGGACGGCGGCCGTCCCGGTAAAGCGCAGGCGAGCGATAGTACCGGTGAAAGCAGGGCAGGGCCGGTTTCCTGGAGCCTCGCCGGTCCGCCCGGCGTTGCATTCAAGGACCTGTCGATAACCCTGTCCGGCAGACCGGTTTTCGACAGGTTCACGTTTGAGGTTGCACAAGGGGAAACCCTGGTTCTGGCGGGCAAGAGCGGGCGCGGAAAGTCGACCCTTCTCGACTGCGTACTCGGATTTCGGACGCCTGACACGGGGCAGGTCCTGCTCAACGGGACGGACGTGCGCATGGTCGCGAAAGACCTCCGGCCAAACGTGATGTGGCTTGGACAGGCTCCACGGCTGTTCCACGGCTCCATCAAGGCAAATCTTCTGAAAGGGCATTCAGGTCCTGACGCGATCACACCGGATGAGATTTGGGAGGCGCTGCGCCTTTCAGGGGCGCTGGAACTCGTCAGACGTTTGCCAAGGGGGCTCTCAACCCCGATCGGGGAAGACGGCTTTGGCCTGTCTGTTGGCGAGATCCGCCGGATCGCGTTGGCCCGCGCGGCATTGCGGACCGATGCCGTTCTGCTTCTTGCCGACGAGCCGACCGCCGGTCTCGACAAGGAGACTGCCGCCGATGTCGTCAACGGACTGGAAATCCTTGCGAAGGGCAGAACGGCGCTTGTTGCCTCGCACGATGCCGCGGTCCTGGCCTTGCCCTGCCGTGTGCTGGACCTGGACAAGATCGAGACGCGCGTGCTGGAGCCGGCGACATGAGGGCGATCCGGCAGATCATAAGGCGTCAGGCCACGTTTGACCGTTTTCATTTCTGGATCGGCATCCTTGTGGCCCTGTTGCCCGCAGCGGCCGGTATCCTGCTGCTCGGTGTCTCCGGGTGGTTCATCACGGCCGCAGCGATTGCCGGTCTGAGCGGGGCTTTTCTGAACATATTCGCACCCAGCGCCATCATCCGGGCCCGGGCTATTGTCAGGACGGCAGGGCGCTATGGCGAGCGTCTTCTGACGCACGACGCGACCTTTCGTTTCCTCGGGGATCTGCGCAACCGGCTGTTCGCGCTTTATGCGTCAACAGCGCTGCAGGGGCGCCGGTCCGGCTTGCTGCTGAACCGTCTGACAGCGGATATTGCTGCCCTCGACGCGATTTACCTGCGACTTGTTGTGCCCGGCGCCGTCGCCGTCGTCGTGCTGATCTGTCTTCTGCTGTTCTGGGCCTCTGTTTCGCTGCCCGTGTTGCTGGTGGGCTTTTGTTGCGCCCTGGCATGGGTGTCTCTTGCGGTTCTCTCGTTTGTGCGGCCCGACAAGAACAGTGCACGCCGTGCTGACGCTGCCTCCGAGGCAATGCGCCTTCGCGCGGCGGATCTGGCGGCGGGCCGCCGGGATCTTGCAATCTACGGCGGGCTCGACCTGGCCGCGGACGAGGTCATTGACGCCGGTCACCGCCTTCAACAGGCCGAAGACCGCCTCGACAAACGAGCGGCGGCAACGGCCGCTGCGTCGAACCTCGTCGGGCAGACCTTCCTGGCGGCAATGCTGGTGGTTGGCCTGCTTGCCGTTTCAGACGGCTCCATCGGCCTAGCCTTCGCCGTCGGTCTGGTTCTTGTCGCGATCGCGTTACCGGAAATCATCTCGCTGATGCTTGCCGGAATTGAAAATCTTCCCCGAATGTCATTGGCCGCGGGCCGCGCGGTTGCAGTGGAAGAACTCTCAGTCGGCCGCACCAAGGTGCGAACGGACGGTCCGGACCCGGAACCGTGCGCCGGAAACATTCTCCGCTTTCAAGGTGTTTCGTTCCGCTATGACGGGGCGTTGAACGACGTGATCGGCGATTTGTCGTTCGATATCGGCCCGAGCGAGATTGTCGCCATTGCCGGTCGCAGCGGGTGCGGCAAAAGCACGGTTGCCGCGCTGGCGGCCCGATTGATCTTCGCCCGCAAGGGACTGATTCTGCTGAACGGATGCCCCATCGAAGACTATCGCGAAGACCTGCTCCGCCGGGCGGTGACTGTCGTCAGCCAGCGGCCCTATCTTTTCAATGACACGCTGGCAGCGAACCTGCGCCTGGCCGACGCGCAGGCAAGCGAGGCAGATCTCTGGCAGGCGCTGGACCGGTCCGCGCTGTCAGAACGCATCGCTGCGGGCAAAGACGGACTGGCAGCCATTCTCGGAGAAGGGGGGCTGGGCCTGTCCGGTGGGGAACAGAGAAGACTTGCGCTCGCCCGGGCGTTCCTCACACGGCCCGCTCTTTTCGTTCTGGACGAAATGACGGAGGGTCTCGATGACAGAACCGCCGAAGATGTTCTCGGCAGGTTCATGGACCACAGGGGCTCATCGTCCGTATTGATGATCGCGCACAAGCAGCGCGAACTGGACGCCGCCGACCGTGTTCTACACCTGTAAAAAGTGCCCAGCAGTCGACGAAGCGCGACAAAGTGTGTTCATTTTTTTCAAAGATGACGTCGCGTTTTTCTACGATTTACGGTTGTTCACTACGACTTGTCGCATTGACCTGATCGCAGGCCTGAGCCACCATCCAGACTCGTTAGCCTATTGCTCTTAACGGTTTTTTTGACGGGAAAAGACACACATTTGTCCGGCGATGAGTGCGCCGCGTAGCAACATGTCGGTTGAGAGCAGCCCTGACCTGAGGTTCAGACCCTGAGGGTTTGAAAAGGGGGAATGCAATGGAACTGAGTGTCGTTGATCTGTCCCGGCTGCAATTTGCCATGACAGCGCTTTATCACTTCCTGTTTGTGCCTTTGACCATCGGCTTGTCCATCCTGCTTGCGACCATGGAGACGGTCTACGTCATGACCGGCCGCGAGATCTGGAAACGGATGGTCAAGTTCTGGGGCACGCTGTTCGGGATCAATTTCGTCCTCGGCGTCGCCACGGGCCTCACGATGGAATTCCAGTTCGGCATGAACTGGGCCTATTTCAGTCAGTATGTGGGTGATGTCTTCGGTGCACCGTTGGCCATCGAAGGTCTGATGGCTTTCTTCCTCGAAGCCACGTTTGTCGGCCTGTTCTTCTTTGGCTGGGACAAGCTGTCCAAGCGCCAGCACCTGGCGGCCACCTGGGCGCTTGCGCTCGGGACGAATTTCTCCGCGCTCTGGATCCTGATCGCCAACGGCTGGATGCAGAACCCGGTCGGCGCCATCTTCAATCCCGACACCATGCGCATGGAAGTCAACAGCTTCTTCGACGTGCTGTTCAATCCGGTTGCGCAGGCAAAATTCGTGCACACGGTTTCGGCAGGCTACGTAACCGCTGCGCTCTTCATGCTCGGTATCTCGGCCTGGTACATGCTGCAGGGCAGACACCTTCAGATCGCCAAGCGGTCGATGGCAATCGCGTCCGCATTCGGCTTTGCCTCGGCACTGTCCGTTGTCGTCCTGGGCGACGAAAGCGGGTACGAGGCGAACCTGAACCAGAAGATGAAACTCGCGACGATCGAGGCGATGTGGGAGACCGAACCGGCTCCGGCGGCCTTCAATGTGGTCGCCTGGCCGGATATGGAAAAACGGGAAAACATCTTCGCGATCGAAGTGCCTTATGTCATGGGCCTGATCGCGACCCGGTCGCTGGACACGGTGATCCCCGGCATCAACGAACTCGTGG
Organism: Pseudomonadota bacterium; assembly: GCA_039818365.1. GTDB lineage: Bacteria > Pseudomonadota > Alphaproteobacteria > Rhizobiales > Stappiaceae > Roseibium. The sequence goes on from JBCBUA010000026.1 coordinate 31,484, forward strand.
ACCGGTCCAAGGACCGCATCCGCCAGGGCGCGATTGCCTGGGATGCCCTTCAAAAGATCAGGGAGAACCCGGACACGGTGTCAGAGGAGGTCCGGGAGACCTTCAGCTACAATGCCAGCTCGCTCGGCTATGCCTATCTGCTGTTGCCCTACACGGACAATCCGCTGGAGGCGACAACGGAACAGATCGAGGAGGCCGCCTGGTCGACCGTGCCGAATGTGTGGCCGATGTTCTACGCGTTCCGGATCATGGTGGCCTGCGGCTTCTTCTTCATCCTGCTGACCACCGTCTTCTTCTACTATTCTTCGTCCGGGAAACTGGATCTTCTGCGCGAGAAGCACCGGTGGCTGCTTCATGTTGCGGTCTGGTCGATCCCGCTGCCGTGGATTGCCTGCGAGATGGGATGGTTTGTCGCCGAGTATGGCCGCCAGCCCTGGATCATCGAGAGTATGCTGCCGACTTCCGCGGCTGTGTCCAGCCTGTCGGTTACCGAGGTGCTTCTCACCCTGGCTGGGTTCGTGATCCTCTACAGCACGCTCTTGGTGATCGAGATCGCGCTGATGATCAAATACATCCGGATCGGTCCGGATGACGGCGAACCGGCAGAGACCGCGCCGCCGCCGGCGAGCGCACGGCCGGTTTCCGGCGCAGCCCCTGTTCCTGCGGAGTGACCGGCCATGATCCTTTATGAAATGATGGACTATTCCACGCTGAAGGTGATCTGGTGGGTGCTGCTCGGCATTCTTCTGATCGGCTTTGCAGTGACCGACGGGTTCGACATGGGGGTTGGCGCTCTGCTGCCCTTCATTGCCGAAACCGATATCGAACGCCGTGTGGTGATCAACACCATCGGTCCGACCTGGGAAGGCAACCAGGTCTGGTTCATTCTCGGAGGAGGGGCGATCTTCGCCGCCTGGCCGCCGCTTTACGCGATCAGTTTCTCCGGTTTCTACTTGGCCATGTTCGTGGTTCTTGCCGCGATGATCCTGCGGCCGGTCGCCTTTAAATACCGGTCCAAGAGGCCCGATCCGTCCTGGCGGAACAGCTGGGACTGGGCGCTCTTCGTCGGATCTTTCGTTCCGGCGCTGGTGTTCGGCGTCGCCGTCGGCAACGTGCTCATGGGTGTGCCGTTTTCGCTCGATAACGACCTCAGGATGACATACGAAGGGTCTTTCTTCGGTCTCTTCTCTCCGTTCTCGCTGCTGTGCGGACTGCTCTCCGTCGCCATGCTGGTCATG
>JBCBUA010000027.1:0-32305 GCA_039818365.1 Pseudomonadota bacterium
TCAGACGTTTGGGGTCAGATCCGCAGCGATGTCCTGAACCGGCCCTTGAAGCGCCTCGCAATCACGGAAGCGGGCGTTGTTGGCGCTGCCTGCATCGCCGCTGTTGCATCTGGCATGAGCGAAACACTGGCGCAGGCACATGCGCCTTTTTCGGGCATCGACAAGGAATGGGAACCCGATCCGGCCTGTCGAGCGGTCTATGACGACCTTTTTGACATCTATCTTGAGGCGCTGAAAACGACTGAGGGTCTCAGCAAACGCCTGACCGCATGTCGTTAAAAGCACCAGACGTTAAAGTCTCGGTGTGATCAGGCTCCCGCAACCAACAAAAACAGCCTCATCCCGTAAGGGGTGAGGCTGTTGCCGTATTTGGTCAGTGGATACAGGCGAGACCCTCCCCGGGCCCCCTCAAGGAGGGCAAAGCCCGACGCAGAAGGGCAAAAAAAGCCAAATCCTGCTCCCGCAACCAACAAAAACAGCCGCCCCCCTCGGGCGGCTTTTTTGTTGGAAGGGGTCGCCGATTTTGACCTGACGGGGTCCCCGGAAGGAGGACAAAGTCCGACGCAACGGGGCAAAAAACTCCAAATCCTGCTCCCGCAACCAACAAAAACAGCCGCCCAACTTGAGCGGCTTTTTTGTTGGACAAGAAGAAAACCTAGATCAGGTCGGACGGGGTCTTGCGGGCGAGTTCCCTTTTAACCTTCTCGATGAAGTCGATCGCGATGCGCGGCATGTTTGCCCCGCGCCGGACGGCGACGCTTGCAACGATCTTGGTCTCCGGTACAAAAGGCCGCGTCACGATATTGAGATTGCTGGCAAACAGGGCCGAATAGGGATCGACCACCGCCGCACCGATGCCCTGGGCGGCCAGAATACAGGCCGTGTGGCAGTAGCGCGCTTCCACCTTGGCATCGAAAGGAGCGCCGGTTTCCTCAAACGCATGCCGGATCGTGGTACCGATATGGCTCTCTAGGCCGATCAGGCGGCTGCCGGCAAGATCCTGAGGACTGACAACCGAGAGCGTTTCGAGCGGATGCCCGTTCGGCAGCACGCAGACCATGTTCCGTTCGGCCAGCTCTATCACATCAAGATCCAGGTGTGTCCTCAAACCGAGAACGAAGCCCATATCGACAATACCCATTTTGACGTTCTGCAGAACGGTATCAAGCCGGCGCACGGAGTAGCGAACCGTCGCATTTGGGCGGTCTTCCAGGAAGTCGGACAGAATGCTCGGAAGGGCGCCGTGGCCGAGCGGGGGTGTCGTCGATAGCCGCAGCCGCCCGGATTTGGCGGCGCGCAGTTCCCGGGCCTCCGTCTCGATGTTGCGCAGGATGGAAAACAGCGGTTCGACTTCTGCCAGGAACAGGCGCGCATCTTCCGTCGGCTGCAGTTTCCGCCCGGTCCGCTCGAACAGGGAAAACCCGAGCTGTTTTTCCAGGGCAATGATGCCGTTGGACACCGCCGGCTGCGAGATGCCGAGATCTTCGGCGGCACCGACGGTCGTCTGGCAGCGCATGAGTGCTTCGAATATCTCCAGAAGCCGGAGGCTCAGGTCATTCTTCCGGGTGATCTTCAAGCGGCGCTCCATAACCTAGGGTGTCAGTAGCACCGTTCCCAGCGCTTGTCCGACGGCTGCCTGAGTCGGGTCGGTAACGGGCAATCCTACGGCCTTTTCAAGTTTTTGGCGATGCCGGGCCATTCCGGCGCAACCTAGAACAAGCGTATCGGCAAAATCCAATTCCTTGAGTTCGCTCGCCACTTCAAGGACGCGGCCGAACGCCTCGTCCCGTTCCGCGTCCTCCACCGACAGGTGCAAGGGGCGTTCCGCCGCCAGGCGGCTTTCCACGCCCATCCTGCGGATATAGGGGAGATGGCGGGCGATTGATCTTGGGCTGAGCGCGATCACGCCTGCCCGCTCGCCTTTCTGGAGCGCCGCGAAAAGGCCGCTTTCCTGAATGCCGAAAACCGGTTTGCCAACGGCTTCGCGGCAGGTTGCCAGGCCCGGGTCGGAGTAACAGGCAATCACGAAAGCATCCGCGTCCTGCCGGCTCAGCATGAGATCGCGGAGCGGCAGGATCACGCTGTCGACATCCTGCTGGGTTTCAACGCCAAACGGACCGCTCTCAAGGGTAACGCACTCAATCAGCGGACCTCCCGCGACACGCAGCGGATCGACAGCCTCCGAGAAGCCCTCGGTGACCGCAGGATTTGAGTTCGGGTTCACGACCAGGATTTTTTTCGCCATGCCGGTACACCCTAGAAGAGGTTTGCGCCAAAATTCGTCGCCGGCACCATTTCGGATGCGCGCGAGGGAACGAAACCGGTGCCGTCGAACGGCCGGCGTTTGATGAATTGACCCGCGCCGCGTTCGGCTTTCAGCTCTCCGCCGTCGACAATGATGTTGCCCCGGTTGAGGACGGTCACCGGCCAGCCGGTCAGTTCCATGCCTTCGAACGGGGTGTAGTCCATGTTGTCGTGCATGCCGGCCGCAGTCACCTGCGTCTTCTTTTCCGGATCCCAGATCGCGATATCCGCGTCCAGGCCGATGGCGATGGAGCCCTTGCGGTCCTGCATGCCGAACAGGCGCGCGGCGTTGGTGGATGTCAGGGCAACAAACGCATTCAGCGACAGGCGGCCTTTCGCGACCCCTTCGGAGAACAGAAGCGGGACCCGCAGTTCGATGCCGGGCAGCCCGTTCGCAATCTTGTTGAACGGCGGATTGCTGCCGCTCGAAAGTTTGCCGGTTTCATCGTAACGGTAGGGCGCATGGTCGGACGAATAGAGCTGCAGGGTTCCGGCATTGAGGTGACGCCACAAGATATCCTGCGTGGCCTTGTCCCTGAGGGGCGGCGAGCAGCAGAACTTCGCGCCTTCCGCGCCGGGGCGGTCAAGATCGTCGGCGGTGAGGAACATGTATTGAGGACAGGTTTCGCCGAAAATCATGTGGCCGTTCATGCGCGCGTCCGCGATGGCCCGCGCGCCTGCGTCGGTCGAAACATGCACGAACAGCAGCGGCGCTTCGACAAAGGAGGCCAGAGCGATACCCCTTTGAATGGCCTCGGCTTCGGATGCTGCCGGGTGGCTGACAGCGTGATATTTCGGCGCATCATAGCCGCGTGCAATCAGGCGCTGCACCATCCACTTGATCAGCGCATTGTTTTCGGCGTGGACCATCGTAAGCGCGCCGTTTTCCCTGGCGGTGACCAGAATGTCGAGCATCGCCTCGTCGGAAACGATCAGCTTGTCATAGGTCATGAACACCTTGAACGACGTGATGCCGCGGTCGAATGCCATCGGCAGCTCTTCGTTGAGGACGGTGTCCGTCGGATCGGAGACGATCAGGTGATAGGAATAATCGAGAACGGATTTCGGCGCCGCGCGGTCATCGTAGGTTTTGATGACATCGGCGATTGTCTGTCCGCGATGTTGCGCGGCGAACGGAACGATGGTTGAGTTTCCGCCGAATGCCGCCGAAACGCTGCCAGAATAGTAGTCGTCCGACGTCATCGCCCCGGTCGCCGATTCCTGCTCGATATGGCAATGGGTTTCGATGCCGCCCGGCAGAACCAGTTTCCCGGTTGCGTCGAGTGTGCGTGCTGCCCTTTCCAGTCCGAGACCGAGCGCCGCGATGCGGCCGTCCCTGATGCCGATATCGGTCCTGAACGTGTCGGTCGCGGTGGCGACGGTTCCACCCTTGATGATGAGGTCGTAGTCAGCCATGGGTTCGGTCCTCCTCGTCAGACGGATTTTATAAGTCCGCCGTCGCAGCGCACGACGCTGCCGGTAACATAGCTTGCCCGCGCCGAGCACAGGAAGGCAGCCACATCGGCGAATTCCTCGACCGCACCGTAGCGACCGGCTGGAATTGTCGCTCTTGACGCGGTCCGGATCTCGTCCAGGGATTTGTTCTGGCGCTCGGCAGCCTTGCCGTCCAGTTCGTCAACGCGGGCCGTATGAATTCTGCCCGGAACAAGCACGTTCGACGTGATGCCGTCCTTGGCGGCTTCGCTTGCGAGCGACTTCGACCAGCCGATGAGGGCGGAGCGAAGCGTATTCGACATGGCGAGATTCGGGATCGGCTGCACCACGCCGGACGAGGCCACCGTCAGGACACGTCCCCACCGGTTTTCGGCCATGCCGGGCAGGCACAGGTTGGTGACTTCGATCAGGCGCGTGACCATTGTGTCGAACTGCTTTCTCCACAATTCAGCCGAATGCGCCGTGGTCGGGCCGGGAGGCGGCCCGCCGGTGTTGTTGACCAGGATGTCGACGCGTCCGAATTTGGCGCATGCAGCCCGAAAAAGATCATCCGCCGCCGTTTCAGCGGATAGATCGCAGACCACGTAGTCAGCCTTGTATCCGCTTGCGGTCAATTGTGCTGCGGCGTCCTTCAACTTGTCTTCCGACCGACCGGACAGGCAGACATGGGCACCTTCCCGCGCCAGCGCCGCCGCGATGCCGAGGCCCAGGCCCTGGCTGGATGCCAGCACCAGCGCGCCCTTGTTGTTCAGTTCAAGATCCATGTGGCCTATCCTTCAAATGCGTGTCGAGACGGGCGAGAAGCCTGTCCAGATCCTGCAGGTCTTCCGCCGTCAGTTTGGGGCCGGGCCGCCGCGTCGCAGCCGAGGAAATCGCGCCGCGGCGTTTCAGGATTTCCTTTCGGATGGCCAGTCCCGCGCCCGGTTGCTGTTCGAGGCGTATGATCGGCAAATAGGCGTCAAAGAGAGTGCTTGCCTCGTCTATCCGGCCGGCCTTGCAAAGAGTGACCACGCCGACGAGCATCTCCGGAAACGCAAAGCCTGTCATGGCGCCATCCGCGCCGCGGATCATTTCTTCCGGAAGAAACAGCCCGCCATTTCCACACAGGATCGAAACCCGGCGGGCACCGCTTTCAGAAGCGGCCGCGCGGACGGCCGTCAGCTTGTTCAGGCCCGGCCAGTCTTCGTGTTTCAGCATGACGAGCTGTTCGAAGTCCTGGACGAGCCGGTTGAACAGGGCTGCTGAGATCGAAACACCTGTGCTCAGGGGAAAATCCTGGTAGCAGACCGGGACATCTGGACCGAGTGCCTCGAAAACCTGCGCAAAATAGCCGTAGTGCTTGTCCTCCGTTGCAAGGCCCCGCATCGGGGCGACCATCACACCGGCGGCGCCCCTGTCCATCGCCGCATGCGACAGCTGCGCCAGATTGTCGATACCGGGGCTGGAAACCCCGACGATCACGGGGACGCGCCCGGCAACGCGCGCGAGCATGTGAGACAGGAAGGCGGTCGATTCTTCCCCTGACAGCTTTGGCGCTTCGCCCATCATGCCGAGGATGGTCATGCCGGTCACGCCTTTGTCGAGATAAAACTCCACAAGCCGGTCGGCGCTGTCATAGTCGATGGCTCCGGTGTCCGTGAACGGGGTGGCCGAAATGATGAAGACACCACTGGCGTCCACTGTCAGCGTCATGTTTGTTTCCTCCGAACGTGACGGTCCGCCGGCAGCTGGCTGCCAGTTTGCGGAACGGTTATTTGAAAACGGTCTTGCGTTTCGCAATATTCTGTACCGTGCAGCCGCCCGACCGGCATGTAGGCGGACGTGTCGACCCTCAGGCTCGCCGTTTCGATCAGACCGGGCCTGGCGTTGAGCGCGAGTATCTCGGCAATACACAGATGCCGGCGCGGTGTGATCTGGCGCATCTCGAACAGGCGGCATTCGAACCTGACGGGGGCTTCCTCGATACCCGGCGGCGCGACCATCCGGGAGGGGGCTTGCGTCAGTTCCGCAAAATCGAGCTCACTCTGATCCGGGTCGAGATCGGCGGCGCAGGCGGCCATTGCCGCCGCCATTTGCCGGTCGACAAGATTGATCACCAACTCGCTGCTTTCGATGATGTTTCGGGTCGTGTCCTTTATCGCGCCCGTGTCGCGGCGCGATTCCAGTCCCAGGACCGCGAGTGCGGGATCTTCCGAAAAGACATTGAAAAAGCTGAAGGGGGCCGCATTGACAATGCCGGACGGCGAAAGGGTGCTGACCAGAGCGATCGGACGCGGCACGACCGTGGCCGTCAGGAGCTTGTAGCGTTGCTGCGGCAACAGGGCCGAGAAATCAAGAAACATCAGATCATACCGGCGGCTGTTCGGCACCGGTCCTTTGAGTGATCAATCCGTAGTGCTCGATGCGCCGGTGCCGGGCGAAATCGAAGATTGTCTCCTTGCCGAAAGTGCACAGGTCAAGATCGCAGGCATGCACGAGAATTTCGTCGTCTTCCGTTGTGCTTTCCGCGACGATTTTTCCGTTCGGGTCGACGATCAGGCTGCCCCCGATCAGCGGGTGCCCATCTTCAACGCCGGCCTTGGCGACTGCAATCACCCACGTGGCGTTCTGATAGGCACCGGCCTGAACGCTCAAGCGGTGATGGAACAGGCGGTCTTCCGGCCCTTCCGCCGACATCTGGGAATTGACCGCTGGCGTGTTGAAGCCGAGCATCACCATTTCGACGCCCTGCAAACCCATGACGCGGTAGGTTTCCGGCCAGCGCCGGTCATTGCAGATGCACATCCCGAGAATGCCGCCCTGGTTGCGCCAGACGGGGAATCCGAGGTCGCCCGGTTCAAAGTAGCGTTTTTCCAGATGCTGAAAGGCGCGGCTGTCATCATATTCCGAATGGCCCGGAAGATGGATTTTCCGGTACTTTCCGACGATGTCGCCCTGAGGCGACACCAGAATGGACGTGTTGAAGTGGTGTCCGTCTGGTGTTTTTTCCGCGTAGCCCAGATACATGCCGATCCCGTAAGCCTTGGCGCGGTCAAACAGCGGACGGGTCGCCGCTGACGGCATTTCCGTTTCGAACCAGTTGTCGACGTCGCTCTGATCCTCCATGTACCAGCGCGGAAAAAACGTGGTCAGGGCAAGTTCGGGAAAGACCGCCAGGGTCGCGCCCGCTTCCTTTGCCTTGTCCAGGAGGGCAATCATCCGTTCAACCACGTCCTTGCGTGTTTCGGCCTTCTGGATCGGACCCATTTGCAGAGCGGCAGTTACGATCTCACGCATCAATTGATCTCCTGATCATGTCGAAAGCCTGCGCTCCAGGCGGCTGGCGATACGGACCGCCGGCCAGAGGAGCACAAGGTAGAAACACGCAGCCATGACGATTGGCGAGGCGTTGTAGGTGACGGAACGGGCCATGTCGGCAGAGTAGAGCAGTTCGGCAAAGGCGACGACACTGGCAAGCGATGTCAGTTTCACGACCTCGATCGTGTTGCTGACAAGGTCGGGCAGAACGTTCCTGACGGCTTGCGGCAGGATGACGTAAACCATGGACTGGAAACCGGTTAGGCCGGTCGACCTGGCCGCCTCGTCCTGGCCCGTACCGATGGATTCGATTCCGGCCCGGTAGATCTCGCCGTAATAGGCAGAATTGTTCAGAAGGAAGGACAGGCACACGGCCGTGAACGGGCTGAGGCGGATGCCGGCAAAGGGCAGTCCGGCGGAGATCATGATCAGCAGTGCGAGCGGTGGAATGGCTCTGAATATGTCCACGAGAATGGCCACGGGCCACCTGATCCAGCGCTTATCGGATGTGCTTGCGAGGGCGACGACAAGACCGCCGAGAAGGCCGCTCGGAATGACGACGATGCAAAGCAGCAGCGTCATGCCGAACCCGCGCAGCATGATCGGCCAGGCCTGGACCATGATGTCGAGATTGAAGAACTGATAGAGGATCTGTTCCATCAGTGCCGCCTCCAGGCATACGCCTTTTCAAGCCGACGTCCCGCATAGACCACGGGAATGAAGAGGATGAGATAGGCAATCGTCGCCATCATCAGTGGCGTTGCATTGGCCGCAAAGGACTGGGCCGTGGTGGCCTGGTTGAGAAGTTCCGGAACGCCGATCACCATGCCGAGCGCGGTGTTCTTGGTGATCGCGATCGTCCGGTTGGTCAGAGGTGCCACCGTCATCCTGACGGCCTGGGGGATCACGACGTAGATCAGTGTCTGGAAGCGACCGAGCCCGGTCGACCGGGCAGCCTGCCACTGGCCTTCCGGGACCGAGAGGATGCCGGCCCAGAAAATCTCCTCGGCAAAGGCCGCCAGAACCAGCGTCAGCACCATCCACAGGACCAGGAACCCGGAAAGGTTGATCCCGAGATTGGGCAGGCCGAAATAGAGAATGAGAATGAGGACGAGAGGCGGCAGCGCCCTCAGAAGATCCACGAAGATGACGATCGGCAGATTGACGGCCTTGAAACCGTAGCTGCGCAGGATCGCAAGGGCGAGGCCGAGCGAAATGCCGCTGACGATGACCAGGATCGCAATCTGACAGGTCACGAACAGGCCGCTCACGATATCGGGCCAGTATTGCTGCATCACCTCCGGTTTGAAGAAGGTCTCAATGAAGCGGTCGAAACGGGTCATTCAAAAGGGCTCTAGGTGATGGATTCGTAAATGAGGACGAAAGGGTTTGAGGCGGCTTGCGCCTCGTCAAGGCGCGGAAGCGCAGGAAATGTGGTTCGTTTTCAAGCCTTTCGTAACGCGGAGGAGGAGCAAGCCGGTCAAATCCGAAGGACATGGAAATGGCTTCACCCCGTGGCGTCAGCTTGGCTGACCGGGCCAGAAGCCCGCTCCACGCACCCTTCCTAACGGGATTTCGCCATTTCGCATGCCATTTCAGTCTCATTTATGGGTCCATCACCTAGTGATAGGCTTCTTGCAGGAAAGTTCGTGTGCGTTCTGCAACCGGTTCGTCGAAAATCTGGGCGGGCGGTCCGGCTTCCACGATCCGGCCCTCCGCCATGAAGACCACGTGATCGGAAGCGGCTTTCGCGAAGCGCATTTCGTGGCTGACGACCAGCATGGTCATGCCGTCGTCTTTCAGCTGCCGCATCACTTTCAGAACTTCGCCGACCAGTTCCGGGTCCAGCGCACTGGTCGGTTCATCGAACAGCATGATTTTCGGTTCGAGCGCCAGGGAGCGGGCAATCGCAACCCTTTGCTGCTGGCCGCCTGAAAGCTGGTTCGGGTAATGCCCCGCCCGGTCCGACAGACCGACGCGCTCCAGCTGTTTCAGGGCGATGGTTTCCGCCTCCGCACGGCTTTTGCCGAGCACCTTTCGCAGCGCCAGCATGACGTTGCCCTTCGCGCTCATATGCGGATAGAGATTGAAGGACTGGAACACCATCCCGATGCCGCGCCGGACGCGGTTCAGGTTGATGTAGCGCTGGGTGATGTCTTCCCCGTCCACGTAGATCTTGCCCGAGGTCGGGGTCTCGAGCCGGTTGCAGCATCTCAAGAGGCTGCTTTTGCCTGATCCGGACGGCCCGATCAGGAATGTCATTTCCCCGGTGCCTGCCTCCAGCGTGATCCCTTTCAGCGCATCGATATCGCCATAGCGAAGGTGAAGATCGTCAATCGTGAGAATGGGCAGTCTGTGCGACACGCGGAAAATTCCTGGAGCAAGAACAGGGCCGGGCAGGCTCAAACGGCCCGCCCGGTTTAGAGGTTGAGAAAATCAGGAGCAGCTGAGCTCATGCGGCTCGGAAACATATCCCTCCAGGTCGGGCACGCCATATCCGGGATAGATCGTGACGGCGGCCGAGCCTTCGGCCGGCGTGACGCCGAACCACTTCTCCGAAAGCTCCGCGAGTACGCCCTTGGACTTGAGGCATTCCAGCGCGCCTTCGACCTTTGCTCTCAGCTCGGGCTTGTCCTTCGGAAACGGAATGGCGAAGACCTTGCCTGTGGAGTGCAGGTAGGACAGCTTCAGCGCAGGGGTTTTCTTCACCGCCCAGGCACTCACCGTGTTGCCGGCGACATTTGCGAATGCGCGGCCCGAAAGAACCGCCTGTACGGCATCGCTGTTGGTTCCGTAGGATTCGACCACCCAGCCGACTTCATCGGTCAGGTCACGGGCCCATTTGTCATAGGCAGACCCCTTGTTGACGGCAATCGTCTTGCCCTTGAAGCCTTCCAGGCTGTCGATGTCTTCCGCGTCGGCTTTGACGACGAACTGGAAGTCGGTGTTCAGATAGCCTTCGCTGAACAGAATGCTCTTCGTGCGCTCTTCGGTGACGGTCGTTGGAGCGACGAGGAAGTCGTAGGTGCCGGCCTGCATGCCCGGCAGGAGGCCCGACCACTGCGCAGCGGTGACATTCATTGTCGCGCCGAGTTCCTTGCCGAGCGCTTCGGCAAGATCGACGTTGAAGCCTTCAACGCCACCGTCGAGCTTTGGCATCGCGTGCGGAGCGAAGGTGCCGTCCAGCGCCACGTTGTAGACCTCTTCGGCCACGGCCGGGGTCAGCATCAGGCAGGCGGAGATGGCGAGAGCCGTTCGAAAGCCTTTGAAATTCATGTAATTCTCCTTGCGATCATGCTGCTGCTAACGGGAGTGAAAAGCAGCATTCGGGAAACAGAACAAAGACGGCGCGGGAGGGCGCTATCGGCGGTGTCGAGCGGATGCGCGATCAGAAATTAAGCATGCAAAATATTACGCCACATTCAATAATTATGGCTATTATATAACCTATATAAATATAATCTAAGATTATGTATTTGGGTGGCTGGGCAGACCGGAAAGCGCTTCTTCCGGAGCGTGAGTTACAGTGCGGACGCTTAAGGTCCTTAAACCCAGACACTTATCCAGGAGTATGAAATCACTGGGTTTTTAGTTTGATGGACACGCAGATCACGTCGTTACCCGTCAAATGAACTGGCCGAAGCCGCGTCCGCGACGAGGTGGTCTTCCGGGCATATTAGAATCTGGCCCGGGAAGGTAAAAACAGTGCCCATGCCGGGCATGATGGGTCGGCTGTCGTATCAAGAAACCCGTTTCCGGTCCGCCGGGATCATTGAAACAAGACCCAAAGACCCGCCAGAAACCTGACGGGCTGTCCTGTTCGAAGGGCTCCGGTTGCTGGCACCGGCGTATCCGGAACCATCAGGTGCCCTCGATGATCAGAAAGTCGGCCTCTGCATTCGCCATTCTGATTGCGCGCGCGGCCTGATATTCCGGCGAGTCGTAACACGCATTCGCTGTTTGGAAGTCCTTGAATTCCACGACGACATTGCGGTCGCGGGACCTGCCTTCCGGGTCCCTGTAGTGTCCGCCCCTGACGAGAAAGCGCGCGTCATACTTCTCGAACGCCTGCCTGGCTGCGGCAAGGTAGGCGGGATAATTCTCCGCGTTTTTGACCGAAACCCGCACGACCCAGTATCCTTTTGGCATCTTCATCTCCTGTTTTCAGCGCCTGAAGGGCGTTGCATGTTGAGGACGGCTTGCTCATAAGGCTTTCCTTGCATGAGGAAAAATGAATAATTAAGAAGAAAACATTCTCAGGAAGAGATATATGGATCTGGGTGATCTGAAAATATTCGTCGCGGTCGTGCGCGAAGGCGGTATCACCAGGGCCGCTGAAAAGCTTCACCGCGTGCAATCCAATGTCACGACGCGGATCAGGCAGCTGGAAGACAAGCTGAACACCAGGCTGTTCGACCGCCGCGGAAAGCGTCTCGTGCTGACCCCGGCTGGCCGGACTCTCCTGGACTATGCCGACCGCCTGCTGTCCCTCGCAAGCGAGGCGGAAACCGCCGTGCAGGGCGGCAAACCGCGCGGCATCTTCCGGTTGGGGTCCATGGAAAGCACGGCCGCCGTACGCCTGCCCGGTCCCCTCTCCGTTTATTCGAAACAGTTTCCGGATGTCGTGCTGGAACTCAGGACCGGAAACCCGACACAACTGGCGAACGCGCTTCTGGCCGGAGAAATCGATGCCGCGCTTGTGGCGGAACCGGTCGCCGAGGCCAAGTTCAATTCGATCGTTGCCTTCGAGGAAGAGCCGGTCATTGTCACATCGATGGAGCATCCTCCAATCGGCGGCGCCGGGCGTGTGCCCGGCACCATGATCGTGTTCGAACACGGCTGTCCGTACCGGCGCAGACTGGAAGAATGGTATGCTCTGCAGAACGATATGCCGGAGCGCACCATCGAGCTCGGGTCCTATCACGCGATGCTTGGCTGTGTGCTGACAGGCATGGGGGCCGCGCTCGTTCCCAAAAGCGTGATCGCAACCTTTCCCGAAAGCAGCCGCCTGCGGATCAACACGTTGCCGGACGGCCAGAACCGCATCCGGACCCTGCTGATCTGGCCCAGGAACGTCCGGTCGCGCAAGATCGACGGGCTGAGAGGGATTCTCCAGGCAGACGCCGCCTGACACGTGTCCCCATCAGCTGGGAAAAGTGGCCCGAAATGCCACGGCTGAACGCCTCAACCGCCGTTTCCGTCCCAGACCTCCGGGTTGATCATGTTGATCGGTGCACCCGCGGAGTAAGCGTTCACCTGGTCGAAGATGTCGGAAAACTGCAGGTCGAATTCATCCTCCGTCACATAGCCGATATGCGGCGTCGGCAGCACGTTCGGATGTGTGAGCAACGGGTTGGCGGTATCGGTCAGCGGCTCCGTGTCGAAAACGTCGACCGCGGCAAAGATCCTGCCGCGTGCGATTTCGGCTTCAAGCGCACCTGGTACGATCAGGCCCGAGCGGGACGTGTTGACCAAGAGGGATCTTGGCTGCATGGCGGCAAGATCATCCGCCGTGATGATGCCTCTCGTGTCCGGTTTCAGCCGCACATGCAGGCTGACGATATCCGAGGTTCCGAAAAAGGCTTCCCGGCTCTCGGCCACCCGGACGCCATCGGCCTCTGCCCGTGCGCGCCCTGTCTCCGATGACCACCATTGCACCTTCATGCCGATAGCATCGGCATAGCCGGCCACGGCTTTGGCGATGCGGCCATAGCCGTAAAGCCCGAGCGTTCTGCCGCGCAAGCTTCGGCCAACACCCATTTGCCAGTTGCCGCCCCGGATCGCGGCGACCTGTTCGGGGATCTGCCGGAAGCTTGCAAGGATCAGTGTCAGCGTGAGTTCGGCAGCCGCGTAGCTCGGTGTGCCCGCATGCATGTTGGAACACAAAAGCACCCCGTTCCGGGTACAGGCGTCCACATCGATATGCGGATAGACGCTGCGCTGGGAAATCAGCTTCAAACCGGGGAGCCGGTCAAGGAGGTCCGCCGTGATTTTGGTGCGTTCCCGGAAGAGGACCACCGCGTCCGCCCCTTCCAGGCGCGATGCCAGAACGGCCGGGTCTTCGACATGGTCTGTCCAGACCGTGACATCGTGATTTTCAAGTTTGGCGTAACACGGCAGCGTGCGCAGTGTGTCGAACCAGTCATCCAGAATGTGTACCTTCATCGGCTCTCCACACCGCTGCCTTCAACCAGTGTTCGCGGGGTCGGCACGAACACGTCTCTCTGCAAGGCATTGAGTGCCTTGGTGATTTGCGCGCGCTTTGACAGGAGGTGGTTGTATTGCGCGTCGCAGCCCGAAACCGGTGTCGGGTAGTCCCGGATCTCGTCCGCGATCGACTGCCGCGCGCTTTCAAGCGCAGCGCGTGCGGCATCGAGACTGTCTTCAAAATGCATGCTGTCCTCCTTGCGTGCGTCCGGTGTGACCTTTCAGGATCCGGACCAGACATGCCCTGGAACGAAAACATCGCCCGCGGCCAGTTTCCGGGCCGTGCGCATCAGACCGGCGGAAATAACCTGGAACGTACCGCCGTCATCTGCAAAGTCTATCACGACTTCCATGTTTCCCATCGGATGTTCAAGCTGCATTCTGGCAGGCGATGAAGGAGGGGACGGCAGCAGACCCTCGGCGACCGTGCCGGGTGCCAGAAGACAGGATGCCATGCACTGCGAACCGGTGACCGCGAGCGTCGGGTGGCAGTTCCAGGGCATGAAATACCGCACGGTCGCGGCTCCGCCATTGCGTGGCGGTGCAAGCAAGCCGAATTTCGGGACGACCGATTTTGCCACGTCTCCCAGGCCCATGCGCTCACCGGCAATCAGGCGCACAGCTTCCATTTTCTCAAAGAGGGCCTTGTTGGCATCAAGTTCGGCAGCACTCTCGTAACCGGTGATGCCGAAATCGTCTGCGCGTCCGATGACCATCGCCATGGCCACATCCATGCAGGAAACTTCGAGCCCGTTGATTTCTTCCTTCCGATGCCCTGTCGGAAACAGACCGCTCGTCGCGCTGCCTTCCACGTCCATGAACTGCAACTGGATGGGCGCAGCCGTGCCGGGCACCCCGTCGATGGACGCCTTGCCGTCATAGCGCACCTGTTTACCCGGTGTCTGGACAAGCGCGGCAACACGCGTTCCCGTATTGACCGCACGGATCCGGACCTCTGTGACATCGCCGACCGGCTCGACAAGTCCCATTTCGATGGCGGCAGGCCCGACGCCGACGAGGATGTTGCCGCAGGACGGCTCGTAGTCGACCAGTCTTTCCTCGACAGAGACCTGGGCGAAGAAGTAGTCAACGTCCGCCCAGTCGTCTTCGGATTTCGACAGCATGGCGACCTTGGTCGTGACGGCGGTGCCGCCGCCGATCCCGTCGATGTTGAAAGGATGGCCTGCACCGACGATGGAAATCAGCACCTCGGATAGCCGGTCGCGATCTTCCGGCAAGTCGCCACGTTTCATGTAAGGCCCGCGCGAGGATCCCCCGCGCATGAAGAAAAAGGGGATGGCTGTCTGCGTCATGCGTCGCTTTCCTCTATGAGTTCGGCCAGCACCGAGGCAAAGGCCTGTGTGCCGAGCGGACCTCCGAGATCCGCCGTCCGGGTTTCGGGCTGGGCCAGCGCGGTTTTAAGGGCGCTGTCGATTGCCGAAGCGGCCTTGACCTGTCCAAGGTGGCGCAGCAGCATCGCGGCCGAGCCGATCAGGGATGTCGGATTTGCAAGGTCCTGCCCGGCAATGTCAGGCGCTGATCCATGCTGGGCCTGTGCCGCCGCATTGTGGGCTCCAAGGTTCAGGGACGCAGCCAGCCCGAGCCCGCCTGCGAGCTCGGTCGCAAGATCCGACAGGATGTCGCCGAACATGTTGGTCGTCACGATCACGTCGAAGCGGTCCGGATCGCGCACAAGAAGGGCGGCCGCCGCGTCGACAAGCACTTCCTCGTACTGAATATCCGGATAGTCCGCGGCAATACGCCGGATCACGTCCAGAAACAGGCCGTCGCTTGTCCGCATGACATTGGCCTTGTGAACCGCGGTGACCTTCTTGCGGGCGTTTGTGTTGGCGAAGTCGAAGGCCGCGCGGCCAATCCGTTCGCTTCCGCGCTCCGTGATCAGCCGCATGGCCATCGCGACGCCGGGCACGGGCATGAACTCGCCGGTCCCGGCATAAAGGTTGCGGTCGGCGTAGAAGCCCTCCAGGTTCTCGCGAAAGATCACGAGGTCGACCTCCCGTCCGGTCGGCGTCGGCAATCCGGTGAAGCTCTGTGCGGGCCGGATGTTGGCGTAAAGATCGAGTTCCTTGCGCAGGACACCGGACGGATTGAACCCGCCTTCTTCCCTGGACGGATAGTCGTTGTGCGAGACCGGACCGAGGATCACGCCGTCGGCGGCACGGGCTTCTTGGACAACGTCACTTTCTATCGTGCTATTGCGTTTCTCGAGCGAAGCGAAGCCGATGTCACGGTCGGTAAAATCAATCTGTCCGCCGGTCCTGCTGGCGGCTGCCGCGACCACATGTTTCGTGGCAGCCATGATCTCCGGGCCGATGCCGTCGCCGGCAAGACAGAGCAGCGAGATCGTCATGCCGGAACCTCAGGTCAGCGGCCACGGCAGGGTGACATAGGATTGCAGGAGCCCCGGCGGGAAGTCCCGGTTGAGCAACCAGGCCATGCCGCACATGAAGGCGATACCGCAGGCACCGTAGGCAAGCGCATAGGGGAAGCTGCGTTTTGCGCGGTAGTGGATAAACGCCACCAGGAAGCCGGCCAGCGCGAGGATGAACCCGATCAGGGAGGTCAGGATCAGCAGCCCGGCAAACCAGGCCAGCGTCGACCACAGTCCGTGCTGGTTGCCTTCCGAGTTGCCGGCCTCGCTGTCGCTGAAGAGCGGACTTGTCTCGGAGCTGGTGCGCATACGGAACAAGAGGATAACGCAGCCGATGATCGACACCAGGCCGACGAATTGCGGGAAGACCCGGTCGGCGGAAGCGTAGTCCGGGATCAGCGAGGCGTTGGTGAAGGCAAAGGCGAGGTACGCCAGGATCGCCAGCAGGAAGATCAGCGGTGCGCGCTTGCTGCCTGTTGGAACGTCGCCTTCGGCACGGATGTTCTTGGACTGGCGCAGGCCGATCACCACGGAGACGATCGTGATGATGATGAGAACGATCACGATCGGAGAGAAAATGTATTCCATGCCTTCCGCGAAGCCCTTGCGGAAACGCGACGCGGCGATCTGGACGGCCTGGTTGGTATAGGTTTCCGCCGGATTGGAAAGCACGAACCCGATCAGGAAGGCAGGCCGCGACCAGTCGAACCGCCGCATCAGAATTCCGAGCAGGCCGATGGCAAAGAGCGCCACCAGATCCATCAGGTTCTGACCCGACTGGAATGCCGCGAAGGAAATGATCATGAACAGGAACGGCGCCAGCAGTGCGAATGGAATGGTCGTCAGGCGCGCGATTCCGCCGGAACCGAGGATGCAGATGATCGTGCCGACCACGTTGGCAAGCGCGAGCAGCCAGACGATCGCGTAAGTGACGTCGAGATTGTTCTTCAGCATCGACGGGCCGACCTCGATCTGGCCGGACCCGAGCAGGGCGACCGCACCGATGAAGACGGCCATGGAGCCGGAGCCCGGGATGCCGAACAGAAGCGTCGGGACCAGGCCACCGCCTTCCTTGGCGTTGTTCGAGCTTTCCGGCCCGATCACGCCGCGCACGTCACCGCTGCCGAACTTGGACTTGTCCTTGGAGGTCTGAACGGTGTGACCATAGGCGATCCAGTCGACAACGGAGCCGCCAAGGCCGGGGATGACACCCACGGTGACGCCGATCAGCGAACAGCGGATGCTGAGCCAGATGTTGGCGAACCAGTCACGCACGCCATGCAGCCAGCCGCCGCCGAGCATGGAGCGTTCCGAAATCGCGCGGTCCTGACGCAGGAGGGCGACGATTTCCGGGATCGCGAAAATGCCGAGGCCGACAATGACCAGTTTCAGCCCGTCGGTGAGATAGGGCATGTCGTAGGTCGCCATGCGCAGCGCACCAGCGCTGTCGCCCTCGCCAATGGTGCCGACCATCAGGCCGAGACCGGCGGCGACGATGCCCTTGATTGCGACCTGGCCGGCCAGAATGCCGACCATCGACAGGCCGAACAGCGTGATCATGAGAAGCTCAGGCGTGCGGAACTCCAGGACGATCGGACGCGCCACGAGGATGAAAACGGTCAGGAAGGCGGCTCCGACGAGACCGCCGAAAAGCGACGAGGCAAAGGCGGCGGAGAGCGCCCGCGCGGCCTCGCCCTTCTTGGCCAGAGGAAAGCCGTCGAGAACGGTTGCCTGCGAGGCAGAGGATCCCGGTATGCCCATCAGGACGGAGGCGAATGTGTCCGACGTTGGAACCACCGCGACCATGCCAATCATCAGGGCGAGGCCGAGCACGGGATCCATGCCGAACATGAACGGCAGCAGCAGCGACAGGCCGGCGATGCCGCCAAGCCCCGGGAAGACCCCGATGCAAAGGCCCATCACCACGCCGAGAATCAGGTAGCCGATCACGGCGGGCTGGAAGATCATCGCCGACGCATCGGCGAGCGCAGGTAAAGCGGTGCCAAGAATGTCCACTGGATCGCCCCGGATTTTGATTTCAGGAAAGGGAGCCCGTCCGGTCGGACCGGACGGGCTGAAGTGCTTTTACTTCAGGGAGACGCCGTAGCGTTCCTGCAGCCAGCCGACCACGAATTCCTTCGCGCTGTCCGGCACTTCGGTCGCGCTCTTGAGCGCGCTATCGGCCTCGGCACCGGTCATCTGCGGATACTTGCCGAGCCGTCCTGCGGAGATTTCCGCAAAGTCGCCGCGTGCCTTGACCGCGTCAAACGCCTTGGAATAGGTGTCGATCGCGTCCTGGGATGCTCCGTTCGGCAGGAACACCATCTTCTGGGCCGGGAAACCGGCGATGAAGAAGGCCTTCCAGGCGTCCCATTTCTCACCGGATGTTTCGCAGCCCTCGGTCGCCTCGCAGACTTCCTTGAAGGTCGGCATATCGGGGAATGTCGGATCGCGCACAATGTTGCCGTCCGCATCAAGTGCTCCCCAGCTCATCATCGGCACGGCGGTGCCGGCCTCGACCAGCGACGTCACGCCTTTCAGGTAGGACGAGGACGTCTGGTAGTCGATGTTGGCTTCACCGCGCTCGAACATGAGACGGCCGTCGCCGCGGCCCTTGATGCCGAAGACGGGCTCGACATTCAGGCCGAGCATTTCCCAGGCCAGAAGCGGAACGAGATCGAGCCGTGTCGCGCCCTGCGAGCCGTAGATGAAATCGGTCTCTTTCAGCGCGCTGGCGTCATTGCCGTTCATTTTCGAGGCCAGATCCGGCGGCAGGTAGGCGACGCCGCCCGTGCCGGACGCCAGAACCACGTTCCAGTCCTTGTAGTCATAGCGGACGCGCGGATCGCCGAGCAGGTACGGGAACTGCGTGGACCCCGAAGATCCGAAGATCACCGTGCCTTCGCTGTCGGCGAATTTCTGGTTCTGGAACCAGTTGGCACCCTTGGTGGATCCCGCACCCGGCATGAATTTCACGACCACGGTCGGCTGACCCGGAAGGGCTTCGCTCAGGAGCGGTGCGTAGAAGTTCGCCCACTTGGCGGAGCCACCTGTTTCGGAGAAGGGAATGACCCATTCGACTGTTTTGCCGGAAAGGTCGAGATCGGCCGCAAGGGCCTGGGCCGGTACGAAGGCACCGGCAGCAAGAGTCACACTCAGCGCCAGCTGGCGCGCAAGCTTTTTCAAAACCATGTTTTCCTCCCAATGGCGCGGGCTGTGTGTTCCCGCAGCCTCACTCTCAGCGCTCGCAAAAGCGACTTGATGCTGGCAGTGTTCCCTGCGAAGCTTGCAGCAAGCTTTCATCGAAAAAGAATAAAAATGCGGATCGCACTCGTAGAAGACAATGTCAGCCTGGCAAAGGGGATCGCCTATCAGTTGCGCGATGCCGGCCACTCGGTGGATATCCTGCATGACGGCGACGAGGCGGATGTGTTTCTGAGACAGGAAGGCGGCGATCTCGTCATTCTGGATATCAATTTGCCCGGCAAGAGTGGTCTGAACCTTCTGACCGATCTCAGGGAGCGCGAAGATCCGCGTCCGGTCATCCTTCTGACCGCCCGTTCCGAGACCGAAGACCGGGTGATGGGCCTCGATGCGGGCGCGGACGACTACCTGGTCAAACCCTTTGAAATGGAGGAACTGGCCGCCAGGATCCGTGCGCTTGGCCGCCGCAAGGGCGTCGTGCCGCGACAGCTCATCGAGATCGGTCCGCTGAAACTGGACGCTGGCGCACTGCAACTGCTGGACGGCTCTGAGGCGCTGGATGTTCCGCGGCGCGAACTCGCGCTGCTTGCCGCCCTGGCGCAGGCGAACGGGCGAACGGTTTCCAAGGCGAGCCTGCTGGATCAGCTCTATGGTGCGGGCAGCGAAACGGATGAGAAGGTCATCGAGGTCTATGCCTCCAGACTGCGCAAGCGCCTTGCCCCCTACGGGGTCAACATCCAGGTCCATCGCGGCATCGGCTACTCGCTCGGCAAGGCGTCCGCATGAAGAGAACCTATTCTCTGCGCCTGCGCCTGACCCTGATCATTCTCGTTCCGCTGCTGTTCGTGGCCGGTGCGACGGGTCTCTGGCAGCTCAACAATGCGCGGGTCACCGCCGGTGACGTCTTTGACAGGAGCCTGCAGTCGGCCGCGCTCGCGGTTGCCAACGATGTCGCGCTGTCCGGCGGCGATGCTCTGGCGCCCAGCACACGCAAGATCCTCTCAGACACGTCGGGCGGGGGCGTTTTCTACCATGTCTATGCGCCGGACGGTGTCATCGTCACCGGATATGCAACACCGCCGGTGGGTATTCCGCTCGCGGGTGACGGCGATCTCAGCCCGGTCTATTTCAATGCGGAATATCTCGGCAGGGACGTGCGCGGTTTCCGCATGCGCACCCGCATGCAGGTCGACGACTTCAGCGGCGTCTTCACGACAACCGTCTGGCAGGATGTTGCCATCCGGGCAGCCTTCGTCCAGGACCTGATGCTGCGCTCGCTGGTGACGATTTCGTCCATCATCACCTCGCTCTCGCTGATCGTCTGGTTCGGCATCCGGATCGGACTGCATCCCCTGAACGATCTGCAGCAGGCGATCGATCTGCGCTCGGGGGAAGTCCTGAAACCCATACAAAGACCGGTGCCGGTCGAGGTCGAGGGCATTGTCCGAACCCTCAACAGGCTGCTTAGCCAGGTGTCCGAAGCCATGGCGACGCAGAGCGAATTCATTTCAAATGCCGCGCACCAGCTGCGCAACCCGGTCGCCGGTGTCCTGGCCTTGGCTGAATCCGTCCGGTCCGCGCCGAACGAGGCGGCCATGCGCGAACGCGCGGGGGATCTTGTCGACGCCGCGAAGGAAACCAGCCATCTGGCGCAGAAACTCCTGACGTACGAACGCACCAAGTCGATAAGCCCGGTTTCAGCGCAGGAAACGTTTTCGGTCAATGAACTGATCGGTGGTGTGACACAGGATTTTCACGGCCGCGCCAGGGGCGGACCGGCGATCACCGCGCATATGCCAGACAGCGATGTTTCCGTGACTGGAGACCGGACGATGATCCGCGAAGCGGTGTCCAATCTGGTCGACAATGCCATGAAACATGGCGGTACAGGCCTGTCCGAGATCACCGTCGCGCTTGAGACCTCACCCGGTGTGGCGACGATAGTCGTTACAGATGACGGCAAGGGGCTGACCGAGGCGCAGATCCAGACCGCGCTTCAGCGTTTCGGACAGGTGTCTGAACGCAGCGACGGCAGCGGTCTCGGATTGCCGATCGTGGAACGGGTTGCCGAACGGCACGGCGGCGGCCTGAAGCTCCGCGGAAACGAACCCGGTCTCGAGGCGCGCTTCACCGTCGCGCGCTAGCAAGCGCGCAGGGGAATGCACTCTCCGGCATGACTTTCAAGGGTCGGCAGCTGTATGGCTTCGCCCGGTGACGTAATTGTAGCCGTCCACGAGCAGCTGAAAGACAACATCGGTTTCCTCCACTGTGCGCGGCGTATAAAGCAGAACGAAGCCTTCCCAGCCCGGGCGGCTGTTCGCCCAGGGGTGCAGGACCGCCCATCCGGCCTTCACCGCTGCGCGGGCCCGGTCAGGCCGCAAGGAGGCATGCAGGCTGCCATCGGGATGAATATGGGCGAATTCCCGTCCACCGACGATCGCCTGGGGGTTCGCAAGATCGATGTCCTCGCTGAGCCAGAAACCCTTTGCGCCGGGAAGCGAGATGACCGTGGCACGCACCTTGACGCCGGGCAGGGTTCCAACGCGCTGCAGCAGACGGTCTGTAAGGCGCGGAACCGCTTTCGCCCCGATCTGGATATGCGGAACGCGGTTGGTCGTGACAGGCGTTTCCCCGTCCCGCACCGGCAGCCGGGCCTCCTCGGCGCGGGCTGACACGAGCGCCAGCCCGGCGATCATGAGGGCCGCGGCGGCAAAGCGCCACGGCCTGTGCCTTGTGTTCATCGTTGACTGTTTCCGATCCGACTATTCCGCTTCCCGGAACTTTGTGTGGCAATCCTTGCAGGCGCCGCCGATAGCGCCGATATTCGCGCGCACGGCATCGACGCCGTCCCCTGCGACATCGCTCATAGCGACCGCTGCTGCTGCAAGCTTCTTGTTGATCTCGGCACTTTCCGGATAGGTCGTCCAGGCCTCGACCTTTGCGCGGGTCTTGCCAGGCAAAGCCGTGCTGTCCGATCCCTGCGGCCAGGCCGAGCCGTTGTTCATCGTGGCCAGGATCTTGATGTTTTCCGCCGCGATTTCGGCGGCTTCGGCGTTGTACTCGACGTCCCCTTTTGCCATGGCCCCCAACTGGCCCAGGTTCCACGCATAAAGCGCCATCACCGCCTTGCGTGCCTTGATGGCATTGTCGAAATGTCCGTCGGCGACGGCCGTGCCCATACCGGCAACCACGACGAAAACCAGCGCGCAGAAAACCTTCAATCCGCTTGTCATCAGCCTCTCCTCTCATGTGCAGATTTGAACATCCGATAAATCTCATGATCTAATGCGCTGATAAATTCTCTAAATTGCGACAAAGGGCTGTGCGTCAATGCACAAACTCAGATGGGACGATCTTCAATATGTCCACGCGGTTGCCGAGCACGGATCGCTCTCGGCGGCTTCGCGCGCGCTTGGCGTGAACCATGCGACCGTGTTGAGACGGATCGCGCTTCTGGAAGCATCCTGCGAGGTCCGGTTGTTCGATAGACGGAATGACGGCTACCGTCTCAGACCGGAAGGCAGGGCCCTGCTGGCATCGCTCAAGCTCATGGACCATGCCTCGGCCAGCATCAGGAGAAGTCTCGATTCGACCGCAAAAGGTGTTGAAGGCACCTTTCGCCTGGCCACGACGGACACGATTGCCTGCCTGCTTCTGCCGGGTCACCTGGACAGCCTTCGCAAGGTGCATCCGAACGTCAATATCGAGGTCGCCGTTTCGAACGATCCGATCGATCTGACGCTTTCAGGTGCCGAAATCCTGGTGAGGCCCGGTCCGGATCTGCCACCGGACCTGAGCGGGCTCAAGGTCGGAACGGTCGATTTCGGCGTCTTTGGGTCACCGGATTACCTTGCCCGCAACACGGATCTTTCCGTCACGGCGCACACATGGCTTGGCACTGCGCCGGGCTTTGCCAAATCCACTGTTGGTGAATGGCAGCTTTCCGCCATCGAAAACCGTGTCGAATTCTCGGCGGACAGTTTCCTTATGCTGGCGGCCCTGGCCGAGAGGGGGCTTGGCCTTGCCATGCTGCCCGCTTTTGTCGGGGAAAGGAGCGGCCGGCTTGTCGCGTTCGGTGACATTGCAGGGCGGCCCACAACGGGTCTTTGGGTGGCGACGCACAAGGATTTCAGGCAGCAGCGCGACATTGAAGCGCTGCTTGCGTTCTTTGCAGATGCCTTGCGCCGCGACATAAGGGAGAGTGGGCCAATCTCTTGAATGCGGGAGAACCGCTCTTTCGCAATCAGCCGAAGCGCCGGGCAAGTTCCTGAATGTGTGCAGGCCCGACTTCACAGCAGCCGCCGACGATCGTCGCGCCGGACGTGATCCATCCGCCGACATGATCCGCATAGGCGTCCGGGGTGAGGTCGACGCGCGAGGTCAGTTTCGTCACCGCGCTGCCGGCGGACAGGAATTCCTTGCTGATCCCGGTGAACCCGTTGGCATAGCCGCCTGTCGGCAGGTTCGTGTCCGGCAGGCCGTTCAGGCCGGCAGCCACCGCCTCGGGTATCGAGCAGTTCAGGAGAATAGCCTGCGGCCCAAGCGCGGCGATTTCGTGGACGGCATCCGCGAGGCTTTCACCCGAACGCAGTTTGGTACCGTCGGCATCGTCGACCGTCAGACCGATCCAGACCGGTTTGCCGTGGCCAAGAGCACCGTTGACGGAAGCCCGGGCCTGTTCGATCGACGCGATCGTCTCGATCAGGTAGGAATCCACGAAGTCCGCCTGGATGCGGCAGATTTCCGCATAAAGCTCGGTGGATTCGTCTTCCGGCGGTGCGCCGTCATGGCTGTAGGACCAGCCGAGCGGACCGACCGAACCGACCACGGAACCGGACCCGTGTGCATCGCGGGACCGGCAGGCGATTTCGCAGGCCTGCTGCTGCAGAGCTTCGAAACGGTCCTCGATCCCGTTCGGGCGCAGGCGGTCGCGATGGATCGCATAGGTGTTCGCCGTTGCCACATGCGCACCGGCGGCGAAATAGGAATCGTGGATCTCGCCGACCAGGTCCGGCCGTTCCATCATGATCCGCGTCGACCAGAGCCCCGTGGGTTCCAGACCGCTCAGGCGGACGAGTTCCTGGCCCATGCCGCCATCGAGAATTGTTATCTTTTGCGTTTCCACCACTGCACCCGGATATCTGTTTGTTTTCTGCACGATGAGACCGGCACCGCGCCGGTTTCGCGTGCGGGCGCCGTCCTCTCGTGTCCAAGCGTTCGGGGGTTATATCTCGCAATCGCTGCCAGACAAGGCCGGGACGCGACGTTTTCAGGTCGCGAAGCGTCCAAGTCTCAGCTTTTCTGCACCGGCACGGGATCCAGCATGTCCTCGAAGAACCAAGCGGTCAGCTCGTTCCGGCTGGATACACCGGCTTTCCGGTAGACGGTGGAGGCCTGCTGGCGCACCGTTTTTTCGCGCGTGTCCCTCAGCCCGGCGATTTCCCGGAAGGTGAGACCCTTCAGCATGCCGATGACGACATCCTGTTCGCTGGCGGTCAGGTTCCAGGCATCGAACTGCTTTTGCATCACGGCGCGGTACTGGCCCGCGAGCTCAACAGAACGGGAATCGAGCCGCGCCAGCCGTCCGCGGGCTTTTTCAAGCTGCCCGCTCAGATCCCTGAGCGTTTTTTGCTGGACATGGCGATCGTACACAAAGGCACCCAGGACCAGCGCACTGATCACAAGTCTTGCCAGATCGTCCCCCATGGACGCAAGCGTTTCGCCTGCGCGGAATTCGTTGAAGACTTCGACGACGCTCGTGGCGAACACAATCAGGACGAACACGGCGAAAAAGGTGCGCCAATTCCAAAACGGCCCGTTCGTATCCAGCATGTAGTCATTCCCTGTCTTGCCTGTCGTCGGCGCCTGAGCACCCGGTATTCCATCCGGATTGACCCTATGTCCCATGGCCGGGACCGTCGATCCGGCATTTGTCCGATGGACGGATGCACATGCGTTTCCCATTCACATTTGCATCGAGTTTTGTGCGCGCCGTCCTGCTGCTGTGAGCAGGGAGCGCGCTCCCATTGTTTCTGTTTATCTGGAGACCAGAGATGTCGCTAACGTTTTCCCGGCGCCAGTTCCTCGCAGGCAGCCTTTCTCTCGCAGGCGCCTGCCTTGCCGGACCGGCGTGGTCGAACACGGCGCGCCCGCGCCTGCCGATACCCCCGATTGCCGACGGCACCAACGGCGAGCCTGTGGACCTGACGATCCGGACCGGCCTATGGTCCTTCAAACCGGGCGTCATGACACCGACACTTGGGATCAGCCAGGATTATCTGGGTCCGACAATTCGCACGCGGCGGAACACGGAGCTCACCCTCAACTACCACAACACCCTGAACGACGGCGTTTCGATCCACGGGCACGGACTGCACGTTCCGGGCAATGTCGACGGCGGACCGCAGCTGGAGATGCCCCCCGGTGAACGCTGGCAGCCGACCCTTTCGATCGTGCAGCCTGCGGCGACCTGCTGGTACCACTCCCATACCCACGGGAAGACGGGTGACCAGACCTACCGGGGTCTTGCCGGTATGATCATCATCGAGGACGATGAGGCGGTCTCGTCCGAACTTCCGAACCGCTACGGCCTCGACGATCTTCCGGTGATCCTTCAGGACAGGACCTTCGATGCGGCGGGGAGGCTAGTCTATTCGCTTGAAGAGGCGGGAGAAGACGGCTGGTTCGGCGACACGGCCATTATCAATGGTGCGCTCTCGCCGGTCGCCGAGGTTCCTGCGGGCAAGGTCCGTCTCCGCATTCTCAACGGTGCGAACGCACGTTTCTACATCCTGGCATTCGCGGACAACCGGACTTTCCACAAGGTGGCCAGCGATGGCGGCCTCTTGGAAGCGCCCGTGCCGATGACGACAATGGAAATGTCGCCCGGCGAACGCTGTGAAATCATCGTGGACCTGTCCGAAGACAGCTCCGCTGAACTGCTGACATTCTTTGAGGACGATATCGACGAGGAAGGTGAGGGGATCGTTTCGGGCCTGGTGGGCCTCGTCACCGGACCCGGTCAATCAGCTCCAGCCGCCTCGCTGCTCCTGAAAGTCGACAGGACGCTCGTTGCGCATACCGGCCCCGTTCCGGAGCAGCTGGTGACGATCGAGCGTCCGGACCCGAAGGAGATCAAAAATACGCGCGAGTTCGTTCTGGAAATGGATCATGGCGAAGGGGAAGAGGCCCATGCCGGTCACACGGGGGATCACCGTGCACACGAAGGCCACGGCGCCATGAACATGACGATCAACGGTGCGGTGATGGATATGAGTGTCATCAACGAAAGCGTCGAACGCGGTGTCTGGGAACGCTGGCGCATTCGCTCCGATCAGGGCGCGCATCCCTTCCACGTGCATGGCTGTTCGTTCCTGGTCGAGCAGATGGAAGGCGCTGCCGTGACCCCGGATCAAGCCGGCTGGAAAGACACGGTGGTTCTGGACGATGACGACTGGTCCGAAATCATCGTCCGGTTCGATCATCTTGCGGGCGAAGACTTCCCTTACATGTATCACTGCCACATTCTGGAGCATGAGGATCAGGGCATGATGGGACAGTTCACGGTCACCGACAAAACCGGATAGAGGTCGGGTTGGCGGGAGCTTATCCCGCCGATTTCCTCTGTTCATCGCGCACCAGTGCCGCGAGGCGGTAAAAACCGTGGGCCATCTTGGTATAGGGCGTCAGCAGGAAAAAACTGAGGACGGAGCCGAGATGAATGGCCAGCAGCGCGGGCATGGCCGCCGTGCTGCCGAGCGCGTAGAGCGCAAGGCCGGAAAGCGCAACGAGAAACAGGAGCAGGATAAAACCCATCTCACCGCCCCAGGCGGACGGGGAACCCAGGGACCGGTCGGCCTTCAGTTTCAGCGAGGCCAGCATGACCGTGCCGATCACCATCAGGATACCGCCTGGAATGCCCAGAAGCTTCGGCAGCGACCACAGCGGGTAGGGCGCGGGCAGGTCGAAGACATAGTGCAGGATCGTCCCAGCCGACGTGGAGGCGAAACAGAGCAGGAACCCGTACATCACCGCCTGGTGCGCGTGACGGCGCGCCTGGCTGAACCGGTCCTCGTCCTCGAAATTGCAGCCGTCGCCGTGCCCGCCGGCAAGGTTCTTCATTTTCGCAGCGGACCCGAACGCATCCACGATCTGGCTGAGCGTGACCTTGTTTCCGCCGGTCTCCTTCCAGTAGCGCCTGAGGCTGACGGCGATGCTGGCAAGCGGGAACAGGAAGGCCGGCAGGAAGATGGCGACCATGGCCGAGTGGGACAGAACCGCATAAAAGCCCTTGCCGCCGGCAGAGCCGAGCGTGCGGAATGCAAGGAACAGCAAGGCAAAGCCGAGGATTGTCGCCAGGGCAATCATCACGCCGCTTTTCTGAAACCGGCGCGCCAGCGGAGCGGGCCAGGCAAAGCTCTCCCAGCTGTCCTGGCGCACTTCTGCAAGCGCTTTCGGCAGGTTGAGATCGAACTCGTGCGGAGCCGTATACTGGCAGGCATAGTAGCAGCCACGGCAGTTGTGACAGAGATTGGCCAGCTGGGTCAGGTTGGCATCGGAAAAGAAACGTTCCTGGTGCAGGGCCGGGAACACCGAGCAATAGCCTTCGCAGTAGCGGCAGGCATTGCAGATCTCCGCCTGACGGCGGGCTTCCTGAAGCAGATCAGTTTGCATGATTGGCGGCCTCCCGGCCTGCGATACGTCCGAACACGGTTCCGATGGTCATGCCGAAACCGGCGAGATAGCCCTGTCCCAGGATGGAGCCGGCCATGGTTTCCCCGGCCGCCCAAAGGTTCTGGACCGGTCCGCTTTCCGTGCTGCACTGGGCGTTTTCATCGACCTTCAGGCCGAGATAGGTGAAAGTGACCCCTGTTCTGAGGCTGTAGCCGTAAAAGGGCGGTTCATTGATCGGGCGCGCCCAATTGGTCTTTGGAATGTTGATCCCACTTGTTTTGACACCATCCAGTTCGGTCGGATGAAAGTTCGAGGTGTCGCCGCAGGCCGCATTGAACGTCTTCACGGTCTCGACCAGCTTTGCTTGCGGCAGTCCCATCTTCTCGGCCAGTTCCTCAAGCGTATCCGCCTTGATGGGCGGGAAGACCGAGGGCATGAACAGGTCCAGCGATTTGGAATCGATGATGACGTAGCCGACCTGGTCCGGCTGGTTGGCAACAAGGCGTCCCCAGATGGCATAGCGCTTGGGCCAGACGTCTTCGCCCTCGTCGTAGAAGCGGTCCGCCTCCTTGTTGACGACGATGGAAAACGGAACGCAGTCCAGCCGCGTGACGATGCCGCCGTCGAATTTCGGCGCTCGGCCGTCGATCGCAACCGCGTGGCACTGGGTCGGATCGCCGACCGACTGGACGCCCTGCTCCAGCAGATCCGCCAGGACGACACCCCGGTTATAGGGCGTTCCGCGGATGAGGAAATTCTTCGCAGGGGGACCCCAGGCGCGTGTGAGCCACTCGGTATCGGCCTGGAAGCCGCCGGAGGCGACAATCACGGCGCTGGGCTCAAGGTGTTTCGCTTTCCCTTCATGCGTGTAGTCGATCCGCACGATCCTGTCGCCGTCAAGCTCCAGATGCGTGACATTGGCCTCGTAGAGAACCGAGACGCCAAGCTTGTCGGCGGTGCGGTAGTAGGCGTTGACCAGCGACTTGCCGCCACCCATGAAAAACGCATTGGTGCGGGCCAGTGAGAGCGTGCCGGACAGGGACGGCTGGAAACGGACACCGTGCTCTTCCATCCAGGGCAGGCATTCCTCGGAGGTGCGGATCGCCAGTCGCGCCAGTGTTTCGTCGGTCTTGCCGTCGGTGACTTTCAAAAGGTCGTCGAAATACTCGTCCTCGCTGTAGTCGTCGACGAGCGGGCCGAGTGGGGCGGAATGCATGCACCTGAAGTTTCTGGTGTGTCGCGAGTTTCCACCGCGATAGGCTTTCGGAGCGGTCTCAAGGATAACGACTTTCGCGCCTTTTTCTGCAGCCGTCATGGCCGCACAAAGGGCGGCGTTGCCGCCGCCGATGATGGCGATGTCGTAGGGGCTGGTCATGATGCGTTCCTCTCGGAAGCGTCTTAGCAGCGGGCTGATTGTTTTGACAAATGTTGCTTTTTGTTAAATTAATGCGTTATGCGCATCAATTTTGATTTCAACGACCTTGAAGCCTTCCTGGCGGTCATGGAGACGGCCTCGTTTCACCTCGCCGCCGAGCGGTTGAGCCTGTCACAATCCGCGATCACCCGAAGGATCCAGAAACTGGAGGAGACGCTGGGCTCGGTTCTGTTCGAACGCAGCACGCGCTCCGTCAGGCCAACACTTGCCGCGAAGCGCCTGCAGGCGCGGGCAGAGGCGATGCTGGAAGGCGCGCGGGAGACGACGCTGGCCATGCGCGACGAAAGCGTTGCCTTTGCCCATCAGCGCGGCTCACTGGTGACGATCGCCATGATCCCGACCATGGTCACGCCCCTGTTGGCGCCCGCTGTCCGGAATCTGCGCCAAGACGGGGCCGTACCAAGAATTCGGCTGCTGGACCGTGCCGCCAATGAAGTTGCCGAGGCGGTCTCGCAGGGAGACGCCGATTTCGGCATCTGTTCGATCGGGTCTCTTGAGCCGAACACCGTCTTCGAACCGCTTTTCGAGGACAGCATTGTTCTCACGGTACGCCGAGATCATGCACTCGCCGCGGCGGGCAATATCACGTGGCCGGATCTTCGGGACGAGCCACTGATCCTGCCGGCAAGAGGCACAGGCAACCGTCTCCTGATTGACGAGGCGATGGCCAGAGGCCGACTGTCGGCGCAATGGACATACGAGGTCGGTCGCTCGTCCACCGCGATGGACCTTGTCAGCGAGGGCATCGGCGTCGCACTGCTGCCGCGATCTGCAATGTCTTCGGCGCAGGGCAAAATGCTGGCGTTCAGAACGCTGGGCAACCCCGACGTATCACGTCCGGTTGGACTGCTGACACGGGCCGGGGTGGCCGGAAATCCGCTCACAGATGCGTTCAAACAGGCCTTCCGGGATCTCTCAAAAGGCCTGACTGCGGCCTGACGTGGCCATCAGTTGGCCGCGTCGCATTCGACGATTTCGACCTTGTAGCCCCAGAGCCGCTCGACATGGAGCAGCGTGGTGGCCCGGCTTTCCGGATCAAGCGGCACGGAATTGCGCCGGACGGCCTTCAGATGCAGGCACCGGTCCCCGAGCAGATCGGCATCCGCGACCTGGATTTCCGGCTCCAGCGCCGCAAGGTCATGATCGCGCGCAAGCGCATCGCGCAAGTACCTGTAGCCCTGCTCGTTGTGGATGCCCGTGACCGTGCAATAGCGCGATGACGATTCGTCCGACAGTGCGAACATCCGGAACCGCCGGATGACGGCAGGGGAGAGGAACTGCTGTATGAAGCTTTCGTCGCGATAGTTGGCCCATGCGTGTCTCAACACGCTGCGCCAGTCGCCGCTCCCCGCGAGATCAGGGAACCACGCGCGGTCCTCTTCGGTCGGGTCCGTGCAGACACGCCTGATATCGTCCATCATGGCAAACCCGAGCGCGTAAGGGTTGATTCCGGAAAAACGGGGGTCGTCGAAGTCAGGCTGGGTCAGCACGTTGGTATGGCTGTGAAGGATTTCCAGCATCGCGCCGTCGCTGATGCGCCCCTGTTCATGCAGCGTGTTCAATATGTAGTAATGCACGAAGGAGGCGCAGCCTTCGTTCATCACCTTCGTCTGTTTCTGCGGGTAGAAGTACTGCCCGATATTGCGGACGATCCGCAGGATTTCTCGCTGCCAGGTGGTCAGAACCGGGCTGTAATGTTCCAGGAAGTAAAGCAGGTTTTCTTCCGGAAGATGCATGTCGCGCTTCCGCTCCAGCAGGTCCTTGTCCGTGGACGCCTGGCCCGGCGGTGCGTTCAGGATGGTGTTCCAGAGATAATGCACGTTCTGTTCGGCGGCGGCGATCCGCTCGCGTCGCTGTTCTTCCGCTTCGCGCAGCGACGGCTGCCGAGGGCGGCGATGCCGGAACACGCCATGCGGCATGAGGGAATGTGCCGCATCGAGCGTCGCCTCAACCTCGCCGAGACCGTGCTTTTCCTCACAGGAGGCGATGAATTTGCGGGCATATTCGAGGTAATCGAGAATGCCGTCTGCGTCCGTCCATTGCCGGAACAGGTGGTTGGACTTGAAGAAGTGATTGTGGCCGAAGGCGGCATGCGCCATCACCAGCGCCTGAAGGGGCATCGTGTTCTCTTCCAGGCAGTAGCTGATGCACGGATTGGAATTGATCACGATTTCATAGGCAAGTCCGCGCGCGCCCTTCCGGTAAAGGCGCTCATGACCGAGAAAATGTTTTCCGAATGACCAGTGATGATACATCAGCGGCATGCCGATCGAGGAATAGGCATCCAGCATCTGCTCGGATGATATGATCTCAATCTGGTTCGGATAAAAGTCCAGCCCCAGGTCATCGCGCGCCACCTCTTCGATGGCGTCCAGCGTGCGCCGCAGCGTGTCGAAGTCCCAGTCGGCATGGTCGAACAGCAGGCCGGATTTTGTTTTTGCCGCGCGTTTAGCCATGGCCTTGCCCTGCAGGATCGCGCGCGAAAAGTTCGCGGAAGACGGGATAGATGTCGGCAGCGGTCGCGACGCGTTTCCGGGCGAAGTTCGGCCAGGCTTCGGCCACGCGGCCATAGGATTCCCAAAGCTCCATGCCGGTCGCCTCGCTGTTGATCAGCTGGGCTTCGTCCTCGCCGACGATCTCGACATAGGCGAAATACTGGCAGACCTGCATGAGCTCTTCACCCAGGAGCGTGACGCAACGCTGCGAATCGCCGCTGAAGTTTTCTCCGTCCGAGGCCTGTGCCGCATAGATGTTCCATTCGGAGGGCGGATATCTGTCCCGGATGATGTCTTTCATGACGACCAGGGCCGTGCTCACGACGGTCCCGCCGGTCTGAGGCGAATAGAAGAAGGTGTCCTCGTCGACCTCGGATGCGTCATGCGTGTGCCGAATGAACACGATGTCCGTTTTTTCGTAGCGGCGGTCGAGAAACAGGTGCAGCAGCATGAAGAACCGTTTCGCCAGATCTTTTTCACGCTCGCCCATGGAGGCCGACACGTCCATCAGGCAGAACATGACGGCATTGGCATTGGGTTCCGGTTCCTGGACGAAGTGGTTGTAGCGCACGTCCAGCGGGTCGATATAGGCGACAATCTTGCGCCGCTTGGCCAGAATTTCATAGGCCGCGCGCAGGTCGGCGAGTTCCGCGCGCTGCTCGGGCGTCGGCGTGGCGACCTGTTCCAGCCTGAGGACTTCCTTCAGGAGGGCCTGCGCTTCCTTGTCCGTCGGCCGTTTCAGCCCGATCCTGCGGCCAAGGGCATTGCGCATCGTGCGCGCAATGTTGATGTTGGCCGGCGCTCCGGACGTGGAATAGCCGGCCCGGTGCGGATGCGTTCTGG
>JBCBUA010000028.1:0-31923 GCA_039818365.1 Pseudomonadota bacterium
ACCATGTCAAAGGTCTCCGGAGCGCGGTAATCCACATTCGCTCCCGTGTGCTCGGCCGCAAGCGACACACCGTTCTTAACAACAGACCAGAACGCATCATTCGCCTGACCATGCGACACAACAATGATGTCCGTCGCAAATGCGGGCGAAGACACAGCGAGGGCACCTGCCACGAGGGCACTTTTCACGATATTCTTCATGTAATTCCTCCCAAGTTCTCGGCTCGACGCCACACTTTCTGCAAAGTGAGACGTGCCTGTTGTCAAACAATCACAATCTCAAAAACTTTGCAACCGGTTGCAAAAAAATTGACGCATCAGGACATTCGTGTAGGTTCGATGCTCTCGATGCACGATCTGGTTGGACGAAGGGCTTGGCGGTAACACTCAAGGAAGTCGCGGAACTGGCGGGTGTTTCCCGTTCTGCCGTCTCGCGGACATTTACGGATGGCGCCAGCGTGTCGGCGCGTACGCGGGAAAAGGTGGAGAAGGCGGCCAAGACGCTCGGTTACAAGCCGTCCCTGATTGCCCGAAGCCTTGCGACCAACAGAACCAAGCTGATCGGTCTCGTTGCGAACAATTTCCAGAACCCTGCCTTCCTGGACGTGTTTGACCTTTTCACCAGCGAACTGCAGAAACGCGAGCTGAGGCCGCTGCTCGTCAATCTGTCGGCGGAAACCTCGCCGAAGAAGGTCGTCGAACTGCTGCGTCAATACAGCGTCGACGGTGTCATCGTGGCGACGTCCACCCTGCCGACCAGCTTCGCGATCGCGTTTCAAACGGCCGGCATTCCCGTCATCCACACCTTCGGAAAGTTCCAGGCGAATGCCAATGTGCATGTCGTGGGGATCGACAACGACTATTGCGGCGCGATGGCGGCGCGGACGTTTTCAGAGCGCGGCTACGGGACCGTTGCCCTGCTCGGGGGGCCGGAGACGGCGACGTCCACACAGGACCGGTCCGCCGGTTTTCAGCGTACGGCCGCAGAGCTCGGTTTGAACGTCGCCAAGGTCTGCTTTGCGGAAAACTACACCTACAAGGCGGGCCGCGACGCCATGCGGGATGTGCTCAATGACCCGGATATCGAGGCGGTCTTCTGCGGCGACGATCTCATCTGCATGGGAGCCATGGACGCCGCCCGCGACGCCGGCAGATCCATACCGGAAGACATCGGTTTCCTGGGCTTCAACGACATCGGCATGGCCGGTTGGGACGCCTATGCGCTGACCACGATCCGGCAGCCCATCCGCGATATCATCATGAGTTCGGTCGAGCTTGTTGTCGGCATGGTGGACAATCCGGACCGGAGCCCGGAAATCCGTCTTTTTCCCTGTTCAGTGATCGAGCGCGGCTCTTTGCGCCCCCTGCCGGGGGCCGGTTAGCCGCGCTGCCGGAAATCCGGTCAAAGCCCGATCCAGGCTCCCCTCGACCTGGCGGACTTTGCGGCGGCCTCGATTGCCCGCATCGACCACAATCCGTCGGTTGCCGTCGGGAAATCCAGTGCGAGGGGATCGGGTTCCTCACCGCGTTGCTGCGCGCGCAGCACATCGGCCAGATCGTGGTAGATATTGGCAAACGCGACCGGCATGCCTTCCGCATGTCCGATCGGTATCCTGGAAGCCCGGACGGCCTGGGGCGACAGGGACGCGTCGCCGCGCTCCAGAACCTGCGTCCGGCCGTTCAAGGGGGTCCAGTGCAATTGCTCGGGATGCTGCTGCTGCCAGGAGAGTCCGCCCTTTTCGCCAAAGACCTGAAGGGTCAGGCCGTGCATGCGTCCAACCGCAATCGCGCTTGTCCAGAGCCGGCAGAGCGCGCCGCCGGACAGGCGGATGTTGATCATGGCGTCGTCTTCCAATTGCCTGTCCCCGACCATGGAGGCGAAGTCCGCCGACAGTTCGGCCGGTGTCTGGCCGGACACGAAGCAGGCCATGTGGAAGGCGTGAATTCCGGCATCGGCGAACACGGCCGACGTTCCGGCCTGATCGGGATCGTAGCGCCAGCGGATCCTCGGATTGTCAGCCTCGTCCGCATCGGCGTGAAAGCCATGGGCAAATTCCGCCTTGATCAGCCGCACCTTTCCAAGGTCCCCACCGTCGATCATCGCCTTCATCTGGCGCACCAGCGGATAGCCGCTGTAGCCGTAATTGACCGCGCAGATCCGGCCGGTTTCCTTTGAAACAGCGACGATGTGTTCAGCTTCCTCGGCGGTCATCGTCAGCGGCTTTTCGCACAGCACATGAAAACCGGCCTCCAGAAAGGCCCGGGAGATTTCATAATGGGTGGCATTGGGGGTCGCAACCGTGACCAGGTCGAGCCGATCCGGCCGTGCGCGTTCGGCCTGAAGCATTTCCTGCCAGTTGCCGTAGGCGCGATCTTCGGCGATGCCAAGCTCCGCGGCAAAGGCCTTGCCGCGCGCCGGATCGATGTCCAGCGCACCCGCCGTCAGGTGGAAATGCCCGTCGAGGGCCGCGCTGATGCGGTGTGCCGGGCCGATCTGGGAGCCCTGGCCGCCGCCGATCATGCCCCATCTGAGTTTGCTCATGCTGCGACCTCGAAACCTATGGAATGCAGAAAGGTACGGTTTTCCCGCGCATCGTCCAGCGGCGACTGCGCCTTTTCCGGGTCGCAGTCCTGTTCTACCGTGCACCAGCCTTCGAACCCGGAGGTTTCCAGCTTTGCCTTCACGGCCGGAAAATCGACCGACCCCTTGCCGAGATTGCAAAAGATTCCGTCGCCGCAGGCCTCGTAGAAATCCGTTCGGTTGGCGACGGTCCGGGCACGGACTTCGGGATCTATGTCCTTGAAATGCATATAGGAGATCCGGTCCATATGCCGGTCCATGAAGGACAGCGGATCGAAGTCGGCATAAAGGCTGTGGCCGGTGTCGAGGCAGATCTTCAACAGGCTTTCATCGATGTCTTGCAGCAGGCGCTCAACTTCGTCCTCGAAATCCATGAAGCCGCCGGCGTGCGGGTGGATGGCCGTGATCAGGCCGTATTCTTCCGTGCCCATCCTGGCGATGTCCCGGATCTTGGCGCAGTAGTCACGCCACTCGGAGGCGGACATCTGTTCCGCTTCGGCCGGACGGCCGGCGGTCGGCGCGCGCCGTGGTGAAATGCTGTCGATCAGGACCAGGTGCCTGGCACCATGTGCCTTGAGCGCTTCGCAGGTGCGCACGGAGCCGTCCTTCACGTCGTCCCATTTGGCAGGGTCGTGAAAAGGACGGAACACCACGCCTCCGATCAGTTCCAGGTCACGTTCGGCGAGCGCGTCGCCAAGCTCGGCAGGATCTTCGGGCATGAATCCGACCGGGCCGAGTTCGATGCCCTTGTAACCGGCGTCCCGGCATTGATCGAGAACCGTCAGCCAGGACGGGTTGCGCGGATCGTCTGCGAATTCAACGCCCCAGGAACAGGGCGCGTTTCCGATCTTGATTGTCATGTGATGCATCCAGAATAGACAGTCCGGGTTTAGAAACCTAGACGTCGTCGAGTTTGATCCAGCTTTTGGATTCGTGCGATTGCCAGGCTGCTTCAACAACCTGATTTACATAAAGGCCGTCCTCGAAGGAGGGCCAGATGTTCTGTCCCGTTTCAATGGCCGTCAGGAAATCCTTGGCCTCGATGATGATCTGGTCCTGATAGCCGGTTCCGTGTCCGGCTCCCAGGCAGAAATTGACATAATCGGGATGATGCGGACCGGTCAGGATTTTGCGGAAGCCTTCCCGGGACGGTTTCTGCCCGCCCTCGTAGAGCCAGAGCGCGTTCTGATCTTCCTGGTCGAAGCGGATGGCACCCCTTGTGCCGAAGATTTCGTAGGCATAGCCCATCTTCCGGCCCCAGGCGGTGCGGCTGATATAGAGCGAACCGAGCGCGCCGGAGGTAAAGCGGCACATGATCTGGGCCTGGTCGTCATTGGTAACCGGCACCATGCCGTTCTCCGACGGGCGCTCCTTCACGACCGTGTCGATCTCGGCCAACAGACGATCGATCGGCCCGGCAAGCGCCTGCGTGCCGTTGATGATATGGGGAGCGAGGTCGCCCATGTTGCCGTTGGCGCGGCCCTGTGCGCGCCAGGTCCCCGGCAGATCCGGGTCGGCGAAAAAATCTTCGGTGTGTTCGCCGCGCAGATAGGTGACCTCGCCGATCTCGCCCGCTTCGATTATCTCACGCGCAAGCTGGGAGGCCGGGGTTCTGATGTAGTTGAAGCCGACCATGTTGATGCAGCCGGAGACCCGGGCGGCGGCCGTCATGTCGCGGCTCTGCTGCAGGTTTTCGCCGAGCGGTTTTTCGCAGAAAACCGGCTTGCCAAGCTCGAAAGCCGCCGTTGCGATTTCAAGATGGGTCTTCTGGGGCGAGGCGATCACGATTGCCTCGACCTTCGGATCCTGAACCAGCACGCGCCAGTCCGCGGTCGACCGCTTGAAGCCGAGTTCGCGCGCCTTGTCGGCTGCCCCATCCGGTGTTGTCGTGCAGACCATTTCGAGAACGGGCCGCAGCTTTGTGTCGAACACGGCGCCGACGGCATGCATGGCGACGGCATGGGCTTTTCCCATGTAACCGCCCCCGATGATGCCAAGGCCAATCTCGCGCGTTTCCATTCGTTTTTGATCCATTTTTGCAACCGCTTGCAAAACAGCTAAACACCCATTAGCTTTCACAGTCAAGAGCCCCTCGGGGCGCAGACAAAAAATCCGTTCCGGGAGGTTTAAGAGGCCCATGGTCCAGAAAACGGTGCGCCTGACAATGGCGCAGGCGCTGGTTCGCTATCTGGCGGCACAATACGTTGAGATCGACGGACAAAGACTGCGGCTCTGTGCCGGAGGATTCGGTATTTTCGGGCACGGCAACGTGACCTGTCTCGGCGAAGCGCTTTACGAGCACCGGGAAGAGCTGCCGCTGTGGCGCGGTCAGAACGAGCAATCCATGGCGATGGCCGCCGTCGGTTACGCCAAGCAGCAACTGCGCCGCCGTTTCATGTTCGCAACCTCCTCGGCAGGACCTGGAACGACCAACCTTCTGACCTCCGCCGGGATCGCGCATACCAACCGGCTGCCGCTGCTGATGCTGGCCGGCGATGCGTTTGTCACCCGGCTGCCGGACCCGGTGCTGCAGCAGGTGGAACATCCTTCAAATCCCGGCCTTTCCGTCAACGACGCCTTCAAGAGCGTGACGCGGTTCTGGGATCGCATCACGCACCCGGCGCAGCTGCTGCAATCGCTTCCGGCGGCGATCAACACGCTGATCGATCCGGCGGATTGCGGTCCGGTTTTCCTCGGACTGCCGCAGGACGTTCAGGGATGGGCCTATGACTATCCGGAAAAGTTCTTCGAGGAAAAGACACACCACCTCAGGCGCCAGCTTCCCGATACGCGGGAACTGGCCGCTGCGGCGGAAGTGCTGAAGACCGCTGAACGCCCGCTGATCATTGCAGGCGGCGGTGTACAGTATGCACTGGCAACAGCCGAGATGCAGGACTTTGCGCGCAAGCACAACATTCCGGTTGTTGAGACGATCGCGGGGCGGGCCAATTTTGTTCATGACGATGCGCTGAACTGCGGACCGGTCGGCGTCACGGGGTCGAACTCCGCCAACAACCTCGCCAAGGAGGCCGATGTCATACTTGCCGTCGGAACGCGCCTTCAGGATTTCACCACCGGGTCATGGACGGCATTTGCGGCGGATGCCCGGATCGTTTCGGTCAATGTCGGCCGGCAAGATGCGGCCAAACACATGTCGCTGCCCGTCGTGGGCGACGCGAAACTGTCCCTTCCGGTCCTCTCCGACGCGCTCGATTCCTTTACGGCGCCGGACACCTGGGTCGAACAGGCCGCAAAAGAGCGGGCGGAATGGGCGGCCTATGTCGATGACAACACCTCGCCGGTGACAAAGGACGGCAGCAACCGGCCGATGTCCTATGCCCAGGTGATCGGCGCGGTCAACGAGGTTTGTGATCCGGACGACCGGGTCGTCGCGGCTGCAGGCGGCCTGCCGGCGGAAGTCACCGCCAACTGGCGCACCAAATCCCTCGGCAGCGTTGATGTCGAATTCGGCTTTTCCTGCATGGGCTACGAGATTTCCGGAGGCTGGGGTGCACGGCTCGGTCACATGGAAAGCCATCCGGACAAGGACACGATCGTCTTTGTCGGCGACGGCTCCTATATGCTGCTCAATTCCGACATCTATTCCTCGGTCCTCTCCGGCGCGAAGATGATCGTCGTCGTCTGTGACAATGGCGGCTTCGCGGTGATCAACAAGCTGCAGAACAACACCGGCAACGAGTCCTACAACAATCTCATTGCCGACTGTAAACTGGCGGTCGAACCCTTTGCCGTCGACTTCGAGGCGCATGCGCGCTCCATGGGAGCGAATGCGGAAACGGTTTACTCGATCAGCGAACTCAAAGAAGCCTTCGGCCGGGCCAAGCAGGCAGACCGGACCTACGTCATTTCCCTGAAGGTCGACGCCTTCGAGGGCTGGACGCAGGAAGGTCACACGTGGTGGGAGGTCGGTACGCCCGAAGTCTCCAACAGCGAGCGGGTCCGCAAGGCACACGAGGACTGGGAAGCAGGCCGCGCACCGCAGAGAAAAGGCGTCTGACCGTGTCGGCCTACCTGAACTTGAAGTCAAGGTTTCTGGTGCTCGGTCGCGCGGGAATGGACTTTTATGCCGATCCCCCGGGCACGGAGGCCGAGCATGCGGAGCGGTTCACCACCGCGCTCGGCGGGTCTTCCGGCAACATTGCCGCCGGGATCGCGCGGCACGGTCTTTCCGTTGATCTGCTGACCTGTGTTTCCGACGATTCCATCGGCCGGTTCGTTTTGAACCAGCTGAGGCACTACGGCATCGGGACCGGTCACGTGCGGGTGCTGAGCGGCGAGTCGCGCACCTCGCTTGCAGTGACCGAAACCCGGATCGAAAACACGCAGAACACGCTCTACCGCAACAATGCCTCCGACCTTCTCATGAGCGTCGATCAGGTGCTTGAGGTCCCGTTTGCCGATTATGAAGCGCTGATCGTGACCGGAACGGCACTTGCCGCAAATCCATCGCGCGAGGCGACACTGCGGGCCATGGAACATGCGCGCCGGGCAGGTGCGCTCGTCGTGATCGACCTGGACTACAGACCCTATTCCTGGCCAAGCGCGCTTGAGGCCGCCGAGATCTATCGCGCTGCCATCGAAACCGCGGATTTTGTTGTCGGAAACGACGACGAATTCGCGGTCGTTGCCAACGGCAGCCATGAAGACGGTCAGAGACGCGCGCGCGAGCTCGGCTCGGGCGACAAGGTGATCATCTACAAGCTCGGCGAGCGGGGCTCCATCGTCTACTCCGGCGAGGGCGCTTTCGAGACGGGCATATTTCCCGTGACCGCCATCAAGCCGATGGGGGCGGGCGATGCCTTCATGGCCTCGCTGATGGCGTCGCTTGCCAACAGTCATTCGCTGCAGGAAGCCGTCCTGAGGGGATCGGCCGCTGCCGCGATGGTGGTGTCGAAATTCGGCTGCGCACCCGCCATGCCGACCCCGTCCGAGCTCGAAACCTTTCTTTCCAATCACTCAGCCCCACAGTCCTGAGGAGATATACCGATGCACTTTCCTCCCTATGACAATGAGAACAAGGCCATTATCGATGTCGAGGACAGCCGGGTTCCGCTGAACTATTTCAATATCGTCAAGCTGGCCCGGGGCCAGGCCTTCGAATACGCAGTGCCCGGTTACGAGACCGCGATCGTGCCGGCGACCGGCAGCGTTGATGTCGATGTCGAAGGCGTTGCATTTGCCGCGCTTGGAAACCGGGGCGTCGATGTCTGGGACGGAGAACCGGAAGGTGCTTATGTGCCGTGCGGCGCAAGGGCGCGCATGGTGTGCGTGAGCGACGAGGCGGAGGTGTTCATTGCCGGCGCCAAATACGACAAGGTGCTCGATCCCTTCGACGTGCGCGCAAGCGATATCGATCTTGTCCAGTACGGCTCGGACGACACCAAGACCCACCGCAAGATCAAGCACATTCTCGGCACCAAGTATCACGACAAGGTCGGGCGCCTGCTTGTGTCGGAACTGTTCACGGTCGGGCAGGGCGGATGGTCAGGCTTTCCGCCGCACAAGCACGACACGGACCGGATCCCGGAAGAAAGCCGGCACGACGAGACCTACAATTTCCGCTTCCGCCCGAAAAAGGGCTTCGGCATGCAACTGGTTCAGCGTGAGGACGGAGAGGTCGGCGACGCCTACCACATCGTCGACGGCTCGACGATCGTGCTCGACAAGGGCTATCACCCCTGCGTGGTCGCGCCGGGCTACGAGATGTATTACTTCACCATTCTCGGCGGTCTGTCGCAGCGCTCCCTGGTCCAGTATTTCCAGCCCGATCACGCCTGGCAGATCGAAACAATCCCCGGCATCAAGGACATGATCGCGAAGTTCAAATGACAGCTGCGACGCTTGCCGAGGTTCTCGAGCCTGCGCTCAGCGACGGCTACGCACTTGCCGGGCTCGTGGTGCTCGGATGGGAAGACGCAGTAGCCTTCGTCGAGGCCGCGGAAGAAGCCGGGTGCCCGGTCATTCTCCAGGCTGGCCCCGGATGCCGGGCGCACACGCCGGTGCCGGTGATCGGCAAGATGATGCGCCACCTCGCCGATCAGGCGAGCGTGCCGGTGGTCTGCCATCTCGATCACGGCTACACGGTCGACGAATGCCGGGCGGGCATCGATCACGGGTTCACTTCCGTGATGTTCGACGGATCCAAACTGCCGATTTCTGAAAACGTCGATCTGACAGCGGGGCTCGTTCGCGAGGCGCATGCGGCCAGCGTGTCGGTTGAAGGTGAAGTCGGCTATGTGGGTTACGCCCAGGGTGCGGCCTCGGCCTTCACCGATCCTGTAGAAGCCGCGCGCTTCGATCGCGAAAGCGGTGCCGATGCGATCGCGGTGTCGGTCGGCAATGTGCACTTGCAGACAGAGAAGAGCGACGGGATCGACTTTGATGCCGTCAAGGCGATTGAAGAGGTCACGACGAAGCCGCTTGTTCTGCATGGCGGCAGCGGAATTCCCCCCGAGATCCGCAAGCGGCTGGCGCACGAAACCCGGGTCTGCAAGTTCAATCTGGGAACCGAGCTGCGGCAGACCTTCGGCCGGACGCTCCGGCAAACACTTGCAGAGCAACCCGAGGTGTTCGACCGGCTGGCAATCCTGAAGTCGACCATGCCGGCCATGCGGGAATGTGTTTCCGATATCCTGAAAACGATCACGCTGAAGGGGTAGGGTTCCAGACCGGTTCAGTCGAGCTGCGCGGTTGCCTCGATCTC
This sequence comes from Pseudomonadota bacterium, assembly GCA_039818365.1. Lineage (GTDB taxonomy): Bacteria > Pseudomonadota > Alphaproteobacteria > Rhizobiales > Stappiaceae > Roseibium. Next base: position 9,305 of record JBCBUA010000028.1, read on the forward strand.
GATCAGGGCGTCATCCTCGATCAGACCCGCGACGATGACGACGGACATGGCCGGAAAGTGCCGCCCGAAAACACGCCGGTAGGCCTGTCCGACTTCCTTCTGACGCGCAAGATATTCGCGCTTGTCGGTGATAAACCACGTCAGGCGCACAATGTCCGTCACCTCACCGCCGGCTTCGGCGACAATCTCGGCAATGTTCTGGAGCGTCTGTTCCATCTGGCCGATGAAATCGTGCGATTCGAACACCTGGTCCTTGTTCCAGCCGATCTGACCGCCGATATGCAACGTCCGTCCCTTGGTCAGCATACCATTTGCGTATCCCTTTGCAGGTGCCCAACCCTCTGGCTGAATGTGTTTCGATGGCATGGCTTCAGACTTTCCTTGGATGTTTCAAACGCCGATATAGGTTGTTGTTATGTCGTCGGTGAGGTCACGGATCGTGCCGGCCCAGACGGACTTGCCCCGTTCCAGGATCGTGGCGCTGTCGCAGACGTCGCGGAGTTCGCGGATCGACTTGTCGATGACCAGGATCGAAAGACCGGTTTCCGCCTTCAGCTGACGGATGACCGACCAGATTTCCTGACGGATGATCGGCGCGAGCCCTTCCGTCGCCTCGTCCAGGATGAGCAGCTTCGGATTGGTCATCAGGGCCCGGCCGATGGCGAGCATCTGCTGCTCGCCGCCCGACAGCGAGGAGGCGTTCTGGTTGCGCCGTTCGCCGAGCCTCGGGAACATTTCCACGACCCGTTCGAAAGTCCAGTCTCCCGGCCGGGCAGCTGCGATGAGGTTTTCATGAACCGTCAGATTGCCGAAACAGCGGCGGCCTTCGGGAACGAGACCGAGACCAAGACGGGCGGCCCGGTGGCTCGGGAGCCGCGTCAGATCCGTGCCGTTGAAAGTGAGCGTACCGCTGGCGGCGAGCATGCGGCAGATGCACTTGACCGTTGTGCTCTTGCCCATGCCGTTCCGCCCGAGCAGTGCGCGCACTTCGCCTTGATCGATGGTCAGGTCGACACCGAAAAGGGCCTGGCTGGCACCGTAGGACGCCGTCACGTTTGATACGGTCAAGAGGCTCATGCGTCTTCTCCGAGATAGGCTTCGCGAACGGCGGCATCCGCGCGGATCTCATCGACGGTTCCAGTGGCAATGACCTCGCCATAGACGAGGACGCTGATCCTGTCGGCGAGGGCGAAAACCGCATCCATGTCGTGTTCGACAAGGAGGATGGGCGCCTCGGTGCGCAGTTCATCCAGGAAGCCGGTCAGGCGTTTGGAGCCTTCCGAACCCATGCCGGCCATCGGCTCGTCCATGACAAAGACCCTGGGCTGCTTCGTCAGGGCCACGGCAACTTCGAGCTGCCGGCGCTGGCCATGGCTGAGCTCGGCGGTGCGGGTGAGGGCGTGGTCCTGCAGACCGACACGGTGCAGGGCTTCCTCGGCCCTGGTGCGAAGCTCCTTGTCCTTCAGGACATCGCCGAAGAACCGCCAGGGATTTGCCGTGGCGCCAAGCGCGCCGAGCAGCGCGTTCTGCAGGACGGTGTCTTCCATCGCCAGCGAGGAAATCTGAAACGTCCGGCCGAGCCCCAGCTGCGCGCGTTCCCGCGTCGCCAGGCCGGTGATATCTTCACCGAGCAGATGAACGGCACCGGAGTCGGGTTTCAGCGTTCCGCAGATCTGGCCGATCAGCGTGGTTTTGCCGGCTCCGTTCGGGCCGATGACGGCGTGGATTTCCCCTGGTTTCAGGTCGAGCGATATGTTCCGGCTGGCACGCAGGGCGCCAAAGCTTTTGCAGATGTCGCGGGTTTCGAGAACGAGGTCAGTCATGAACGGCCTCCTTGCCGGAGGCAAGCCCGATCAGCCCGCCCCGGCCGAAGAGTACGATCAGCAGAAGCAGGACACCGAGATAGATATGCCAGTAATCACTGAGGCCTCCGAGCCAGTGTTCGAGGGCAACGAACGCAAGGGCTCCCACGACCGGACCGTAAAGGCGGCCGACACCGCCCAGGATAAGGAAGATCATGATCTCGCCGCTAGTCTGCCAGCTGAACATGGTCGGGCTGACGAAGCGGTTGAGATCGGCGAAGAGGGCTCCGGCGAGGCCGGTTATGGCACCGGAAATCACGAAGGCGACGAGTTTCAGCCGGGTCGGGTCGAGACCGACCGTCTCCACGCGGACGGGGGCTTGCCGTGCGGCGTTGAGGGCGAGCCCGAACGGCGACTTCGACAGTCTCCAGGTAAACAGCAGGACAAGGCACAAAATGACGAAGCACAGGCCATAGAACTGTATCGGGGCGAGGGTGTTCAGCCCGGGAAAGCCATTGCGCACGTAGATCGACAATCCGTCCTCACCGCCATATTCCGCCCAGGAGATGGTGAAGAAAAAGAACATCTGTCCGAAAGCGAGCGTGATCATGATGAAGTAGACGCCGGCCGTTCTGAGCGACAGGGCGCCGATGACCAATGCCGCGAGCGAGGACACGAGGACGGCGACCAGCCAGATGACCGGCATCGATTTGGTGCCGTCGATCAGGAACGGCCATTCGCTCAAGGGCGTGTAGGTTTGCGCGTGATAGGCGAGAATGCCCATTGCGTAGCCGCCGATGCCGAAGAAGACCGCATGACCGAGGCTGACGAGACCGCCGATGCCAAGGGCGATGTTGAGGCCGATTGCGGCGATCGCGAAAATCGCTGCGCGGGTCATCAGCGTGATCGTGAAGGGCTCGTCCGCAAACAGTGCCCAGGCCGGAATGAGGACAAAGAGCCCGAGCGTCAGGGCGTTGAGATAGGTTTCCCGGATCATGCGCGCGCTCCAAACAGGCCAGCAGGCCGCAGGATCAGAACCGCTGCCATGAGGATGTAGATCGCCATGGATGCGAGCGAGGAGCCGACGGATGTTGCCGTCGAGGGATCGAGAAAGAGCTTCAGCGCCTCGGGCAGGAAAATACCGCCGAGTGTGTCCGTCAACCCGACGAGGATGGCCCCGACGAGCGCGCCCTTGATTGACCCGATGCCGCCGATGACGATCACCACGAAGGCCAGAATGAGCACCGGTTCGCCCATGCCGACCTGCACCGACTGGATCGCCCCGACCAATGCTCCGGCAAGACCTGCCAGTGCCGCGCCAAGGGCAAAGACGATGGTGTAGAGCCTGGCGATATCGATGCCGAGCGCGGCGATCATTTCCCGGTCGTTTTCACCGGCCCTGATCTGGATACCAAGCCGGGTCCGGGAAATCAGCATGTAGAGCCCGAGGGCAACAAGCAGGCCGACAACGATCAATGTCAGCCGATAAAGCGGGTATTCGATGCCGCCCGGCAGAGTGACCGGGCCGGAAAGAAAGTCCGGCACATCGAGAAACAGGGGGAACGATCCGAAGATCCACCTCGTTCCTTCGGAGAAGATCAGGATCAGGGCGAAGGTTGCGAGCACCTGATCGAGATGGTCCTTGTCGTAAAGTCTTCGAATGACGACAAGCTCCACAAGCGCGCCGGCGGCTGCAGCGCCTGCCAGCGCGGCCACGAGACCCAGCAAAAACGATCCGGTTGCAGCGGCAACAGCGGCCGCGCAGAAGGCTCCGATCATGTAGAGCGAGCCGTGCGCAAGGTTGATCAGGCCCATGACGCCGAAGATCAACGTCAGGCCAGCCGCCATCAAAAAGAGCATGATGCCGAATTGCAGGCCGTTCAGAACCTGCTCTATGAGCAACAGAAATGACATGAAAATTCAGCCCCCATACCGCCCCGGCTCAAGGCCGGGACGGTGTTGTTGGAGAGTGCTTACATGCTGCAATCGCCTGCATAGGCGTCAGCATGATCCGTCAATGCGGCGGCGAGGGTCTTGTTGGTGAAGACGTCACCTTCCTTGATGACCTCGCGGACATAGATGTCCTGGATCGGGTGGTGATTGGAACCGAACTTGAAGTCGCCGCGTGTCGAACTGAAGTCGGCTTCCTTCAACGCCGCGCGGAAGGCATCCGCGTCCTTTACGTCAGCCTTGGCCATGGCCGAAAGCAGGAGGTTTGCGGTGTCGAAGCCCTGCGAGGCATAGAGGGACGGCAGACGGCCATATTCGGCCTGGAACGCCTCGACAAAGGCCTTGTTGGTCGGGTTGTCGATGTCCTTGTTCCACTGGCTGGTGTTCTTCACACCAAGCGCGGCGTCACCAACGGCCTGGAGGATGCCCTGGTCGAACGAGAATGCCGGGCCAACGACCGGAAGATCGATACCACTGTCGGCATATTGCTTGAGGAAGGAAATCCCCATGCCGCCGGGCAGGAAGAAGAAGACACTGTCGGCACCCGAGGCACGGATCTGGGCCAGCTCTGCCGCGTAATCCGTCTGGCCGAGCTTGGTGTAGAGTTCACCCGCCAGGTCACCGCCATAAAAACGCTTGTAACCGGTCAGAGCGTCCTTTCCGGCTGGATAGTTGGGCGCGAGAATGAAGCTGTTTTTGTAGCCCGTGTCCTTGGCGTAGGCACCGGCTGCCTCATGCAGGTTGTCGTTCTGCCAGGCGACATTGAAATAGTTCGGGTGGCATCCCTTGCCCGCAAGCGCGGATGGGCCGGCATTCGGTGACAGGTAGAATTTGCCCTGCGCCGTTACGGAGGGGACAACGGCCATGGCAAGGTTCGACCAGATGATGCCGGTCAAGACGTCGACCTTTTCCGACTGCACCATCTTGTCCGCGAGCTGGACGGCGATGTCCGGCTTGCGCTGGTCGTCTTCCACGATGACTTCAAGATCCGGATTGCCGGCCTGTTTCACGGCCAGAAGGAAGCCGTCGCGGACGTCAATGCCGAGACCGGCACCGCCCCCGGACAGGGTCGTGATCATGCCGACCTTCACCGGCTCGGCCTGAGCCCCCGTGATCCCGATGGCGAGAGCGGCGGCGGCCGCCAAAGTTACCATTTTCATTGCTTGCTCCTGTTGGTCTTTCGACCGCTGTTACCTAGTTTCTGGATCTCCGGCGATCTATCAAACGTGCCGAAGCTTGGGGCTTTGTTGTTTTTTGTTTCGTCCGCGCACCCCATTGGCGGATGAACCTTTTCGCCTACGAAACCTGCCGCAGGCGGAAGCGCTGTATCTTTCCCGTTTCCGTTTTCGGCAGTGTCTCGGTGAAGACGACCGAGCGCGGGTACTTGTAAGGTGCGATCGTTGCCTTGACGTGGTCCTGGAGAGACGTCTTCGTCGTATCGTCCGGATCCGTTCCCGGGGTCAAGACAACATGGGCCTCGACAATGGCACCGCGTTCTGAATCCGGCACCCCGATGACGGCACATTCCTGAACCTGAGGATGCGCCAGCAAGGCGGCCTCCACCTCCGGGCCGGCAATGTTGTAACCGGATGAAATAATCATGTCGTCGTTGCGGGCGGCGAAATGCAGGTGGCCGTCTCCGCTCATGGTGAAGCTGTCACCGGTGATGTTCCAGCCGTTCTGGACATAGTCGCGCTGGCGGTCATCGGCCAGATAGCGGCACCCGGTCGGTCCGCGCACGGCAAGGCGTCCGACCTCGCCGGGCGCGACCGGCGCGCCATCGGCCCCGATCACCTTGACTTCGTATCCCGTGACGGGTTTGCCGGTGCAGGCGGGCTTGTGGTCGTCGAAACGGTTGGAGACGAAAATGTGCAGCATTTCCGTTGCGCCGATGCCGTCCAGCATCGGCTTGCCGGTCTTTTCCATCCAGGCTTCATAGACCGGGGCGGGCAGGGTTTCTCCCGCGGAAACGGCCGCCCGGAGCGAGGACAGATCCGCGCCTTCCTCCATGGCCTGAAGCATGACGCGATAAGCGGTCGGTGCAGTGAAGCAGACCGTTGCCCTGTATTTCTGAATGATCTCGATCATATTGGGCGGCGTTGCGCTTTCCAGCAGCGTTGCCGCCGCGCCGAACCTGAGCGGGAACACTGCCAGCCCGCCAAGACCGAATGTGAAAGCGAGCGGCGGCGAGCCGACGAAGATGTCGTTAGGCGTCACGCCAAGTACTTCGCTGGCATAGCCGTCCGCGATGATCAGGAGATCCCGGTGGAAATGCATCGTGGCTTTCGGCGTCCCCGTGGAGCCGGAGGTAAAGCCAAGAAGGGCAACGTCGTCGCGTCCGGTTTGAACCGCGTCGTAAAGCACGGGCTTTTCCAGGGCGAGCCTGTCCAGTTCGGCGTCATGGTTTGATGTACCGTCAAAACCGATCACCTTCTTCAGGAACGCGGACGTCTTCGCGCAGGCGACGAGCTCGTCCATCAGCCGCGTGTCACAAAGCGCGAATTCTATTTCGGCCTTGTCGACGATCTTGGAAAGCTCGCCCGCCCGCAGCATCGGCATGGTGTTCACGACAACGGCACCAACCTTGGTCGCGGCCAGCCAGCAGGCGACCATTGCCGGGTTGTTCGCGGAGCGGATCAGGACCCGGTTTCCGGGCTTCACGCCAAGATCCGCCGTCAAGGCGTGGGCGAGGCGATTGGTCCAGTCGGCAAGTTCCTTGTAGGTCCGGCGGCGGCCGTTGCCGATCAGCGCGGTGTGGTCTCCGAACCCCTTCTCCACCATCTTGTCCGTCAGTTCGACGGCCGCGTTGAGGGTTTGCGGATAGTCGAACCCGTCCAGCAGGAAGTCCGGCCACTGGTCCGCAGGCGGAAGATTGTCGCGCGCAAAGGTGTCCACATGCGCGGAGGGCGAGAGTGTGCCAGCCATGATCGACATCTTCCCCTTTTGTTAAACGGACCGCAGAGCATTCCGACGTCTGACTTCGTCAGTCAAGATGCTCTAACGCTCTTGAAAAATATAGTTATTTGCCGTCCGGCCTATTCATTGGCTTCGGGAGGCAGGAAATCGACATCGTGTTCCGCCGAGACACGCACCACCGCTTCCACATCGGTCATTTCGTGCAGTTCGTCGAACAGTTCCTTCAGTTTTCCGGCCGGTGAAACCCAGAAGAGGGCGCGGCACGGGCTTTCGGACTTGTTGAAGTATCCGTGGGGAACACCCATGGGCATGCGCACCAGATCACCGGCCCGCGCCTTGACCCATTTCCCATCGAGCTTGAGGTCGAGCTCGCCTTCCTGCACCAGAATGAATTCGTCCTGGGTTGGGTGAACATGGACGGGAACGAACTGGCCCGGCTCGGAATTGGTCTCGAAGGCAAATGTCGACTCGCACCAGGCCTTGGGATAGTAGGTCTGGCCCAGAATATTGAGCTCCACACCGTCAAAGCCTTCGCCATTCGGGGTGATGCCGCCGTCAAGTTCCTTGGTCATGGTCATTCCTTCCCTTCCTGTTGGCCGTCAGAGGCTTTGCAGCGTCTGGCGCGCGATGATGATTTTCTGAACATCGGACGCGCCTTCATAGATACGCAGGGCACGGATTTCACGGTAGAGTTTTTCAACCGTTGTGCCGCTGCGAACGCCGTCGCCGCCGTGAAGCTGAACGGCCTTGTCGATCACCTGCTGTGCCTGGTCCGTGGAAAACAGCTTCGCCATGGCCGCTTCGCGGGTAACGCGCGGCGCGCCGCTGTCTTTTGCCCAGGCGGCGCGATAGATGAGGAGCGCCGCTGCGTCGATGTCGAGAGCCATGTCCGCGATGTGTCCCTGAACCAGTTGCAGATCGAACAGGGGCGCGCCCTGGATCTTCCGGGTCGTGACCCGTTGCAGGGCTTCGTCGAGCGCACGCCTTGCAAAGCCAAGCGCGGCGGCGGCGACCGTCGAGCGGAAGATATCGAGCACCGACATGGCGACCTTGAAGCCTGCACCGGGCGCACCGATCATACTGGACCCGGGCACCCTGCAATCGGTGAAGCGCAGCGTTGCCAGCGGGTGCGGGGCGATCGTTTCCAGGCGCTCGACGACTTCGAAACCGCCCGCGTCCGGGGTCACGATGAAGGCGGAAAGACCCTTTGCACCGGGTGCTTCGCCCGTCCGGGCAAAGAGCGTATAGATATCGGCGATGCCGCCGTTGGAGATCCAGGTCTTTTCCCCGTTGAGGACATAGTCGCTGCCGTCGGCGGTTGCCGTCATGGTCGAATTGGCAACGTCCGAGCCCGACTGCGGTTCCGTCAGCGCAAAGGCGGAAATGGCCATGCCACTGCGCGAGCGCGGCAGCCATTGTTCCTTTTGCGTGTCGGTGCCAAAGAGCGAAATCGCGCCCGTGCCGAGCCCCTGCATCGCGAACGCAAAGTCCGCCAGCCCGTCATGGCGTGCGAGCGTTTCGCGGATGAGGCAGAGGCTGCGGACGTCGAGCCTTCCATCGGGCGACCCCGTATGTTCCAGGAAGCCCGCGTTGCCCAGATCCGTGACCAGTTTGCGGCAAACCGCATCCGTGTCGTGGTGGTCAACATCACCGAGATTGGCACTGGCCCAGCTCTCAAGCTCGTCGGCCAATGCGCGGTGACGATCGTCAAAGAAGGGCCAGGTGAGGAATGTCCGGTCTGCCATCAGTCGCCCTCGAACACCGGTTTTTCCTTCGCGGCAAAAGCCTCGTAGGCCCTGCGGAAGTCATTGCCCTGCATGCAGATGGCCTGTGCCTGTGCCTCGGCTTCGATCGCCTGTTCCAGGCTCATCGACCATTCCTGCGCGAGCATTGTCTTGGTCATGGAATTGGCGAAGGTCGGGCCGGCAGCGATGCGCTCCGCGAGATCGACGGCGGCCTTCTCAAGTTCCGCTGCTTCAACAACCGAGTTGAAGAAGCCCCAGGCATGTCCTTCATCGGCTTTCATGGACCGCCCCAGATACAGAAGCTCTGCCGCCCGCCCCTGGCCGATGATCCGTGGCAGCATGGCGCACGCGCCCATGTCGCAGCCGGCCAGGCCGACGCGATTGAACAGGAAGGCAACCTTGGCCTCAGGTGTGGCGACGCGCAGGTCCGAGGCCATCGCCATGATCGCGCCGGCGCCTGCACAGATCCCGTCGACGGCCGCAATAACCGGCTTGCCGCATCCAAGCATGGCCTTGACCAGATCACCGGTCATGCGCGTGAAAGCCAGCAGTTCCTTCATGTTCATGCGGGTCAGCGGACCGATGATGTCATGGACGTCGCCACCCGAACTGAAATTGCCGCCATTCGGGAGAATGACCACCGCGTGAACGTCGTCCGCGTAATGCAGGTCCCGGAACCAGTCGCGCAGTTCGGCATAGCTTTCGAATGTGAGCGGGTTCTTGCGTTCCGGCCGGTCCAACGCGATCCGCGCGATACCACCGGATATCTCGCACCGGAAATGTTGCACGTCACTACGCATCCGCTCGCTCCTGTTCGGTGCTCTGGGGCAGCACTCTTTCCAGTTTATCTGAAAGCGTCTCCAGGTCTTCATCCGTCAGGCCGTCGAGCAGAGAATTTATCCAGCTTTCGTGGCGGCTGGCGAGGGTTTCGAATTCCGCTTCGCCTTTTTGCGTCAAGCGCGCGACCTGGGCGCGCTTGTCTCCGGGAACGGCGACGCGCTGCGCCAGGCCTTCCTCCGTCAGCTTGTCGACAATACCGGTCACATTGCCATTGGATACCCGAAGAAACGTCGACAGATCACTCATCTTCAGACCTGCGGGAAACCGGGCCAGAGCCGACATGACGTCGAAGCGCGGCAACGTGGTGTTGTGACCGTCCCGCAGCCTGCGGCGGATCTCCGCTTCGATCCCGTTCGAGGCTTTCAGAAGCTTCAGCCAGACGCGCAGACGTGCCTTTGACAATGTCTCGGACTGGCCGCTCATAACTCGCCTCCCGACAGGCTGAGTGCCTGGCCGTTGACCGACCGGGCGCCTTCGGAACAGAGCCAGTATGCCATCTGAGCAATTTCGTCCGGTTGAATGAAGCGCCCTTGCGGGTTGTCCGCCTTCAGCGTTGCTTCCGCGTCCTCGCGCCCAAGCCCGGTCTTGTCCATGATGTTCTCGATCGAACGCTTCAGCATCGGCGTTTCGACGAAACCCGGGCAGATCGCATTGACCGTGATCCCGGTGCGGGCGAGTTCCTTTGCAAGAGACCGTGTGAGGCCGACAACGGCATGTTTCGCCGCACAATAGGCGCTCACATAGGGATAGCCCCTGAGCCCGGCCGTGGAGGCAATGGCAATCATCCGTCCCCAACCGGAAGCCTTCATGTCGGCCAGCGCCGCCTGCCAGACATTGGCGACACCGATCAGGTTGACGGAAAGCATGTTTTGCAGAAGATCCGGCGTGGTTCGTGAAAACGGCATGCTTTCAGCGGCACCCGCATTTGCGATCACCACATCCACAGCGCCTGCGTCTTTCCGTGCGGCTTCAAAGGCCGATGCCACGGCTCCTGCGTCGGTGACATCGCACAGCTGATAGGGCAGGGATTGCGCGGCAAGGGTTTCTTCGGTCCGGCCGAATATGGTGACATTTGCCCCCTGTCCGGCGAGGCGCGCGGCACAGGCAGCCCCCACGCCGCTGCCGCCGCCCGTGACGACGATATGTTTGCCGGACACACTCATGCGCGCAGGGTCTCCGCGTCGCGGTCGGCAAGCCGCCAGGTCTGATCGCGGCCCGCCAGATAGGGCAGGGGCCAGTCGGTTGCGTTCCTGTCACCGATGCGGCTTGCCTCGTGCAAGGCCCAGTAGGGATCGGCCAGATGCGGACGGCCCACCGCGACAAGGTCGGCACGGCCGGCCATCAGGATGGAATTGGCGTGGTCCGCTTCGTAGATGTTGCCGACGGCCATGGTCTGGAGCCCACCCTCGTTCCTGATCTGGTCGGAGAACGGCGTCTGGAACATGCGGCCGTAAACCGGCTTTGCATCTGACGACGTCTGGCCGGCGGACACATCGATGAGGTCCGCCCCGGCGGTGCGGAACATCCTGGCGATCTCAACCGCGTCCTCCGGCGTCACGCCTTCGCTCCCGACCCAGTCATTCGCCGAAATGCGCACGGACATGGGTTTGTCTTCCGGCCAAACCTCCCGCATGGCCCTGAAGACCTCCAGAGGCCAGCGCATACGGTTTTCCAGCGAACCGCCGTACTCGTCCGTACGGACGTTCGAGACCGGCGAGATGAAGGAGGACAGCAGGTAGCCGTGTGCGGCGTGAAGCTCGATCATGTCGAACCCCGCGCGTTCCGCCATCTCGGCCGAGCGGACGAACTGGGTCTTGATTTCCGCCATTTCGGCCGGCGTGATCTCGCGCGGTGTGGCGTTGTTTGCGGACCACGGAATCGCCGACGCGGAAACTAGGTCCCAGTTGCCGTCGGCAAGCGGTGCATCCATCTCCTGCCAGCCGAGCTGGGTCGACCCCTTGCGGCCGGAATGTCCGATCTGGCAACAGATCTTCGCGTCCGTCTCTTCGTGGACGAAGTCGGTGAGACGCTTCCAGGCGGTCTCGTGCTCAGGGGCATAAAGACCCGGACATCCCGGGGTGATGCGGCCCTCGGCGCTGACGCAGGTCATTTCGACATAGACAAGCCCCGCGCCGCCCTTGGCGCGTTCGCCATAATGGATCAGGTGCCAGTCGGTCGGAGCGCCGTCGACGGCCTTGTACTGCGCCATCGGCGAGACCACGATCCGGTTCTTCAGCGGCATTTCGCGCAGTTTGAACGGTGCGAACATGGGCGCGCGCACCGGCGCGTTCGGCGACGCGCCGGACCGGTCCATGAACCATCTTTCCGCCGTTTCAAGCCATTTCGGATCACGCAGGCGCAGGTTTTCGTGGCTGATGCGCTGGGACCGCGTCAGCAGGTTGTAGTTGAACTGGACGGGGTCCTGGTCGAGATAGCGTTCCACGTTCTCGAACCATTCGAGCGAGTTTCGCGCCGCCGATTGCAGCCTCAGAACCTCCAGCCGCCGCTCTTCCTGATAGCGCTCAAAGGCCGTTTCCATGTCCGCTTCGCTATGGAGATAGTCGGCAAGCGCGATCGCGCTGTCGAAGGCGAGGCGGGACCCGGAGCCGATGGAAAAGTGCCCGGTTGCGGCGGCATCCCCCATCAGGACGATGTTCTTGTGGTACCACTTCTCGCAGATCACGCGCGGGAAGTTCATCCAGACGGCCGAGCCGCGCAGATGGGCTGCGTTCGACATGAGATCATGGCCGCCGAGATATTTTTCGAAGATCGCGCGGCAGGTCTCCACCGTCTCTTCCTTGGACATGTCGGCAAAGCCCCAGCCGTCCCAGGTCGGCTGCAGGCACTCGACGATGAAGGTCGCGGTGTTGTCGTCGAACTGGTAGACATGCGCCCAGATCCAGCCGTGCTCGGTCTTCTCGAAAATGAAGGTGAAGGCGTCGTCGAATTTCTGGTGCGTGCCGAGCCAGATGAACTTGCACAGGCGTGTGTCGATGTCCGGTTTGAAGACATCCTCGTATTCGGTGCGGACCTTCGAATTGATACCGTCGCAGGCGACAACGAGATCGTAGTCCTGGCGGAATGTCTCCGCGTCCTTGAATTCGGTCTCAAAGCGCAATTCGACCCCAAGCTCTCGGGCCCGTTCCTGAAGCAGGATGAGCATCTGCTTGCGGCCGATCCCGGCAAAGCCATGGCCGCCGGAGACCGTGCGAACACCATTGTGCTCGACGGCGATATCGTCCCAATAGGCAAAGTGATCCCGGATCGCCTTGGTGCTGACAGGATCGTTGCCCTCCATCCGGCTGAGGGCGTCGTCGGACAGCACCACGCCCCATCCGAACGTATCATTGGCGCGGTTCCGCTCCAGCACGACGACGTCGTGAGACGGGTCCCGCAGTTTCATGGATATTGCGAAATAGAGACCGGCCGGCCCACCGCCCAAACACGCAATCTTCATCAGATCCTCCACATGACGCGAGCCCCATCAGTGCCTTCAGCGAACCACGTTTCGGTATTTACTTCAAGTCTAAAATTTCAAACTTAAAATAAATCGATCGACCCCTTGCCGATGGCAACGGGATCGGCTTCCGGACGCCGTTCAGGCCGGCTTGACCCTGCGGCTCACCTGGCCCCGGATCCAGGTCAGGAATTCGGCGGCGGGCGGGCTGATCCGGCCGGGAGGCGTCGCCAGATAGTAATTGTGTTCGGAGTTGTCCTGAAGGGATGCCAGGTTCACGAGCGTCCCCGAAGCCAGTTCGGCCTCGATCAGATAGGTCGGCAGGATCGCGGCACCCATGCCGCTCGCGGCGGCGGCGATCACCAGCGAAAACCTGTCGAAATAACTGCCCACCTGAACGTGGGCAGCCGTGCCGGGAACAGACTTCTGGAAGACTTTCCAGAGGTGGGAGCGGGATGTCATGTGCAGGAGCGGGAGGTTCAAAATGTCCGGCTTCTCCCGGACCGGACTGGTTTCCAGCAACGCCGGGGCCGCGACCACAATCAGATCCTCCGGACAGAGCGGGCTGAGCTTGGCACCCGGCCAGTCATTGGCGCCGAAGTGAATAGCAACGTCGATGCCTTCCTCGACGAGGTCGAAAGGTTCAGAGCGGCTGTGGACCATCAGGTCCAGGTTCGGGCGCAGTTGCTTGAAATGCTTCAGCCGGGGGACAAGCCAGCGGGTTGCAAAGGATGGCAGGGCAGCAATGGTCAAAAGCTCCTGGGTTCCGCCTGCGGCAACAGCCTGACTGATTGTCCGCCTGAGCCGTGACAGATCGGAGAAAACGCCGTCTGCAAGAGATTTGCCCGCCTGTGTCAGCCGGATGCCGCGGCCTTCGCGCCGAAACAGCGGCGCACCGATCTGATCCTCAAGTTCCTTGACCTGACGGCTGACTCCGCTTTGCGTCAGGCCAAGCTCTTCGGCTGCGGCCGTGAAACTCTGGTGCTTTGCCGCCGCCTCGAAGCAGCGCAGAACCGATATGCTGGGGATCGGAAAGTCGCGGTCCATGGGAAAGTCAATCTATGAGTTATAGTCATGAATAAAACTATTTTTCAGGTGTTATTGTGCAGGTCAAGCGCGGTTATCCTATGACCGGTTACTCTCGGGGGATTTTTGCAGATGGACAAGATAGCCGTTCTGGGTCTTGGCAAGGTTGGAGCGCTGGCAGGTGAACTGCTTCACGACAGCGGCTTTGACGTGACCGGTTTCGACACGCATGCCAATCCCGATCTGCCGTTCGAGACCAGGCATGTCGACGTCAGCAACCTCGATGCCTTGCGGAGCGCGCTGTCCGGTTCACATGCCGTGCTTTCCTGTCTGCCCTATTTCCTGAATGTCGGTGTTGCCAGCACGGCGCACGAACTGGGCCTGCACTATTTCGACCTGACCGAAGACGTGCCAACGACAAAGGCGATCATGGAACTTGCCAAGTCCTCGAAAGGTCTCATGGCGCCGCAATGCGGACTGGCGCCCGGTTTCGTCGGGATCGTCGGGGCGAGCCTGATCGAGCAATTCGAGACCTGCCGGTCCTGCCGGATGCGCGTCGGAGCGCTGCCGCAAAACCCGACTGGACTGATGGGGTATTCCTTCAACTGGTCTCCGGAGGGCGTGGTCAACGAGTATCTCAATGATTGCGAGGTCCTGGAAGATGGAGAGATCAAGTGGGTCTCGCCAATGGAATGGATCGAGAAGATCGTCATCGGCGGTATCGAACTGGAAGCCTTCACCACGTCCGGTGGCCTCGGAACCATGTGCGAGACCTACAAGTCGCGCGTGCCCAACATGGACTACAAGACCATGCGGTATCCCGGCCACGTGCAGCTGATGAACTTTTTCTTCCACGAACTTCTGATGCGCGACCGGCGCAAGGAAGCAGGCGAAATCCTGGTGAACGCGAAGCCGCCGGTGAGCGACGACATCGTCTATATCCACGTTGCCGCCGAGGGTGAGCAGAACGGACGAACCCGGCGCGCGGAATTCGTCCGGGGCCTGAAGCCGATGGAGATCGCGGGACGCGAGCGGACCGCCATTGCCTGGACGACGGCGTCTTCTGTCGTGGCCATCATCGAAATGGTCCGAGACGGAACCTTGCCCTCAAAGGGCTTCCTCAAACAGGAAGACGTTCCGCTGGAAGCTTTTCTCAGAACAAGGAATGGCGCGCGCTACAGCAGCTAGCGCCTCATAGGAGAACACAGTGATGGAGCACGCAGACGTTCTGCGCGCGCTCGGTTTTGCCGAGCGTGACCTTACCGGCGGCGGCCTGACAGTCGTGTCGCCGATCGACGGCGCTACGGTTGCGGCGATTGCCGAAACGCCCCTTTCCGACATGGCAGGCGTGATCGCGCGGTCAAAAGCCGCTTTCAAGAGCTGGCGGACGCTGCCGGCGCCGCGACGCGGTGAGCTTGTGCGCCTCCTGGGTGAGGAACTGCGCGCTGCCAAGGAAGACCTCGGTGCACTCGTCACCCTGGAAGCGGGCAAGATCACCTCCGAAGGTCTTGGTGAAGTCCAGGAAATGATCGACATCTGCGATTTTGCCGTTGGTCTGTCGCGCCAGCTCTACGGCCTCACCATCGCTTCGGAGAGGCCGGGTCACAAGATGTCGGAAACCTGGCATCCGATGGGGCCATGCGGCGTGATCACGGCGTTCAATTTTCCTGTTGCGGTCTGGTCATGGAACACCGCGCTCGCGCTCATCTGTGGCAACCCGGTGATCTGGAAGCCGTCCGAAAAGACGCCACTGACGGCGCTGGCTTGCAAGCGCATCTTCGATAAGGCAATTGCCCGGTTCGGCGACGACGCGCCCAACGACCTGATGCAGGTGGTCGTCGGCGGTTCGGAAATCGGCGAGGCGCTGGTCGCTTCGAAGGATGTGCCGATCCTGTCCGCCACCGGCTCCACCCGCATGGGCAGCATCGTCGGGCCCAGGGTGGCCGCACGCTGGGGGCGTCCGATCCTGGAACTGGGCGGCAACAACGCCATGATCGTTGCCCCGTCGGCGGACCTGGAAATGGCTGTCCGCGCCATCGTGTTTTCAGCGGTCGGCACCGCCGGTCAGCGCTGTACGTCTCTGCGCCGTCTGATTGTGCACAAGTCGATCAAGGACGATCTCGTCGCCAGACTGGTGAAGGCCTATGGCGGTCTGCCGATCGGAGACCCGCGCGCGGAAGGAACGCTCATAGGACCCCTGATCGACAGGGCTTCGCTCAATGCGATGCAGTCTGCGCTCGAAAATGCACGTGCGGAGGGCGGCACGGTCCATGGCGGAGCGCCGGTCTCCGGCGATGTGCCGGGCGGTGCCTATGTCGCGCCTGCCCTGGTCGAAATGCCGTCTCAGACGGAGACCGTGAAAACGGAGACCTTCGCGCCGATCCTCTATGTCATGGCGTACGAGCACCTGGATGACGCGATTACGATGCAAAATGATGTGCCGCAGGGTCTGTCATCATGCATCTTCACGCTCAACATGCGGGAGGCAGAAACCTTCCTGTCGGCAACCGGGTCCGATTGCGGCATCGCCAATGTCAATATCGGGCCGTCAGGGGCCGAGATCGGCGGCGCATTCGGCGGCGAGAAGGAAACGGGCGGCGGCCGCGAATCCGGGTCGGATGCCTGGAAAGGTTACATGCGCCGCCAGACCTCGACGGTGAACTATTCTGCCGATCTGCCGCTTGCCCAGGGTGTCAGGTTCGACTTCTGAGGAACAAAAAGGCCCGCCGTCCGGCGGGCCTGTCCTTTCAGCGGCCAGAAAAAGCTCTAGCAGTGTGTTTCGTAGTCGTAGAAGAAGAGCACCCTCAGAAAGCCGCCGTCTATGCCGTGCCTGTCCGGTTCGAGCTTCACGGTCATATGGAAGTCCTGCTCCACCCGGAAAGGTTCAGGCACCGCGACCCGTGCCTCGTAGTGTCCGTCCTTGAAATCAAGCAGGAGGTCGGTCACCGGCGTCACGTTTCCGGCCTTGTTGTCACTGAGAGCGAACGTCTTGATCACCACATGCTTGCTGCCCTCAACACGCGTTTGGGGAATGTAGACAAATCCAACTCCGACAACATTCATGATGCCGGGCACAAGGGCGGATGCCTTGGTCTCGACCGCCTTGATATCGTCGATCACAAATTCCCCGGGTTCGTAGGGGGCGCATTGATCGAGATTTACGGATTGGGGTTCTGCCATCTGCTTGTCCTTGATTGGTTTCCCTTGGAGAGCGCGGCCGGTTCGTCTTCCGTGAACCGGCCGGTCATTCGGCACGCTTTGTCAGGAATTGAGACGGCCGGACCTGTGGGCCATCTGCATGTTGGCGGCATAGGAATTCGGCGAGCGCCTGCCCGGCAGGTTGGCCTCAAGGATGAGTGTCTCAAGCAAGCCGTCCTCAATCGTGATTTCAGCCGTTCGGGTCAGCTTGTTCATCCGCCAGAACTTGAGTGGCCGGTCCTTGGGCACATAATTGCCAGGAACATCCTCGCCCTCTCCGGAGACAACCATGATCTTCGGCTTGGGCAGCTCATACTGCCTGCCTTCGTAGATATAGGCCCTGACAAGCGCGATCTGACGGCCGGGAGCTGACAGGAGCTGGATCGAGATGCGGCTCGCATTGTCCCCGCCCGTATCGATCTTCACGTCTGCGGCGATCTCGTTCTTGATCCAGGAAATGTTCATGCCGACGAGAATGATCTCGGCGGGATCATAGTAAGGATCCGGCTGGATTGTCGGGAATTGCCCGTTGGAAGTGTCGTCACTCATCTGTAAGTCCCCCTTCAAGTTGTTCAGGTGCGAACGACGATTTCCCGCCATTCCAGGTTTTCCATCAGGATGTCGCCGGCGTCCGGCGCTCCCATCTCATCGAACTGATCCGCGATTGCCGCACCTGCGACCGCGTAGTTCAGCGTATTCGGATCCAGGCTGCTCCAGGATCTTGCAATTGCCGACCCCAGAAGGTCGCGCGCATTTTCCAGCGTCGATTTCAAAAGGAAGGACCGGGCCGCATAGGCTTCGGCGAAGCGGGTGCCGATCAGTTCGATCTCGTGATGATCGAGTTCAAAGAGCCGGTCGTGACTGACGTCCTTGGGAAGGTCGACAAGACCCCGATCGACCGCGTCGCGGTGATACAGCTCCACAAGCGTATCGAAGATCGCGCCGGTAAACGGTTTTGAAAGGTCATGGACTGCGTCGCTGACCGTGCTCATCTTGCGGTCATTGCTGGCGGTGCGGATCTGCTTGTCTCCCGCGAGCTCGGCAATCCGGTTGAGTTCGTTCATGGTCAACAGGTTGCCGTTCGTCGATCGGAGCAGGCGATCCAGAACGCTGTCGAAATGCAGCAGCGAGATCAGGGCAATCAGGTCTGAGACGCTTTCGTGGTAGCCGAAATACTGCCTGCTTGCCGCGCTTGTCGGCGTGCCCATTTCGGCAAAGATCAGGGCGTGGCCGAATTCATGGGCGATGACATCGAAATTGAGCGCGTAAGGGTAGGCGCTTTCCCGGTCGCCGCGCTCGATACCGAACTCCATGTAGCCATAGCCGGACTGGGCGTTGTGCCAGTTGACCTGGGGAATGATTTCCAGTCGCTCATAGGTCTGGGCGAAATGCCAGATGATCTCGTGACCGAGATAGCTTTCCCAGATGTCGAGCACGCGCCTGATCGTGGCAAAGACGTGCGCGCACACGAATTCCCGGCTCTGCGGATCGAGATGATCGAAGTGGCCGTCCGGTCCCGCCTCGGCCGGCGGGAAACTGTCGCCGACAAAAGGCGGCTGGTAGGGATATTCGTAAACGGGCTTTTCAAACAGCGGATCGACGACATACATGCGCCGGTCGGCCGGCCCGGCCTTTATCTCGCCGGGTGGTGTGCTGATCCAGACCGTTTCGGGTTTCTCGTAGCCGGCGACATGCGGCACCTGAGGGTAGATGAGAAAACGCGTTCCCAGACTTCCTGTCTTGGGCGAGACTGACTGCTGGTCCACAAAGATACTCAAATCGGCCTCAAAGTGACGGTTGTAAACCCATCCGGTTGGGGTGGTGAAGTCAGGTTCGAAATTCGTACGGTGTTTCTTTTATTACCTTGGAACGACAGGATTATTTTCGATTTCGCGCCAGCACGGACTTTTTACTCTAGGTAATTTTTAGAGGCTGTCAATGAACGTCAAGCGTGTCTGTCGGGAAGCCGCTTTCCGCCAGATCGTGGAGAAAGGCGTCCGTGTAGACGAATTCTGCGCCGGACGAAGCTGCGGGCCAATTCTTCACCAACTGGCGCTGCCGCAACTCCTTGAGCAAGTTCATCGCGTCCCGCTTCTTCTGCGACGAGTGCGAACGGAGCATGCTGGCAGTAACATCGGCGCGTTCCTGCTGCGGGAGACCTTCGGCGATGTTCGCGATCGTCCGTTCGGTGTAGTGAAGATCGTGCGCCTTTTGCAGCAGTGTCTGGGCCGCCTCTGCGGTGACACGGCCCCGGCGGCGGGCATGCTTGATTGCCTGCCGGAGATCGACAAGTGCCTCGGTCAGCGATCCGGCACCAAGCTCCGGCGGGGCATGAAGGACGGCGACCGCGTCATCGGGAAGCAGCGGAAAACGCCGGAGCCACCGATAGATCAGGCCGCGGCCATGCATGCCGCAACGCCAAAGCTCGGCGGCGCGCAGAGCGCCCATGCTCGCAGCGCCAAAGACGATCGCCCCCTGCGCCATGGCCCAGAGGATTTCCTTGTGCCGGACTGCCGGTACACCCTGAAAAAGTCCGTCGATCAGAGCTATGACGCAGGGCCCGTTCTGCTGGACCGCCCTGACCATGTCGCCTTGCGATGCCGGCCCGCACAAGTGTGCCTGCAGGTCTTCCGGAAAGTCGGTCGCATCGACTGTTGGTCCGGCAAAGACGATCACGGGAAGCGTGCGATTGTTCACGTGGCCGTCTCCGTGTGCGCGAGCGCGACAATGCGCGCGATATGTAGCGGGATATCCGTGTCGGCAAGAAGGGGGACCGAAATCGCCTGGAACCCCGCGGCATGGAGGCATCCGGCAAGCGCTGCGGGGCTCGCCTCCGGCAGCGTGTCGATTT
This sequence comes from Pseudomonadota bacterium, assembly GCA_039818365.1. Taxonomy (GTDB): domain Bacteria; phylum Pseudomonadota; class Alphaproteobacteria; order Rhizobiales; family Stappiaceae; genus Roseibium. Next base: position 29,090 of record JBCBUA010000028.1, read on the forward strand.
TCTCAGCGGCCTTGCCGGGCACATTGCGCATTTGTGCGCGTTCAAAGTCGACAAGCGCCTGGTCGATCCGCTTGGGATAAAACTGCCGTGTGATGTCCTCGCGCGCCCCTGCGATCACGGACGCTCTTGTCTGCACGGCCTCCAGAAGTGCTGCGATCGCCGCGTCGGCAAAGGATGTGCGGCAGGCAAAGCCATCGGCGTGAAACGGCAGCGAGGTGGACACGTTTCGTTCATCCAGCAAACGCGCCCAGACGACCGGCAAACCGCCGGTTCGGGGACACTCGTAGAGCGCGCAGAGCAGACCGGCGCTCTGCAGTTGCCCAATGAGAGCGTTCAGCTTCTCGTCCGCCAGCGTTTCGACGTCCAGCCGGTGCTTTTCAAAGAAACCGTGAATGGTCATGGCCCGTGCGGTGCCCAGTCGCTCAAGCGTCTCGAAAAGACCTTGCACGAGCGCTTCGTGCCGTGTTGCACCCCCTCCAAGTCCGGTTGTGGTTCGGATGAAAGGAGACCGCGCATGCGGCGAGCCGGGCGTGAAATCAGTGCTGACAAGGGCAGCGGGAACACGTACGGGTTCGCCTGTGACGAGGTCGGTTCCGGTCAGGAAAGGCTGGGGTGTCCCGGACCATCCTGCCGGTGCATCCGGGAAAAGATGATGGGCGAGTTTTGCCGTGGCGTCGGGGCCGTAAACCGACGCGGGCGTACCCGTGTCCCCGGCGTTTGAAGTAACCGTTTCGGCAGCTGCCGTTTCGAGCGCCTCCACGATGGCTGAAACAGCGGCCTCCGCAATGGTGAGACCCTTGCCCTGGTTGACGGCATTCGACCTTGCCTGAGGCCGAACCGCCTGCACGACGGGAATGCCGACCCGGTCGAGACCGGTAATGTCGGCGAGCCGCGTGATGCCGTATGACGCAAGATGTCCTGTCAAACGGTTCAGGTAAGTGTCGGCCTTGTAGGAGCGGCCCGATTGCCGGGAAGGTGCACCAGCGGGCGATGTCACTTCAGCAAGCCTGCCAGCAGGCTGAGCGCTCGCTCCCGCTCCTGGCCGCTTTCCAGGTCCGCCAGGAGATCGCCGAGCCGGTCACCCAGCTGCGGCCCCTTGCCGTGATCGGGAAGCAGGACGGCCCGGTCGGTCAACGTCCGCAGCAAAAGCACGGTCGCGTTCTGCTGGCCGGCGATTTCTTCCGACCTTGCCAGATCCAGTTCGATCTGCTGTTCCTTGAAGTCGGACGCACTGCGCAGCCTGGCCCGGCGCCGGTAGAGTTCCGCGAGCCAGAACGCATGTCCGGCGGCCTCGGCACGCTCGATCGCCGAGCTGACCAGGGCAATGCCGTCGGCATGCCGTCCGAGCTGACCGTCAAGTTCCGCCGCCATCTCCAGGTAAACGGGAAAATCCTCCTCCGTCCCGATTTCCTGCTGGATCGACAGGCCCCGCGCAAGAATGTCCCTGCCCTTGGCCGGATCGCCGGCCATGCCGTTTGCCCAGCCGCCGAAAATCAGGCTTTTCGCTTCCAGGGACTTCAGATCGTGCTCGGTGGCCGTGTCGCGCATGTTTCGCGCAAACCGCGCGACCTGATCGATGTCCCCCCTGTAACGATGCAGCATGATGCCGATATCGAGCGCGTGACAGGTGCTGCCGACATGATCGATGTGGCGGGCCCAGTCTTCCGCCGCATCCATGTGCTGAAGGGCGGTTTCGGTCCGGCCCATGAACCAGGAGGACAGGGCTTTTTCACCGAGCCCGCAGACTTTTGCATCGTGGCCGCCATAGCGGGTCCTGTGGTCGAGTGCCTCGTCTTCGCTGTAGAGCTCGAGACCCTTTGAAATCGCATGCAGGCAGTCGGCATGCTGGCCCGTGTTGAATGCGGTTGCCCATCGGCAGTGAAGGGCCTGCAGTTCGACTTCCTTGTTGTTGGAGCCTGCAAGATCGGCGAGCAGCAGTTCGGCGCGTTCCCTCTGCGCCTGAAAATTCGGTGCCGTGAACCACCAGCCCCAATAGAGCGGGAAACCGCTGGACCGGTCGGTGTCCGGGTTGTCATGCAAGAGTTCGACGCCGCGCTGGTAGAGCTTTGAGGCTTCCGGCGAGCCGGCGCCGTCGAGCATGGCCACGACCGGTCCCAAAAGTTTCACGATTTCGAGTTCAAGCGTGCTGGCCGCCGTCTTGTCCTTCAGCTTGGCGGTGAGTTCACCGGCGCGCGTCAGGAGCGTGCGGGCTTCCTGAAGGGCCGACTGCGAAGACGCCGACCGCGCTGCGTCGATATAGTGGCCGACCGCCTCGCTGCGCAATTGCGCCTGCTCTGCATGCGCAGCCAGTTCCGCACTTGTGAATGTCTCGCCGAGTTCGGTGTCTTCCGTGACGATCCTGTAGAGCGCGGAGTGCAGCGAGCGCTTGTTCGACCGCAGCAAGCCGGAATAGGCGGCCTGCTGGACCAGAACATGCCGGAAGCGGTATGCGGTCTCGAATTCGCTTGCCTGCTGTTCGATGAAGCCGCCGGCGACAAGCTCGTTCAGGCTTTCCTCTGCACTGGCCGGGTTGCCCGTTGTCGACAGAAGCGCCACCAGGGTCAGGACGTTGAAACTGCGGCCGATCACGCTGGCGGCCTGGAAAGTTGCCCCGGCCCTCGCGACCGGGAATTCGGTTGTGCTGAAACCGTCCGAGATGTCGACCCTTTCAGGACTGCGCGTCGCCGAGCTTGCGCTCGAGGCCGGTGTTCCGCCGGGCGTGTTCAATGTCGTCACCGGCTGGGGCCCCGAGACCGGGTGCGCGCTGGGGATGCATATGGACGTGGACGGGCTTTTCTTTACTGGCTCAACCCAGGTTGGGAAGTATTTCCTGG
>JBCBUA010000029.1:0-31680 GCA_039818365.1 Pseudomonadota bacterium
CGTCATGCAGACCGCCGACGAGGTCTTCAGCATAGTCCAGAAGTTCCTTTCGCGAACCGGCATGTGCGAGAAAGCCGGAAATGTCGCCGCCGGTTGAAAAGCTTGCACCATTGCCCGTGAGCACAAGCGCAACGGGATCTTGTTTGGCAGCGTGATCCAGAGCTGTTTGAAGATCGCCGATCAGTTTCGGAACAAGCGCATTGTGACGATCCGGGCGGTTCAGGCGGACAAAGACCGCGCCGTCGGTCTCGTCAACGACAACCTGTCCGCTTCCGGTTGTCACGGCTTGAGTCCGTTCGCAATCAGGTCATAAGCCGTGTCGACAAGGTCGGGAATGGGGGTCTTGTTCCCGAACACGACAATTTGTTCGCCAAGCGCCCGCGCAATTCCCATCAGAGCCCAGGCGCGGGTATCGGAATTCCCTTCCGAAATCTGGCCAGCCTGTGCAGCCTCGCGCAGTCCGCCCCGGTACCCTTCCGCAAAAGCGCTGTAATATTCCAGATAGGCGTCCGGGTCGACGAACTGGGCCTCCTGGACAATACGGTAAAGGTCGGGATGGGCCTGAACGAATTCGAGAAAGGCCAACAGACCTGCCCTCTCTGCTTCCAGCCTGTTCGAGATCGCCTGGGTCGCATCGGAAATGGTATGGCGCACAAGCCTGCCCATTTCCAGAACCAGTTCCGAAAAGACTTCTTCCTTGGTCTTGAAATAAATATAGAACGTGCCTTGGGCGACCCCGGCTTCGCTGGTAATCTGGCCGATGGACGCATCGTTGTAGCCCCGGGCACCGATTACGCGCTCCGCAGCGGACAGAATCGCCTTTTTTGTCGCCTCGCCGCGCGCCGTCTTCGGTTGATTGAAGGGCGTCCTTTGGGACATGGCTGCATTGCCGGCCGGATTGTTCACACCCGCGCTCCTGAAAAATGAAACATGAATCAGTATTCATGTTTCCTGCACGAAAGCAACACTCTTCTTGAAATTGCCGCGGCACCAGCCTGGATGTTGGTTCGAAACAGTGACGCTCGGCACAGCACTTCGACCCGGTCTCGCGCAATGCTGCTCTATGACTTTTGGACGCATCACCCGTGTTTGACCTTGATCAAGGCGATTTGTCTAATTATGCAGTTTAGAATATCTTAAAGGTACCGGGGGCTGGAGAGTTTTCGGGACCAGACGCTCAACCACCTGGATGCGATAGACGGTGGAATGTGAAGAGAGGCGCTTGCTTGGTGAAGCGGGCGGAGCAGAGGACCGGTACTATGGACGTGAACGCCTATCTTGAAGAGCGCCTTGGCAAACTTCATGACAATGGGAATTACCGGGTTTTCGCCGATCTCGAACGTCAGTCCGGAAACTTTCCGCGCGCGACACGCTACCGCGAGGACGGGTCCACGCAGGATGTGACCGTCTGGTGTTCCAACGACTATCTCGGCATGGGCCAGCACGAAAAGATTGTCGGTGCGATGCAGGACGTCATCGCGAAATGCGGTGCAGGTGCCGGCGGTACACGCAACATTTCCGGGACCAATCACTACCATGTCCTGCTTGAGCAGGAACTTGCGGACCTGCATGCCAAGGAAGCTGCCCTGATCTTCACGTCGGGCTACGTCTCCAACTGGGCCGCCCTCGGTACGCTGGCCTCCCAGGTTCCCGGCATGATCGTCTATTCCGACTCGCTGAACCACGCCTCGATGATCGAGGGCATCCGCCACGCGCGTTGCGAAAAAAGGATCTTCAAGCACAACGACTATGAAGACCTGGAGCGGCTGATGGCGGCGGACGATCCGGACGCACCGAAGATGGTCGCTTTCGAAAGCGTCTATTCCATGGATGGCGACATTGCCCCGATCAGGGAAATCTGCGACGTCGCGGACAAGTTCGGTGCGATCACCTACCTGGATGAAGTTCACGCGGTCGGCATGTATGGCCCGCGCGGCGGCGGTGTCGCCGAGCGCGAAGGCCTGATGGACCGGTTGACCATTATCGAAGGCACGCTCGGCAAGGCGTTCGGTGTCATGGGCGGCTACATCACGGGCAGCAGGACGGTCGTTGATTTCATCCGTTCCTTCGCGTCCGGCTTCATCTTCACCACCGCATTGCCGCCTGCGCTTGCTGCAGGTGCGACCGCGTCCATCAAGCATCTGAAGGCAAGCCCCTTTGAGCGCAAGGCGCACAAGGACCGGGTTGAACAGCTGCGCGCGGCGCTCGACAAGCGCGGCATTCCGCATATGGAAAATCCCAGCCACATCGTTCCGGTGATGGTGGGCGATGCCAAGAAATGCAAGTGGATCTCCGACATCCTGCTGGAGACCTATGGCATCTACGTGCAGCCGATCAACTACCCAACCGTTCCGGTCGGCACAGAACGCTTGCGCTTCACGCCGACACCGCTTCATACGGCAGCCGATATTGAGCACCTCGCCGATTCCATCAACGATCTATGGTCGCAATGCGCGCTCGCCCGCGCCGTCGCCTGACCGGTTCCTTCTTCTCCCGAAGGTAGATCCTGCCCGCCCCTTTTGGGGCGGGTATTTTTTTGCGCGGCGGCGCGCGGGCAGTCCGCAGCCATCCGCAGGACAAGCATCGGCATGCAAGGAAGATCCTTTTTCTTTTCGTATCCCTGCCCTAACTTTCAATCGGGGACCTGTTATCGGGGAGCGGAATTGATGCGGATTGCTCTTTTTGCCTTTTTCACCTGGGCCGTGTTGCTTGTGACACCTTCGGTTTCCGAAGAACTCGATCTTGAGCTTGTTCTCCTTGCAGATGCCACCGGTTCGATCGATGAGGCCGAAATCCGGTTTCAGCGCGCCGGATACGCCGCGGCAATAACGGACCCGTCGGTTCTGAGCGCGATTGCCGGCAATGCCTACGGCAAGATCGTTGTCACCTATGTCGAATGGGCCGACATGTTCTCACAGGATGTGGTCGTTGATTGGACCGTGATCGACGGAAAGGCGTCGGCGGACGATTTTGCCGCAAGGCTCATGGAGGCGCCGCGCCAGGCCTACGGCCGGAACGCCATTGGTGCTGCCCTTCTGAAGGGCAAGGAACTGATCGACACAAATGACTACACGGGTCTGCGCCGCGTGATCGATCTTTCAGCGGACAGCGCCAACAACTGGAACGGTCCGCCGATCCGCGAAGCAAGGGACATCGTGGTTGGCTCCGGCATCGTCATCAACGGCCTCGCCGTCCTGTGCCGGCATTGCTCGGGCCGTCCGGTGTCCTACGATCTCGAACAGAGATTTTACGATGAAATCATCGGTGGCCCGGCGGCCTTTGTCGTCACTGCCGACAGTGCGGCAACCTTTGCCGACGCCGTCCGCAAGAAACTGATTCTGGAGATTGCCGCCAGGCCGGAAGACGCGGAGCGCATTCTCTTGCGCCTTGCCCGCGCAGATTGAAGCGCAGCACTGCGGCGATGCACGGGCACAAAGCGGCGTCCATCACAATTCTCTCCCACGGTAAATTCACGATTGCCACACGGCAGTGTCATCTGCTTATGATTTGAATCAGGGCACGGCTGTCGGCATTTGTATCGCGTGGGCTTCGGGAGAGAGAACGTAATGGCCACCGGTCTTTTGATGCTGGCGATGTTTACGGTCTGCTACACGTTGCTGGCGAAAACACTGTCGAACGGAATTCTGACCGCCCCGATCCTCTTTATCGGTTTCGGTTACGTGATGGCCCAGACAGGCCTGATGCCCTTCACCGAGGCGGAACATCTTCTGCACATCGTCGCCGAGCTCGCGCTGATCATTCTGTTATTCCTGGATGCGGCGCAGATCAATCTGCGCGCGCTCCGCGAGCGCCATCGGTGGCCGCTCCGAATGCTGCTGATCGGTCTGCCGCTTGCGGTGGTGATCGGCACGGCCGCCGCCGCGCCGTTCATGACAACCTACCCGCTGATTGTTGCAGCGCTCGCCGCAGCCCTGCTCGCCCCGACCGACGCAGCTCTCGGACAGGCCGTTGTCACCAACGAAGCGGTGCCGGAACGTGTCCGGCGAGCGCTCACGCTTGAGAGCGGTTTGAATGACGGCCTCGCCCTGCCGGTCATCCTGCTCTTTGCCAGCCTGACGGCAGAAGTCATGCATCAGGACGCCACCAACTGGCTGGTCTTCGGAGCAAAACAACTGGTCTTCGGACCGCTCGTCGGCGGCATCATGGGGCTTGTCGGCGGCTATCTGTTCCTCGCCGCCAAGCGCCGCAAGATGACATCCGTGACGATCGAGGGCATCGGGGCCATCGCGATGGCGGGGGCCGCCTATCTCGCGGCCGGGCTAGTGGATGGCAACGGCTTTATTTCCGCCTTCGTCGCCGGACTGGCTTTCGGCAATGTCATCAAGGGCCAGTGCGCATTCATCTACGAGTTCACCGAAAACGAAGGCCAGATGCTTGCCTGGGGCGCGTTCTTTCTGATCGGACTGGCCCTGCTGCCGGGAGCCATCGCACATCTGGATGGTGGCATGCTGGCGATCATTCTGATCAGCCTGTTTGTCGTCCGCCCGCTCGCGGTATGGCTGTCGCTGTCGGGAACGGATGCCGCCCCGCTGACAAAACTGTTCTTCGGATGGTTTGGCCCCAGAGGTCTTGCCACTGCCCTGTTCGCACTGCTCGTGGTTGACCAGATCGATCATGAGATCGGTGAATACCTCTTGAACCTCGCCGTCAACGCCGTCTGGATCAGCGCCGTCCTGCACGGCGTGACCGCCGTCCCGTTCGCCAAGTGGTATGGCGCTCGCATGTCCGACCACGAAGGCGCCGCCGAGATGGCCGCGGTCCCGCCAATGCGCCCGGAAGGGGCAGCCGATCAATAAAGAGCCCAAAAGAACACCAGAATATCAGCCAAGGCTTCCAGACACGTCGGAAGCCGTTAGCCGGGGGAAGAAATGAAAAAACACGCTGTAGCCACCTTGAGCGCCCTGCCGGACCGCGATCCGCAATATGCCCTGGTCGCGGATGTCGACCTTGTGGTCGTTCGCTTCGACGCGGACGTGTCCGTCTTTTACGGCCGGTGCCTTCACCGCGGCGCGCTGATGTCCGACGGCTACGTTCAGGGCGACAATCTCATCTGCGGCGTTCACTACTGGGACTACCGCGTCGACAGCGGCGTTTCCGAGTACAACAATTCCGAGGCCCTGCCCAAGTTCAAGAGCTGGATCGAGGGGGACGAGGTTCTGGTCGATGAGGACGAGATCGCGGCCTGGGCGCAAGAAAATCCGCAGCCGTTCCAGCGCGATCAGTATCTGGGTCTTTATGCCGATACGAGCCACGGCACGGAGGAAGAACCTTATACCGGCCTGATCCAGCAATATGCACGCGACGGCCTGAGCAAGACCGGCCACCATGGCCGGGTCGACGCAATGGGTGTGCCCCGCACCCAGTTGCCGGACTGGGACGACATCCAGATCCTGACGGCGCAGCTGCAGCGTTTTCCGCTTCTGGACGATGATCCGGTCGGCACCGACGTCGTCATCGGCCCGAACGCCCAAAAGCCGCTCCGCCTCAAGATCCCGCTCTTCGTGTCCGACATGAGCTTCGGCGCGCTCTCAGAGCCGGCCAAAGTGGCGCTCGCTCGGGGCGCGGAACTGGCGGGAACAGGGATCTGTTCTGGCGAGGGCGGCATGCTCCCGGAAGAACAGGAAGCCAATTCCCGCTATTTCTATGAACTCGCCTCGGCCCGTTTCGGCTTCGACTGGGCAAAGCTCGACCGGGTCCAGGCGTTCCATTTTAAGGGTGGCCAGGGTGCGAAGACCGGAACCGGAGGCCATCTTCCGGGCTCCAAGGTGAAGGGCAAGATTGCCGAGGTACGCGGGCTGGAGGAAGGCACGGACGCAATTTCACCGCCCCGTTTCCCGGACTGGACCGACAGTGTTCAGATCAAGGAATTCGCCGATGAAGTGCGCACGCGGACCGGCGGCATTCCGATCGGCTACAAATTATCGGCGCAGCACATCGAAAAGGACATCGATGCGGCGCTTGAGATCGGCGTCGACTACATCATCCTCGACGGACGCGGTGGCGGCACCGGCGCGGCCCCCATAATTTTCCGTGACAACATCTCGGTTCCGACGATTCCGGCTCTTGCCCGGGCGCGCCGCCATCTGGACAAATCCGGCCGGTCCGATGTCAGCCTGGTGATCACGGGGGGCCTGCGCAAACCGGCAGATTTCGTGAAGGCAATGGCGCTCGGTGCGGACGCCATCGCCGTTTCCAACGCGGCCATGCAGGCCATCGGCTGTATTGCCATGCGCGCCTGCCACACCAACAATTGCCCGGTCGGCATTGCCACCCAGAAGCCGCATCTGGTCAGCCGGATCCAGGTCGAAAAATCTGCCCGCCAGCTCACCAATTTCTTTGAGGCGTCGGTGGAACTGATGCAGGTGATGGCACGCGCCTGTGGTTATTCGCACCTGAACGAATTCAACCCGGACGACCTGACCACCTGGAAGCGGGAAATGTCCGAGTTGTCCGGCGTCGCCTTTGGCGGTGTTGCCTGACCCGGTCGGACAGTTTTGAGGGAGACGAACATGAACACGCAATCGCTTGACTGGATCAAGGTTGGCCACACCGACGACTTGCCGGAAGGCCGCGTGAAGACCGTGACCGCGCGCACCACCTCCATCTGCCTGTCTCACTTCGACGGCCAGTGGGCCGCCATGGAAAACCACTGCCCGCACCAGCGCGGGCCTCTCGGCGAAGGATCGATTGAGAAGGGAACCGATGGCAAGTGCTGGATCCGCTGCCCCTGGCATGGCTGGGATTTCGATCCGCTCACCGGCAAGCCCCCTGGCGGACATGAGGACAGCGGCCAGCAGATCTACCCGCTCAAGATCGAGAACAACGAGATTTTCGTCGGCCTCGAACCGGAACCGGAGCACGAACGCACCGCGACCGATGTCATGGCCGAGACCATGGTCAATTGGGGCGTCAAGCGTGTCTTCGGCATGGTTGGTCACTCCAATCTCGGCCTTGCCGATGCAATCCGGCTGCAGGTCAACAAGGGCAAGCTGGGCTATGTCGGTATCCGTCACGAGGGCGCCGCCGCGTTTGCGGCCTCCGCCTACGGCAAGCTCACCGGCAAGCCGGCCGGGTGCCTGACAATTGCCGGTCCCGGTGCGACCAATCTTCTGACCGGCCTTTGGGATGCCAAGGTCGACCGTGCGCCCGTTCTGGCGCTCACCGGCCAGGTTCAAACCCAGGTCTTCGGCCCCGGAGCGTTTCAGGACATTGATCTGAAATCCGCTTTCGAGGCGGTGTCCAGGTTCTCCCAGCCGGTCCTGAGCACGTCCAATCACGCCGAACTCATGTCGCTCGCCCTGAAGACGGCGATCGTCGAACGCGATGTCGCCAACCTGATTTTCCCGGACGATGTCCAGACGATCCCGAGCGAAAAACCAGCGGGACACCCTGAAGGCCGCCTCGGCGGAACGCAGATCTCGGCCTCGCCGGACGATCTCGCCGAGGCCGCCCGGATGATCAACGGTGCGAAACGTCCGACGATCGTGCTCGGCTACGGTGCGAAGGATGTCCGCGACAAGGTTATAGCGCTGGCTGAAAAGATCGGCGCACCGGTGATGACCACCTTCAAGGGCAAGGGACTGATCCCGGACACGCACCCGCTGGCCGCGGGCGTGCTCGGGCGATCCGGCACGCCGATTGCCAGCTGGTTCATGAACGAAGCGGACCTGATCATTTCGCTCGGTTCGTCCTTTGCCAACCATACCGGGATTGCGCCCTACAAGCCGATCATCCAGGTAGACTTCGAGCGCATGCAACTTGGCAAGTTCCACCCCGTTACGCTTCCGGTCTGGGGTGAAATCGGCACTTTCTGCGATGCTGTTTCAGGCGCCGTTTCGCAAGCCGCCGATGCTGCCGACCAGAAAGCCGAGCTCGTTGAAAGATGGGCGATCTGGCGCGAGGAAAAGGAAACCCGCCTTTCGGAAGATCATGGCGGCGGCATACATTCCGCGGCCGTCTTCAAGGCGCTGACCGAACTCTGCCCGGACGATGCCATCATCCCCGTTGATGTCGGCAACAACACCTATTCCTTCGGCCGCTATTTCGAACCGCGCGGGCAGCGTATCCTGATGTCCGGCTATCTCGGGTCCATCGGCTTCAGCTTGCCCGCCGCCCTCGGAGCCTGGTGCGCGACACAGGATTTCGAAGAATACAGGGGCCGCAAGGTCATCTCGATTTCAGGTGACGGCGGCTTCGGTCAATACGCGATGGAATTCACCACCGCCGTCAAATACGGAATGAACATCACGCATATCCTGCTCAACAATTCCGAACTTGGAAAAATCTCCAAGGAGCAGCGGTCCGGAGAATGGCCGGTCTGGGAGACCAACCTCACCAACCCGTCCTTCGCAGCCTTTGCCCGGCTCTGCGGCGGTCATGGGCACCGGGTCACGGAGGCCTCCGAACTTTCCGAGGCCATCGCCAAGGCAATCGCCCACGACGGACCGTCGCTTGTCGAGATCATCACCGATGCGGATCTGGTGTGACCGGTCTTGCCGCAAACAACCGCCTCATCCTGAGGAGGGCCGGCAGGCCCGTCCCGAAGGATGGAGACAAATCGCTGGATCAGTCCAGCCATCCTGCGACACAGCGCTTTGCGCTTCCTCGGGATGAGGCTAACGTTAACTGTCGGATGCGATGCTGCCCGCTGCAGCCGGGATGACAAATGCAAGAACTTCGGAGGACAGCCGTTGCAGACCGCAGAACTACTTCTTGACCTGGGCCGTTACTACCTGATGGCCGGCGGGGTCGTGGCCGCGCTGTTTCTGGTCATCGGCATTGATCGCGTGGAACCATCCGCGCGCGGGTCCTACGCCTTCCGTCCCCTGCTGATACCGGGCATCTGCCTGATCTGGCCGCTGGTCCTGTATCGTTGGCTCACCCTAGAAAAACACGGAGAAGATGCCCGGTGAAACGCGCCCATCGCACAGCCCATGCGCGGATCTGGACGATCCTGGGCATCTTGCTGCCCCTCGCCTTCTTCACGGTCCTGGCCTTGCGCCAGACACCGCCTGCTGACCGGCCCGCCGTCCTCATCGAAGCACCGGCAAATGACGCGAACGGGACGGAGGCCGCGCAATGAGTGTGCAATACACACCGGTGATCTGGAACCGGAACAAGATTTTTTACGACGCCGTCCTGCTGATCGCGGTGGCGCTCTATCTTTATGTCTACATCCGCGTGGCGCCCGGCTTCGAGGACGTGACCAAGCCGATCGACGGGGCCACCCTGCGCATGCGCGCTTTCGGCAGTTGCGCCTTCCTGATGCTGACCGTGATCCTGTGCATCGGGCCGCTTGCCCGGCTCGACCGCAGGTTCCTGCCCCTCCTTTACAACCGTCGCCATTTCGGCGTGATGACCGCCGGGATTGCCGCCGTGCATGCCAACTACGTGCTCGGCTGGTACTACAACTTCTCGCCGACGGACAAGTATGTCGCGCTGCTGTCCTCCAACACGAATTACGGACAGATCCTCGGATTTCCATTCGAAACGCTCGGCATCGCCGCGCTTCTGATCCTGTTCGTGCTGGCAGCGACCAGCCACGATTTCTGGCTGAGCTTCCTGGGCGCTCCCATATGGAAAGCGCTGCACATGTTCATCTATCCGGCCTACGCCTTTGTGGTGCTGCATGTCACGCTTGGCGCGCTTCAGGGCGCGGGCGATCCGATCTTCACGAGCGTCGTCTCAGCCAGCGTGGTTCTGGTATCCGCACTTCATTTCACCACGGGCCGGATGGAAGCACGCCGCGACCGGGGCGAGGAAACCGCGAAGGCGTCGCTTCAGGCAAAGGGCTGGCTGGTCGCCGGTGACCTGGAGGAGATCGACGACGACTGCGCCAAGGTCGTGACCCTGTCGGAGGACGAACGCGTCGCCATTTTCAAGTATGACGGCAAGCTGTCGGCGATCACCAATGCCTGCGCGCACCAGAACGGACCGCTCGGAGAGGGCAAGGTCCTGTGGGGATGTATCACCTGTCCCTGGCACGGCTATCAGTACAATCTGAGCGACGGGCGCGCACCAGCGCCCTTCACCGAGAAAATATCCACGTACAGACTGCAGCTGATCGGGTCGACAATCCTGCTCGATCCGAACGCGTTGCCGCCCGGCACCCATGTTGACCCAGTCGAGATCGGAGAAGCCGCATGAGCTGGAGACAGACAAAAGACGCGCCCTTCTATGTCGGCTATCTCAATGCCATCCCGAAACCGCTTGTCACCTTTCTGGCGGTCTTCGCCATCTGTTTCACCGGCGGGCTCGGACTGGCGGCCCTCGCCCTGTCCTCGACCCAGAACGACCCCGGCAGCGGTGGATTTCAATGGGGCAACCGCTTTGAGAATGTCGGCATCCTGGAGCTGCGCCCCTACCCGGTCCTGAGGGTCGCGGCGGATGGAGAGACAGCGGCGCGCACCTATATGCTCGCCGGACAGGGCAAACGCGGTGCCTTCAACCAGGCCGAAAAACACGGCAGCACCCCGGTGACGCTGCGCGGCGTTCCGGTCAATCGCGGCGACCTGACCATGATCCAGGTCGGCAGGGTCGAGGCAGCGGAAGATGCAGGGACGCCCTTCACTCCGTCCGAGCCGGTGCCGCTCGGACGCTGGAAGCTGACCGGCGAAATTTGCGACGGCAAATGTTATGCCGGAGCGATGCGGCCCGGACGCGGTCTTGCCCACAAGGCGTGTGCCGATCTCTGCCTGACCGGAGGCATACCGCCGGTCTTCGTTTCGTCAGGTCCGGTGGACAACCGGAATTTCTTCCTGATGGCGGACATGGACGGCAATCTCCTCGGCGATGAAATCAAACCGCTGCTCGCGCTCTATGTCGAACTTGAGGGCGACGTTGAACGCCTCGATGACCTGATGGTCTTCAAGGTCGACCTTGCAAAAGCGAGGATCCTGAAATGAGTGAAGACCAGACCCCGCGGCCGGCCTGGCAGACCATCCTGGTCTCGCTGGTCCTGACGGCTGCTCTCACGGCCATCGCCTACTATGCCTGGATCTACGCCAATATCGGCGCGCGCCAGTGGGACGTGACCAAGAACAGCCTGACAACGGATCTGCGGTTTTTTGTCGGACTGCTGGCGGTCTTCGTTGTGCTGACATTCCTCGACAAGATCATCGAATTCGTGAAATCGAAGATCGGCGGCGGGCACTGAGGCGCCTTTATCTCCGATCGATCAGGTCCATCAGAAATGCATTGAACTTGGCAGGTTCTTCCATGTGAGGAGCATGGCCCGAGCGGTCATAAAGATGGAGCTGAAAGTCGGGCACGTTCTGTTCATGCCAGAGATGAACGCCGTGTCCGTAAAGCTGGCTCCTGCGTCCCGCGACAAGATGAAATGGAACGGGAAATTCTGCCAGTAGCGGCCGGAAATCCTGAGCGGTGAGCGACGCCCACATCGGTTTCAGGAGCGCCGGATCAGCTTTCGCAATCTCCTGTGCCGCCTTCTCCTTCTGCTCCTGCCCGATGGGAAGACCCTCTGCAAAAAGCCGGCTCGCAATCCGTCCCGGCAGCTTCGGCCAGTCCGGAACAATCGCATCGAGAAACACCTGGTTAAGCTCCGAATTGAGCCCGTTCAGCGTACCGTTCTGCCAGGTGGACGTGTTCAGCACTTTCGGCGTCATGTCGATCGCAACAAAGGCGGACAGGCGATCCGCGCCGAAACGATCGATCATGGCATAGGCAACCAGAGCGCCCATGGACCAGCCGCAAACGATGGCGTCGCAGATATCCCTTTCCACCAGATCGGCATGAACGGCCTCGGCCGCGGCTTCGATCGTCAGCGGCAGGCGGTTGCCCGTCTGCCCGTGACCCGGAAGATCCGGCACAAGGCATCGGGCATGGGCCTGGAGGCTGTCAATCTGGTTCTGAAAAAACGGGCCGGGACAGGACCAGCCGTGAATGAACACCACGGGGCGTCCAGCCCCGCTGTCGCGCATATAAAGTCCCCGATTGCTCAAGCACGCCCCGCCCGCAGTCTTCCGACGATCCCGCTCGGAAAGAAATATACCGACAGGATAAATAGTACGCCGAGCCAAAGCAGCCAGCGCTCCGGCGCAACGAGTGTCGAAACCAGTGGCACGGCGCTTGTCGCCTCTGCCGCAACCCCCATCAGATTTTGCAGATAGGTTTGCGCGAGAATGAACAGCGTCGCGCCGAGCACGGCACCGTAAAGCGTGCCCATGCCGCCGATGACGACCATCAGCAGGATGTCGATCATGATCTCCATGGAGAGGGTCGTCGCCGGTCCGGTATAGCGCAGCCAGATCGCCAGCAGGGATCCGGCAAGCGCTGCCATCACAGCGGAAAGAACCGTCGCCGTGGTGCGGTACCGAACGACCTTGTACCCGATCGCCTCGGCCCGGAACGCGTTGTCCCGAACGGCCTTGAGCGTGCGCCCGAACGGAGAATTGACGATCCGCAGCATGACCAGGAAAAGCGTCAAAGACGCAAAGAACACCAGGTAGTAGGCCAGCAGCTTGCCGTTGATCCTCACACCGAAGACCTTCTCCTTGACCAGCTTGAAGGCCGGCGTCAGCTCGCGCGGGATCTTGTAGTTGAGCCCGTCCTCACCGCCTGTCAGCCAGGACATCTGGGACACGAAAACCGCGAACGCGCTCGCAACGGCAAGCGTCACCATGGCGAAGAAGATCGCCTTGACACGCAGCGAAAAGAGGCCGATCGCCAGCGCGAAGACGGCCGCGACAAGCGCTCCGGCCAGCGTGCCCCAGGTGAGCGACCAATAGCTTGGACCGGACGTGCTGAGCGCAAGCGCCGTCCCGTAAGCGCCGATGCCGAAGAACATCGTATGTGCGAAAGAGACGATCCCCGAGTAGCCGAGCAACAGATCGTAACTTGCCACCAGCACAATGAAGATACAGATCCGCGCCGCCGTCTCAAGCGACTTTGTTCCCGGGAACAGGAACGGGGCGAAGGCGAGTGAAATCAGCACGGCCACGAGCAGCAGGGTTAAAAGGCCGCTGCGCGGTGTATCGCCGGAAAGGAGCCTGGTCAGCATACCGGATACCTCACTTCGCCTTGACGACGGGATAAAGGCCCTGCGGTCGCCACATCAGGATCACGACCATCAGCGCGATGGTCGAGATCAGTGCCACCTTGGGCGCGAGAAAGGCCGTGTAGTTGGCAAGAAGGCCGACCAAGAGAGCGCCGATGAAGCAGCCCTCGACGGAACCGAGCCCTCCGATGATTACCACGATGAAGACCAGCACCATGATCTCCGATCCCATATGCGCGGTGATTGTCTCCTGGTAGAGCCCCCACATCACGCCGCCGAGCCCGGCAAGCGCCGACCCGGTCATGAACACGATCAGGAACAGCCGGCGGATCCTGTATCCGAGGGCCTCGACCATCTCGCCGTTCTCCACCCCGGCCCTGACGAGCAGTCCGATCTTCGTGTTCTTCAGGACATGACGCATGGCGAGAAAGAGGGCGAGCCCGATGGCGACCGCCACGAGCCTGTATTTCTCGATGGCCGCCTCACCGAACACCACCGATCCCTGAAACGCCTCGGGGCGCGAGATATGCAGTTCGTCCGGCCCCCACACCACGTAGATCATCTGCTGGGCAACGATCAGGCCACCCATGGTGACAAGGATCTGTTTCAGATGCTCGCCATAGACCGGCATCACGATCACCCGCTCGAAGGCATATCCGAGCACACCCGTAACCACCATCGCAGCAAGGATGGCAATCAGAACGGCGGCAAGATTGAGCATGACGCTCGGTGACGCCGTCCAGCCCGCGAGCCAGGCCAGGACCGTGAAGCCGACAAAGGCCCCGACGGCGACAAAGGCTCCGTGGCCGAAATTGATGACGTCCATGAGACCGAACACCACCGTCAGTCCGGAGGCCATGATGAAGATCATCATGCCCATGGCAAGGCCTGCCACCGTGAGCGTCAGCCAGCTTGCCGGATTGCCGATGGCGGCAAGCCCCAGCAGTGCAAGCACAGGCACCAGCAGCACCGGCAGTTTCTGCAGCACCTGCTCCCGAAAGGGGATCTTCTCGATGCGCGGCTTGATCGCGGTTTCGCTCATTGATGCGCCTCCAGGCTCAGCCCCATAAGTCTCTCCTGCAGACTTTCATCCTCAACCAGTTCGGCCATGGCTCCGGAATGGATGATGCGGCCGTCATCCATGACGGCCACCGTGTCTCCGATGGCGGACGCCATCGCGAAATTCTGCTCCACGAGCAGGATTGTTGTGTCGGTCTGCTTCAGTTCGCGCAGGGCCTCGGCCATCGCGTTGATGATTGCGGGCGCGAGCCCCTTGGTCGGCTCGTCGATCAGGATCAGCCGCCGCGGCTCGATGATGGCCCGGGCAACAGAGAGCATCTGTTTCTGTCCGCCCGACAACGTTCCGGCAGATGCATCCCAGAAGGTGCCGATCGGGGGAAACAGCTCCTTGATCCAGCCGAGACGTTTCTGATCGATGGGACCGTTTGCGGCCGCGAGCGCCATGTTCTCGGCAACGGTCAGATCCGTGAAGATGCCCATGTCTTCCGGCACATAGGAAATTCCACGGCGGGAAATATCGGGTGTCGCCAGCGTCGTGATCAGATGATCGCCGAAACGGATCTCACCCTGGCTGGCGGTCCACAGCCCCATGATGGTCCTGAGCGTCGTGGTCTTGCCCGCACCGTTGCGCCCCAGGAGAACGGTAACGCCGCCTTCGGGCACGACAAGATCCACGCCCTGAAGGATGTGATACGGCCCGATGAGTGTATGCACGCCGGCAAGCGCAAGCAGGATGTTGGACATCATGCGGCCTCCGGAGCCTTGCCGAGATACGCCTCCTGCACAACGGGAAGCGCGATGACCTCGGCAGGATCGCCATCGGCCACCAGTTCGCCGTTGTGGAGTACGACGATGCGGTCGGCGAGTGACCGGATCACGTCCATCTTGTGTTCCACCAAAAGGATGGTGCGGTCCATATCCGCCTTCAGTTTCCGGATCAGCTCAAGGATGACCGGGACCTCGTCGACGCTCATGCCCGCGGTCGGTTCATCGAACATCAGAACCTGCGGCCCAAGAGCGATCAAAAGCGCGACTTCGAGCTTGCGCTGGTCGCCATGGGGAAGCGCGGAGACGATCTGGTCGGCCTGATCGATCAGCCGCACCTCCGCCAATACGTGATCGGCGCGTTCCAGAAGTTCGATATGGCTTTCCGCGATCGAAAACAGGTCAAAGCCCTTGCGCGCCCTGGATTGCACGACGAGGCGGACATTTTCGCGCACGCTCAGGGTGGGAAACAGGTTCGTCAGCTGGAAGGCACGGCCGATGCCGCGATCCGTCCGATCAGGAACAGAGAGCCGGGTGATGTCTTCGCCGTTCAGCGTCACGGTGCCGCCTGTTGCCTTCAATTGCCCTGAAACGAGATTGAAATAGGTCGTCTTGCCGGCACCGTTCGGCCCGACAATGGCGGTCAGCGTTCCCCGGTCGAACCTGCACGAGACATGATCGACCGCAACATGACCTCCAAAGCGGATTGTCAGGTCACGGGTTTCGAGAATGGGTTTTTCTGTCGCCACCGGAACGTATCCTGTGCTTTCGAAAACAGCTGCCAGCAAGGGCCCGGCCGGCATTCATGTCTCGCCGGCCGGGCAACTCTAGAGGGATTCGGAAAATGGCGCGTGGTCGATGGGGTGCAACGCGCCGATTAACCTACTGATTGCGGATCGGGATGTTCATGTCCTCGATCTTCAGTTCGCGGACCAGTTCCGGAATGCCCCATTCGACATCGGGGTCGACCCTGATCTTGAAGTGATACATCGGCTGCAGAGCCTGATGATCTTCGGCGCGGAACATCATCTTGCCTTTCGGCGTTTCGAATTCCATGCCCTCCATCGCGCTGATCAGGTCTTCGGTGTCGGTTGACCCTGCCTTGCGGATGGCCTCGACAATGGCAATCCCGGCAGACATGCCGCCTGCGGTGAAGAAGTCGGGCGGCGCATCGAAACGCTTCTGGTGCTCGGACACCAGCCAGTCGTTCACCGGGTTCTTCGGGATTTCATAATAGTAGTAGGTCGCCCCTTCCATTCCCGGCAGTGCCTTGTAGGCCTTCATCGCCGCCAGAATGTTGCCCCCGGTCGCGATCTCGACCCCGAACCTTTCCGGCTCCATTGCCTGGATCTTGCTGATCGGATTGCCGCCGCCGGCCCAGATCACGAACAGGAACTTCCGGCCAGGCTCGTCTTTCAACGCATCGAAAATACGTTGCGCGTTCGCGGTAAAGTCCTTGGTGTCGGTGGGCGCGTATTCCTCGAAAACAAGGTTGGCGCCCGTTCCAACGAGAGCTTCCTTGAACGCGGCAACACCGTCCCGCCCGAACGCGTAGTCCTGTGCGAGCGTCGCAATCGAAACACCTTCCTGACCGAGTGCGACCGCGTTGGCAATCGCGTCCTGCGACGAGTTGCGCGACGTCCGGAAGACGTAGCGGTTCCAGTTGCTGCCCGTGATGGAATCGGCAACGGCCGGTTCAACGATCAGAAGCTTTTCATACTCCTCGGCAACCGGCAGCATCGCAAGGGCAACGCCGGAAGAAACCGGCCCGACCGCAACATCGACCTCATCGTCGCCATAGGCTTCAGCGAGGGCCGCCTTGCCGATATCCGGCTTCAGTTGCGTATCCTTCTCGATCACCACGATCTTGCGGCCGTCGATCTCCATCGTGCCGTCGGTGGCGTATTCGAGCCCCATCATCAGGCCGGTATGAGACTGTTTGGCGTAAGCCTCGAACGGACCCGTCTTGCCGTAGACATGCGCGATTTTGATGTCTTCGGCCAGCGCTCCGGCAGCGCTGGCGGCGAGCAGACCGACGCTTGCGACAAGCGGCAGCGACCAGCGGTATAGGCGTTTGGTCATCAAGTTTCCTCCCAATGCGCGAACAGGCTCCCAAGGCTCTTCGGCCGCTATTCCGGCATCCGAGCAGCAGTGCGGTTTCACCTGACGCTTGGCCATATATGAAACCTGAATCAGTATTCATGTCAAGAGCACGCGTGACCACCCGGCCGTTTGTGGAAGTCGGACACTGCCAGCCAAGTTCGCCATTCCGGCAAGCTGCGAAGCCGTCACCCAACCGTCATTCCAGACAAGCAAGGCGAAGCCGAGCGCTGATCTGGAATCCAGAAATCAGCCCGCGCCAATGGCGCGTCTGCTCTCATGAAAGTGCTTTCGTGCTCGCTCCGCTCACCCAGAAATCCGGGTTCCGGATCGGCGCGCTGCTACGGCTGCACTGGTCCGGAATGACGGATATTCTCACCGGCCACCGTTCCGAGCCCCGACCTCATCCTGAGGAGCCCTCGCGCGTCTCGAAGGATGGAAAGCAGGTTCAGAGCATGCTGCCCATCCTTCGAGACAGCGCTGAAGCGCTTCCTCAGGATGAGGGTTTTCACTCTTAATGATCGTCCCACTACACACATGCGAAACCAGATGCGCTCAATGCATTGATGGCGCAGGCGCGCGCATCACACCCTCACCGTCATTCCAGACAAGTGAGGCAAGGCCGAACGCCGATCTGGAATCCAGAAATCGGCTCGCGCCGAAGGCGTGTCATCTTTCAAGAAAGTGCTTTCGTGTCCGCTCCGCTCACCCAGAAATCCGGGTTCCGGTTGGCGCGCAGGTACGGCTGCGCTGGTCCGGAATGACGGATCTTTTCGCGAACCTACCGCAGCCGCTGCTCCGTCTCCACGTCGAAGAAGAAGGCCGAGGAGGGGTCGAAGGAGATCTCGACATGCCCTTCTGCAACGGGCGCTTCCTCCCCCTTGGTTTCCACGATGATGCGTTCGCCGGTCGGACAGATCAGGTAGGAATAGGCGACACCGCCGAGCTGTTCGCAAAGGTCGACCGTCGCCCCTTCCGCGCTTGCTGCAATCTTCAGATGCTGCGGCCGGACGCCGACGAGGACCTTCTTGCCTTTTTCCGGGAGCGCGACCGTGGTCGGCACGCTTACGCCGCCGAAGGCCGGCACCGAGACGGCGCCGTCTTCGGCTATGCCTTCCACGAAGTTCATGCTCGGAGAGCCGATGAAACCGGCAACAAACTTGTTGTCGGGATCCGAATAAAGCTTCATCGGCGAACCGACCTGCTCGATCCTGCCCGCGCGCAGCACCACGATCTTGTCCGCCAGCGTCATCGCCTCGACCTGATCATGCGTCACGTAGATCATGGTCGCGCCGATATCCTTGTGCAGCCGTGCGATCTCGACGCGCATGTCGACACGCAGTTCCGCGTCAAGGTTGGAGAGCGGTTCGTCGAACAGAAAGACTTCCGGACCGCGCACGATCGCACGCCCGATGGCCACGCGCTGACGCTGGCCGCCCGACAGCGCCTTGGGCTTGCGTTTCAGGTAAGGGTCGAGTTTGAGGATACGGCTCGCCTCGCTGACCTTCTCGGCGATCTCCGCCTTGGGATGGCCGTTCATCTTCAGCCCGAACCCCATGTTTTCCTCGACCGACATATGCGGGTAAAGCGCATAGGTCTGGAACACCATCGCGACGCCGCGCTCGGACGGGTCAAGCCTGGTCACGTCACGGCCACCGATCTGGATGGTGCCGTCGCTGGTCTCCTCCAGGCCAGCGATCATGCGCAGCAAGGTGGACTTGCCGCAGCCGGACGGGCCAACGAACACGCAGAATTCGCCGTGTTCGATCTGAAGATCCACACCGTGGATGACTTGCAGGTCGGCATATTTCTTGACTGCTTTGGTCAGCGTGACGCCAGACATTTGCTTTCTTCTCCCTGGGAATTTCTTATGCGGGGAACTGCCAGTCTTCAACGGCTGCAGCAATTTCGGAAGCGGTCTTCAAAAGCACGGGCTGCACTTTTGAAAGCTCTTCCAGACCCTTTCGTGTGGTTGACGTGGTAACGGACAGCGCCCCGATCGGACGGCCCTTGGACGAGAGCACCGGCGCAGCGATGCACACAATGCCGGGTTCGTGCTCCTCCCGGTCGAACGCGACACCCTGCCGCCGGATTTCTTCCAGGTCGGCTTTCAGCTCGGCCTCGCTGCTCAGCGTCGCCGGCGTGTAGCGATAGAAGGACTGTTTCTTGATCGCCTCATCAAGTTCAGCCGGCTCGAGAAACGCCAGAAGCGCCTTGCCGACACCGGTGCAGTAACCCGGGCCGATCTTTCCGGCCTGCGAATACATGTCGATGGGATTGATTGCGTTTCTCTTGTCGACATAAAGCACCTGGCCGCCGTCAAGTTGCGCGAGGTGGACGGTCTCGCCGACCTCCTCCGACAACTTGCGCACGAACGGGCGCGCGATCGGCGCAATCGAGCTCTGCCGCCACGCGGCATGGGCAAGCCGCACGAGACGGATGCCGAGCGAATAGGTCTGCTGCCCCTCGTCATAAGCAAGCATGCCCTGGCTCACCAGCGTCTGCAGCAAGCGGTACAGCGTCGCTTTGGGATGAACGCTGTCGGCGAGCAGTTCGGTGAAGCGGACCGGACGTCCGACGGCAGCGACCCTGTCGAGCACATCGAGCGCTTTGCCGACAGTTCCGTCGCCAGTGGCCTGCTTGTTCATGTTTCCTCCATAGGCCCGTTTCTTTTCGCCGGACCTGTTGACAACTTAACCTGATCGCATCAAAGTATCAATATACAAAACCAAGTTTCACATAATGGAACCTAAAGGGAGGACACCATGCGTTCCATGTTGAAGACGTCCGCGGCTGCTTTTGCCATTCTGGCAGGCACGATGGGCGCTGTTTCTGCTGACGGCCTGACCGGCGATCTGAAGATTTTCCTCGACACATCCAACCCGGCGCCACGCGCTACGATGGAACAGATGATCGAGCAGTTCCAGGCCAAGAACCCCGATCTCAACATCGAGACAACCGTGATCGATCGTGAGGCCTACAAGACCCAGATCCGCAACTTCCTGACGGCAAATGCGCCGGATGTCGCGACCTGGTACGCTGCCAACCGCATGCGCCCCTATGTCGAGGCGGGTCTCTTTGAAGATGTTTCCGATCTCTGGGCAGAGCCTGCAATCGCCGACAATCTGGCATCGACCAAGGGTGCGATGACCATCGACGGCAAGCAGTGGGGCGTTCCCTATACCTACTATCAGTGGGGCGTTTACTACCGCAAAGACATCTTCGACGAACTCGGCCTGAGCGAGCCGGCAACGTGGGAAGAGGAAAAGGCCAACTGCCAGAAGATCATCGATGCCGGCAAGAAGTGCTACACGATCGGCACCAAGTTCCTCTGGACCGCAGGCGGCTGGTTCGACTACCTGAACATGCGCACCAACGGTTTCGACTTCCACATGGATCTCTTGACCGGCAAGGCGTCCTGGCAGTCTGACGAAGTCCGCAAGACCTTCGCCAACTGGCGCGAACTCATCGACATGGGTGCGTTCATCGACAACCACCAGACCTACAGCTGGCAGGAAGCCCTGCCGTTCATGGTCCAGGGCGATGCCGCAGCCTACCTGATGGGCAACTTTGCGGTCGCTCCGCTGCGTGACGCCGGCCTGAGCGACGACCAGCTCGATTTCTACCAGTTCGTGGAAATCACACCGGGCATCGAAAAGGCGGAAGACGCTCCGACCGACACCTTCCACATTCCGGCAAACGCCCAGAACAAGGAAGCAGCGCGCGAGTTCCTGCGTTTCGTCGTGTCTCCTGACGTTCAGACCGAAATCAACAACGGCAAGAACCTCGGTCAGCTGCCGGTCAACGCCCAGTCTTCGGTTGACGACGACAAGTTCCTCGTCGAGGGCTTCGAGATGCTCTCCACCAACTCTCCTGGCGGTGTTGCCCAGTTCTTCGACCGTGACGCTCCGGCTGAAATGGCGAAGGTTGCCATGGAAGGCCTGCAGGAATTCATGGTCAAGCCGGACAACCTGGACAAGATCCTGGCCCGCCTGGATCGCGCCCGCGAGCGCATCTACAAGTAAGTTCCGCGTTTCGGAACCGGACAGGGTGCCTGTGCACCCTGTCCCTTCAAAAGGTCCCGGTAGCTACATCCTGAAGAGGCAAACATGGCCCAAGAGTCCGTTGCCCAAGACCACCAGAGCTCGTGGTGGCACAGAAACCAGCAGCAGCTGACACCATGGCTGTTCCTGGCTCCAGGAATTCTGTTCTTCCTGTTTTACGTGATCTTCCCGATCTTCCAGTCGTTCAACCTGTCGCTCTACGAGTGGGACGGGCTCGGCAAGGCGGAATATGTCGGTCTCTACAACTACGAAGAACTCTATTGGGACGAGGCGTTCTACACGTCTTTGAAAAACAACGTCATCTGGCTGCTGCTATACCTTCTCGCGATCCCGGCCGGTCTCTTCATTGCCCTCTTCCTGAACCAGACGGTTACTGGAATACGGCTTTACAAATCCCTGTTCTTTTTCCCCTTCGTCATCTCCCAGGTGGTCGTCGGTCTCGTGTTCACATGGTTCTACGATCCGACCTTCGGCATCCTCAACGTTCTGCTTGGTTCCATCGGGCTGCCACCGGTGAACGTTCTCGGCGATGAGAACTGGGTGACGGTCGGCATCATCGTCGCCGGTCTCTGGCCGCAGACCGCCTATTGCATGATCCTGTATCTTACGGGTCTCAATGCGGTCGATCCCGAGCAGATCGAAGCCGGGCGCCTTGACGGCGCAAAGGGCTGGAAAATGCTCTGGTATATCATCGTGCCGCAGCTGCGCCCTGCCACCTTCATCGCCTTTGTCGTCACGATCATCGGAGCGCTGCGTTCCTTCGACCTGATCTCGGTCATGACCAATGGCGGACCGTTCGGCGCCAGCCGCGTTCTCAGCTTCTACATGTTCGAGGTCGCCCTGTCCGAATACGGGTTCCGCATGGGCTATGGCGCTGCCATCGCCGTCGTGCTGTTCCTGATCATGCTGGCCTTCATCGCCTACTTCCTGTGGTCGATGTACAAAGAAGAAAAGGCGCGCTGAGATGTTTCCGACACCGATCGAACGCACACCGCGCTCCTGGCAGGTTACCTATCAGGCGTTCCTGCCGCTGGCGCTGATCCTCTGGCTGCTGCCGCTCATTGCCGTCGCCATTTTCTCCATCAAGCCGGACTCCGATTTTGCCAACGCCAATTACTGGGGCTGGCCGTCCGAATTCAAGGGCTTTACCAACTACTGGCTGGTGTTCACGGCATCCGACATGCCGCAATATCTCCTGAACTCGTTCAAGATCACGATCCCGACGGTGATTGGCGCGGTGGCGCTGTCCTGCATGACCGGCTTTGCGCTCGGCATCTACAAGTTCAAGGCGAATATCTGGATCTTCTTCATGTTCGTCGCCGGCAATTTCGTGCCGTTCCAGATCCTGATGGTGCCGGTGCGCGATCTCACACTGCAACTGGGTCTTTACAACACCATCACCGGCCTGGTCCTGTTTCACGTCGCCTTCCAGACCGGTTTCTGCACCCTGTTCATGCGCAACTTCATCCGCGCTCTCCCGTTCGAACTCATCGAGGCGGCGCGTGTTGAAGGCATCTCGGAGTGGCGGATTTTCTGGTTCGTGGTTCTGCCGCTGATGAAGCCGGCGATCGCGGCCCTTTCCGTGCTGATGTTCACCTTCATCTGGAACGACTACTTCTGGGCGATCGTGCTGACGCAGGGTGTTGAAAGCCAGCCGGTCACCGCAGGGATCACGTCCTTCAACGCACAGTACCGTGCCGCCTATCACCTGATGAGCGCGGGCTCCATCGTCGCGGCACTGCCGCCGGTCGCAATGTTCTTTCTGATGCAACGGCACTTCATCGCCGGTCTGACACTCGGGGCTGTGAAATGATCGGCCTTCGAAAGGCCGGTCTGGACACAAGAGAGAGTGCAGGAGTCTTGGGAATGCAGGCGAAGACCTGGCATCTTGGCGATTCACATCAGAGCCTGGTTCTCGCCAGCTTCGGCGACACCTTGCCCGAAGCGGTTTACTGGGGCCCGCCGCTTCCCGAACACGAGGACCTGCAGGCGCTTGCCGCTGCCTCGGCCACCGACGTGACCGGCGGCATGGTCGACCGGAACGCTCCGGTCAGCCTTAGTCCGGAAGCCTCGCAGACCTTCCCCGGCCAGGTTGGCCTGACCGGACGCGATGCGAACGGCAACACGCTGTTGCCGGCGTTCCGGTTCCAAAGCGAAGCGTCGTCTGAGCATGGCCTGGCCCTGACCTATGCCGACGAGGCGCTCGATCTTCGTCTCGTTGTCGACCTGTCGCTGACACCGGGAACATCGCTCTTGCAGATGCAGACGCGCCTGGAAAGTGCGCAGGAGATCACGGTCGACTGGTTCGCAGCCCCCGTGCTTCAAATACCGGCCCATATTGGTGAAATGATCGAGTTTTCAGGCCGCTGGTGTGCAGAATTCCAGACCCGCAGGCTATCATTTGCTCCGGGCGCGCGCATGCGCGACAACCGCACCGGCCGGTCGGACCATGCCCATTTTCCCGGGCTGATCGCCTGTTCCGGAGACACCTGCAACACCAGCGGTGAGGCTTATGCGTTTCACTATGGCTGGTCGGGCGGGCACCGGATGGTCGCCGAGGAACTTGCCGACGGCAGGCGCCAGATCCAATTCGGGCACGCATCGGCGAGCATGCAAAAGGGCCGTTCCTTCAGCACGGCGCCCCTCTTTGCCGCTTATTCAGCAACGGGTTTCAACGGCGCGGCTGTGCGCTTCCAGAAACATCTGCGGGACCATGTCGTGACAGGTGCCAGAGAGCCGCGGCCCGTGCACTATAACTGCTGGGAAGCGGTTTACTTCGATCACGATCTGGAAGAACTCAAAGCAATTGCGACCAGGGCGGCGGGCCTGGGGGCCGAGCGTTTTGTGCTTGATGACGGCTGGTTCGGACTGAGGGACGATGACACGTCTTCCCTCGGCGACTGGACGATAGACACGCGGAAATATCCGGACGGACTGACACCGCTGATCACCCATGTCAAAGCGCTCGGCCTCGAATTCGGTATCTGGTTCGAGCCTGAAATGATCAACGAGGACAGCGACCTGTTCCGAGCCCACCCGGACTGGGTTCTCGGTTCGCTTGATCAGGTCAGGGGGCGGCAGCAGCTCGTTCTCGACATGGCCCGGGAGGACGTGCGCTCGTATCTCTACGGCTGCATTGCGGCGATCCTGGCTGACAACGACATCGGCTACATCAAGTGGGACCACAACAGGGTGCTGCCGGTCGTCGACGCCGCCCAGACCGAAGGCGTATACGCCCTCATCGACCGGCTCCGCGCCGACTTTCCCCATGTGGAAATCGAAAGCTGCGCCTCCGGCGGTGGCCGGGTCGATTTCGGCATCCTGGAACGGACGCAAAGGGTCTGGCTTTCGGACAGCAACGACGCGCTGGAACGCCAGCGCATTCAGCACGAGGCCGCCCTGTTCCTGCCGGCATCGCTAACCGGCTCGCATGTCGGACCGCGCGTCAGCCATACATCCGGGCGCACGCTCAACATGACGCTGCGTGCCTGGACGGCGGCGCAACGGCACCTTGGCTTCGAAATGGACCCGCGTGAACTCTCCGATGAGGAGACCGCGACCCTGAAGAAGGTGACCGCCTGGTGGAAGGCGAACCGGGACTGGATGATGCGTGCCGATATTCTGCGGCTCGACATGTCCGATCCGGCCGTGATCGCGGAACAGCAACTGGCCGAAGATGGCGAGAGGTTTGTGGTGTTCGCCGCACTTTTGCGCTCGTCGGAACCGATCCTGCAGAAACCGGTGCGCCTGACAGGTCTTGACGCGGATGCGCGCTACCGGATCAGCCTGGTCAATCGTGAAGATGCGCCCGGTCTGTCCCGTGGCGCACCGCTCCTGAAAGAAAGGGAGCTTGTGGCGAGCGGGCAATACCTGATGTCACACGGTCTCATTCTGCCCTGGCGCTTCCCGGAAACGATCTGGGTCATCGAGGGTCAGCGGCAATAATACGGAAAGACGCCGCCAGGCACCGGGCACGGGTCTGCTGCGGCACGAAAAGGGGAAGCGTCTGATGCACGCAAACTATCCGGACCTCAAGGGGAGGTCGGTCTTTATCACCGGTGGCGGCTCGGGGATCGGCGCTGCCCTTACAAGCGGTTTTCTGGCGCAAGGTGCCCGGGTCGCCTTCGTCCAGCGCTCGGATGCAAGCGCATTTTGCGACGAGATGGAACGCCAGCACAGCAACCGCCCCCTTTATCTGCCTTGCGACATATCCAATATCGGTGAGCTGAAGAGCGCCATGGACAAGGCTGCGGAGGCGCATGGCCCGATCACGGTTCTTGTCAACAACGCGGCCAATGACAAGCGTCACGCGACCGAGGAAGTCGACGAGGAGTTCTGGGACTGGTCCCAGTCGATCAATCTCAAGGCGTATTTTTTCGCTTGCCAGCATGTCATTGCGGGCATGCGTGCGGCCGGAGGCGGCTCGATCGTCAATTTCACCTCGATTTCCTACATGATGGGAAATGCCGGCTATGCCGCCTATACGACCGCAAATTCCGGCATCAACGGCATGACACGAAGCCTGGCGCGGGAATTCGGCCCGGACAACATCCGCGTCAATGCGATTGCGCCCGGTTGGGTGCTGACGCAAAGACAGAAGGATCTTTGGGTAACACCCGAAGCACTTGCCGCTCATATCGACCGGCAGTGCCTCAAGTTTGAACTGTCGCCGGAAGATATGGTTGACCCGGTCCTGTTTCTTGCGGCAAAGACCAGCCATGGAATGACCGGACAGTCGCTGGTGGTTGACGGCGGAGTAGTGGTGACGGGATGAGCCTTCAGGCAAAAGCGGACTGGATCGCAGTGGATTGGGGTACGACCAATCTGCGCGTCTGGGCGCTTGATTCTCGCGATGCAATTCTGGCCCACCGCAGTTCCGGCAAAGGCATGAGCAGCCTTTCGCGCAACGAGTTTGAACCGGCCTTGCTGACGCTTGTCGATGACCTCATTGCCCCCGGTGCCAAGACACCGGTGATCATTTGCGGCATGGCGGGATCGCGCCAGGGCTGGGCGGAAGCACCTTACAAATCCACGCCATGCACACCGCCCGCGCTCAAGGACGCGACCGTCGTTGCGACCGACGATCGACGTCTGGACGTCCGCATTCTTCCCGGCATCAAGCAGACCGAACCTGCCGATGTCATGCGGGGGGAAGAAACCCAGATCGCGGGCTTCCTGGCAGAAGCCCCCGGACATACGGGAACCCTCTGCCTGCCGGGAACGCACACCAAATGGGTTTCCTTGAAGGATGGCGTTGTTGAACATTTCAGAACCTGCATGAGCGGAGAGCTCTTTGCGCTCCTGACCCGGCAGTCGGTTCTGCGCCACAGCGTCGACTCCTCCGATTTGGACTCAGCCGCATTTGAAAACGCGGTTCAGGAAGTCACCGATCGCCCGCATGTATTTGCGGCAAGCCTGTTTGGCATTCGTGCATCGGGTCTCGTCTCGGACATGCCGGCCGATACCGCACGGGGCCGTCTTTCCGGCCTCCTGATCGGTGCGGAACTCGCGTCCGTGAAAGACGATTTTGACCTGTCCTCCGTCTCTCTGCTCGGAAGCGATCACATCGCAAGAGCATACCAGGCTGCCCTTGGCAAACTGGGACACGCTGCATCGATGCTGGACGCCGAATCCACGACCCTGAACGGTCTTGCGCTGGCACACTCAACTTATTCGAAGGTTTCCTGATGAGCCGTAATCTGATCGCCATATTGAGGGGGGTGACCCCGCAGGAGGCTTTGCCCGTCACCGAATGCCTCATTGAGGCGGGCATCACCCGGATTGAAGTGCCGCTCAATTCGCCCGAGCCGCTGAAAAGCATCGAGGCCATGGCAAAGACCTTTGCCGGCCGCGCGGAAATCGGTGCGGGCACTGTCCTGTCTCCGGAGCAGGTTCTTCAGGTCAAGGCGGTGGGAGGAACGCTCATCGTGTCGCCTGACTGCAACCCGGACGTGATCCTTGCAACGAAGGCGGAAGACATGTCGTCTTTTCCGGGTGTCATGACCCCAAGCGAATGTTTCACCGCGCTGCGCAACGGCGCTGACGGATTGAAATTCTTTCCGGCGTCCCTGATCGGGCCCGACGGATTGAAAGCCATGCTTGCTGTTCTTCCGAAAGGAACCGCGACCTATGCGGTCGGTGGTGCCGGACCGGACAATTTCGGGTCGTGGCTTGAAGCGGGCGCGACCGGCTTCGGGATCGGCACCGCGCTCTACAAGCCGGGTCTGACTGTCCCGGAAATCAAGGATCGCGCCGACCGGATTGTCGGGGCCTACGACACCGCCATGTCAGCAATTGGATAAACGGGCATGAGCAACGTGTTTGACGAGCGCCGCTGCGTGCTGGGTGAAGGGCCGCTCTGGCACCCCGAGCGGCAGCAACTGTTCTGGTTCGACATTCTGAGCAAAAAGATGATGACCCGCGAAAACGGCACCGCCGCAAGCTGGGAATTCGACGAATATGTTTCCGCCGCGGGCTGGGTCAGCAAGTCGGAAATGGTCATTGCAAGCGCAAGCCAGATCTTCCTGTTCAATCTCGACACCGAGGCAAGGACAAAACTCTGCGATCTTGAGGCCGACGATCCCGTGACACGCTCGAACGACGGGCGCGCCGATCCCGGGGGAGGTTTCTGGATCGGCACAATGGGGATCAACGCCGAGCAGGGCAAGGGATCGATCTACCGCTTCTACAAGGGAGAGCTGCGCCGGCTTTATAGCGGCATCACCATCTCCAATGCGATCTGCTTTTCTCCGGACGATCAGACGGCCTATTTCGCAGATACTGAGACCCAGTGCATCCAGCAGGTGAGCCTTGACGCCGATGGCTGGCCAAGCGGTACACCTACGCTTTTTGCCGATCTCTCGAACGACGATCTCAATCCCGACGGGGCCGTGATCGATACGGAAGGGTACTTGTGGAACGCACAATGGGGCGCGAACCGGGTTGCCAGATATGCGCCCAACGGCAGTTTTGTCGAGGAAATCAGCTTCACCGCGCGGCAGGTTTCCTGTCCGGCTTTCGGCGGTGCCAACCTCGGCACCCTCTTCGCCACGACGGCAGCGGAAGGACTGGACGGCGGTTCTGAGGGAAAGACCTATTTCGCCCAGACATCCGCCATCGGTCAGCCGGAAAACCGCGTCATTCTTTGAATACATTTGGATGCGAACCAACCGGGCAACATTTCTGCCGTCCGGGTCGACTGGCCCGTATTGTTCAAAAAGGGCTCTCACATGAAGCGCACGCTTGGAACCTGCTACTATCCGGAACACTGGCCGGAAGAAATGTGGGAAGCCGATGCCCGGCGCATGACGGACGCGGGCCTGACATGGGTCCGGATCGGCGAATTCGCCTGGTCGAAGCTGGAGCCCTCTCCCGGAGAACTGAGATTCGAGTGGCTTGACCGCGCAATCGATGTGCTGGGAAAGACAGGCCTGAAGGTCGTGCTCGGCACACCGACGGCAACACCTCCGCGGTGGATGCTGACCAAACATCCGGACATGGTCGCCCTGGACGCGGACGGCAGGGAACGCGGTTTTGGCTCCCGGCGCCACTATTGCTTCTCCCATGAAGGCTATCGCGAAGAATGTGACCGGATTGTCCGGCTGTTCGCCGAGCGCTATGGCAGGAACAGCCATGTCGGCGCCTGGCAGACCGACAATGAATACGGCTGCCACGATACGACGCTCTCCTATTCCGCCGCCGCGCGCGCCGCCTTCGGGGCCTGGCTTGAAAATCGGTATGGGTCGGTCGAGGCCCTCAACCGCGCCTGGGGCAATGTCTTCTGGTCGATGGAGTATAGCGCCTTTGACGAGGTCGGCCTGCCAAACCTGACCGTGACCGAGCCGAACCCCTCGCACATGCTGGCGTTCCGGCGGTTTTCGTCCGATCAGGTGGCAAGTTTCAACAAACGGCAG
This sequence comes from Pseudomonadota bacterium, assembly GCA_039818365.1. Lineage (GTDB taxonomy): Bacteria > Pseudomonadota > Alphaproteobacteria > Rhizobiales > Stappiaceae > Roseibium. Next base: position 28,899 of record JBCBUA010000029.1, read on the forward strand.
GTCGAGATTATCCGGCAGCATTCGGACGCTCCCGTCAGCCACAATTTCATGGGCCGGATCACCGAGTTCGACCATTTCAAGGTGGGCGACGACCTGGACATCGCGACATGGGACAGTTACCCGCTCGGTTTCCTCGAAGATCGCGTCGGTGCCGATGATGCCAATCAGCGCGCTTATGCGCGCCAGGGCGATCCCGATTTTCAGGCCTTCCACCACGATCTCTACCGATCCGTCGGCAGAGGGCGCTGGTGGGTCATGGAACAGCAGCCGGGCCCCGTCAACTGGGCGCCCTTCAATCCTGCCCCCCTGCCCGGCATGATGCGCCTGTGGGCGTGGGAAGCCTATGCGCACGGGGCGGAAGCCGTCTGCTATTTCCGCTGGCGGCAGGCCCCTTTTGCGCAGGAGCAGATGCATGCCGGCATGCTGCGTCCGGACAATGCCGACGCCCCGGCTCTCATCGAGGCGCGTCAGGTGGCCGAAGAACTCCGCAATGCCAGTGATGTCACGACAAAAAAGGCACAGGTCGCCCTCATCTTCGATTATGACGCCGACTTCGCCTGGGCAACCCAGCCCCACGGCGCCGGCCTGAATTATTTTCAGGTTGTCTTCGATGCCTACCGGGCTCTTCGCAAACTCGGCCTTTCCGTCGATATCCTGCGGGCGCAGTCACGCGATTTCTCAGGCTACGGCATCGTTGCGGCGCCAGGAATGATCTACATGCCAATCGAGCTGAAACGCGCTCTCGCCGATGCAGAGGCGGAGATCGTGCTCGGTCCGCGCTCTGCTGCGCGCAATGCCGACATGGTCATCCCGGTACCGCTGCCGCCGGACATGCCGGGTCTCGACGTAACGGTTTCACGTGTGGAAAGCATGCGCCCCGATATGCCGGTACCGCTCAGGGCCGGCGGCCATTTTGTTGGCTACCGGGAAGAGCTGGAAGGCTCCGCCGACGTCGTCTTTGAGCTGGAAGACGGCCAGCCTGCCGTCATGCGTTCCGGAAACCTGACCTATGTCGGCGGCTGGTGCGATGACGCTGCCTGGACACGGCTCTTTGAGGATCTCTGCCGCAAGGCCGGCATCCCGACCCTGAACCTTGCAGGCGGTGTTCGCTGCCGCGAGGCGGGCGATCTCAGGATCTGGACGAATTACGGCGCCGAACCGGCAGACACCCCGGCCGGCCGCATCGAGGCAGCCGGGGTTCTGTTCAAAAAACTGTGACGCGGTCAGCGCCGCTGAGCTCTAAATCGGGATACTGATGTTTCCAAGAGATTATGATCAACTCATTTGAACACAATTGAGTTCGTCGCCGGAATGAGCCCAACTGGACCGTCGTTGTCGGGCGTGACATTCCCCGACCGTCATTCCAGACAAGTGAGGCAATGCCGAACGCCGATCTGGAATCCAGAAATCTGCGTGAGCGAAGCGAACACCCTTGTCGATACAAATAAGCCGCGCCTTCGGCGCGAAAGACATCTGGTTTCCGGATCCGCGCGCAGCTGGTGCCGCACTTGTCCGGAATGACAAACTTGAGCCAGGGGTGGCCAAAGCAGATCGTTTTGCAGCTTGCGGCTCAATCGTGTTCCCGCCTCAGGCCGCCTCGCCTTGTGTAAGCTGCCTGATGATCGATGCGTAATTGTCGACGCCCTGAGCCCCGGATACGAGGTGACGGCGCTCGAAAATGACGGCAGGGACCCCGTGAATGCCGTTCTGAGTCCAGAAGGTCTCCTCCTGGCGCACCTGATCCGCATATCGGCCATCTTCCAGCACTTTCAGCGCTTCGGTCCGGTCGAGGTCGACGCTTGCTGCGACATCGGCCAGGATGTCTTCCTCGTTGAGGTTTTTGCGCTCCTGAAAATACGCGTCGAACAGCGCCATTTTCAGCGCATGTTCCTTGCCTTCCGAAGCCGCCCAGTGAATGAGCTGATGCGCCTTGAACGTGTTCACCATGCGCATGTCGTCCGTGAACCGGAACTCAAACCCGAGACCGGAACCGATCTCGGTCAGACGCGCGCGCGCTTCCTCGGACTGTTCCCGGCTCGTCCCGTATTTGCGCATGATGTGCTCACGCAGGTTCTCGCCTTCGTCCGGCATGTCCGGATTGAGCTCGAACGGGTGCCATTTGACCACGGCCGACACGCCCGTTTGGGCGATCGCGGCTTCCAGTTGCTTGAAGCCGACGATGCACCAGGGACAGACGACATCGGACACGATGTCGATCTGCAGAACGTTTTCCATGTCGAGATCGGACAAGTCAGCCACGGGTTTCTTCTCCTTCCGGTGTCAGTCCCAGGGTCGCATCGCTCTTCGGGGGCGGGTTCCAGCCCCGTTCCGTGCGCTCGTGACGTTCTTCGCCCCGGTCAACCTTCATGATGTCAAACAGCGTTTCGGCATGTGCGCGCATCGCATCGATATAGGATTTGTCGACGCCGCCGTCATTGTAGTTCTCGCGAAGATCATCAAGCATCGCGAAGTCGTGATTGCGGAATTCCTTGGCCTTGGTCTGGGCCCGGAACGGATGGCTCCCAAGCTCGACAAGCGCCTGTTTTCCAAGTGCCAGCGCCCCTTCGAACACTTCGCGCTCGGCCACGTGCGCACCGACATTTTCCAGCTCGTAGACATGGTGGCGGTCCCGCGCACGCGCCAGGATCTTGACGTTTGGATAGGTCTTGGCGACATGTTCGACCACAAGCGTCTGCTTGTCGCGGTCATCGATCGCGGCAATGAACAGGTCGGCATCCGTACCTGTTATGGCGATGCCACGCGGCCCGATCTTCTGCACGGG